>NZ_CP036265.1:5162366-5475215 GCF_007743815.1 Alienimonas californiensis
GCGTCTTGGCGAGGCGCTCGGCCGCACCCCGATCAATCTGGGGCTGAACGCCGGACTCGGGCATCCGTTCATCCTGAATCAGGGGGCGGCCGCGGTGAAGCCGGGGGACTTGGTGATCCTGTCGCTGGAGTATGGCCCGGTCGGCCAGGCGGCGATGTTCAACGATCTGCTCCTCGAACAGCCGGCCGCCGCCGCGCACCTGCCGCTCGCCGGGTGGAAGACGGTCGGGGATACCGGGATGGACTATCTCATCCTGAAGGCCCGGAGCAGCGCCCGGCGGATCCTCTGGCCGGCGGGCTCGGCGATCGGTCCGTCGCTGTACCTCGGCTCTCACTTCGACGAGCGCGGAGACTTCGTCGGCCACCGCGATCTGCCGCGCAATCCGGACCGGGAACTGGTCGGCATCTCCAGCGAGACGCCGCCGGCCAAGCTGGACCGGGTCGCGGCGTTCGCGGAGGCCGTCGCCGCGGCGGGCGGCACGCTGGTCGTGGTTCATCCCCCGGTCCCCCGCCGGCGGTACGAGGAGCACCGCGAGAACCTCGACGCCTGGGACGCCGCCCTCCGCGACCGGCTGTCCGTCCCCGTGCTGACGACGCCCCGCGAGGCGGCGCTGCCGGAGGAATTCTTCTTCGACACCCCCTATCACCTCGCCGGCGACGGCGTGGAGCGGCGCACCGACGACCTGATCGCCCGCCTGACCGCCGCCGGGTTCGCCGCCCCGGTCGCCGCGCCGACCGACACGCGCTGACCGACGCCCCGGCGATCCGCTCCGGGGAGCGAACGGGGCGGGCTCTTGGTTAGCCTGCGGGAATGCTCCGCCGCTCGCTCCTCCCGCTCGCCGCCGTCCTCTGCCTGCCGATCGCCGTCACGGCGTCCGGGGCGGACCCCGCCACGCCTGACCTGTCCGGCGTGCCCGGGGTCGTCGTCGCCCATTCGCCGGCGTCGTCCGGGTTGTATATCGGTTCGCCGGGGCTGACCCGGCTGCCGGACGGGGCGCTGCTGGCGTCGCACGACTTCTTCGGGCCGAAGTCCAAGGAGTTCGAAATCGCCCAGTCGCACGTCTACCGCTCCGACGACGACGGCAAGACCTGGTCGCACGTCGCCCAGATCGAGGGCGCCTTCTGGTCCTCGCTGTTCGTGCACCGCGGCGACGCTTATCTGTTCGGCACACGGGCCCATCACGGGGACCTGGTGCTGCGTCGCTCGACGGACGGCGGCCGCACGTGGACCGATCCGAAGGACGCCGCGTCGGGGCTGCTCCGCCCGGCCCCCTGGCACTGCGCCCCGGTGCCGGTGGTGGAGCACGACGGCCGGCTGTGGCGGGGCGTGGAGAACGCCTCGTTCGGCAAGAAATGGGGCGAACGCTACGCCGCGGCGGTGATCTCCGCCCCCGTCGACGCCGACCTGCTGAACGCCGATTCCTGGACCGTCGCCGGCCCCCTGCCCCGCGACCCGGACTGGCTGGACGGCACGTTCCTCGGCTACCTGGAAGGCAACGTCGTCGTCACGCCCGACGGCGGGCTGGTCGATCTGCTGCGGGTGAACACCTCCGGCGACAACCGCTCCGAGCAGGCGGCGCTGGTGCGGGTGATCGACGACGGGAAGAAGCTGCGGTTCGAGCCCGGCGACGGGGACCTGTCCACCGGCGGGTTCGTGCCGATGCCGGGGGCGGCGAAGAAGTTCTCCGTCCGGCCTGATCCGAACGGCGACGGCTACTGGACGCTGGCGAACCTCGTCCGGCCGGAGCACGCGGACAAGAACCCCGGCTCGGTCCGCAACACGCTGGCGCTGATGCACTCGCCGGACCTGACAACCTGGACCGTCCGCCGCGAGGTCCTGCACCACCCGGACGTGATCGCCCACGCCTTCCAATACGTCGACTGGCTATACGACGGCGACGACCTGATCGTCCTGAGCCGCACCGCCTACGCCGACGGCCTCGGCGGCGCCCACCGCGCCCACGACGCCAACCTGCTGACGTTCCACCGCGTCGAAAACTACCGCGACGCCGGCGAAGAATGACGCCGGGGGACCGGTGACGTCCGAGTCGGCAGTCGCGGGCCGGCTACTCGATCCGGCGTAGCGCCTGAGTCGCCGCCCGACGGAGGCCGTCCATTTCCCACCGCCCCAGCCGCCCGCCCGGCGGCGTCGGCGCCGAGGTCAACTCGTCCAATGCCTCGACCGCGGCGGGGGCGTCCGTCTCGAACAGCGACGCCCTGACGACGTCCTGTTCGGCGGGATCGAGGCGAGGATCGAGCAGGCGGTCTTTCAGCCGGTGAAACAACTCCCTAAGGGCCGCTTCGTCGGGAGGCCCGATGGTGAGGTGGAACGTCGCGTCCGCCCGGACGGAGATCGGGTCGGGATCACTGTCCGCCAGTCCGAGCCGTTCCCATCTGTTTTGGACGGGGCGGACGTGGACGGTCACCGAGTACCGGCCGGGGGGGTGCCGCGTCGAGACCCAGCGGTTCAGGACCAGCGACGCCCTGTGCCGCCCTCTGTGGGGCGGCGCGAAATAGCGGCCGATCGAGTGTGCCCCGCCGCCGAAGCGGATCGGCTTCGACGTCTGCACAGCCCGCCCCGCGGCGTCCCGGACGGTGACGTGGAACGCTTCGAGTGCATTCAAACCCAGATCGAACGCGATCGCCGCGTCGGTCGGGTTCGTGAGGCGCACCTCCGCCACCAGGGGTTCGCCCGGCAGCAGGGTCGCCTTGCGGGGCGCCGCGTCGACGAGCAGCGGCGTCGCCCCGCCCCACGGCGGGAGCAGGGCGAACAGCAGGACGGCGCCGGTCGACATGGGATTCCTCCTGCGAAACGGAGCAAGAATCGAACGTGCCGCCGCGACCGCCTCAGACGCGGATCGTCTGCTCCCGGTCCGGGCCGACGCCGACGTAGGTCAGCTTGGTGCCGAGCAACTCCGCCAGCGTCTCAAGGTAGGTCCGGGCGTTCGCCGGCAGGTCGCCGTAGGTGCGGCAGCTGGTGGTGTCCTCGCTCCAGCCGGGGAGGGTGCGGTAAATCGGGGTTGCCTCGGCGAGGTCGTCGGCGTGGCTGGGGAAGTCGGTCGTGCGTCGGCCGTTCAGTTCGTACGCCTCGCAAATCTGCAACTCGTCGAAGCCGTCCAGTACGTCCAGGAGGCTGACGGCCAACGCATCCACGCCGGAGACGCGGGCGGCGTAGCGGGCGGCGACGGCGTCGAACCAGCCGCAGCGACGCGGCCGGCCGGTGACGGTGCCGAACTCGTTGCCGCGGGTGCGGATGCGTTCGCCGATCTCGTTGTCCAACTCCGTGACGAAGGGCCCGCCGCCGACCCGGGTGCTGTAGGCCTTCACCACGCCGAGCATCGTGTCCAGGTGCCGCTCCGGCACGCCGCTGCCGGGGTGCACGCCGCAGCCGGAGCTGTTCGAACTGGTGACGTAGGGGAACGTGCCGTGGTCGAGGTCCAGCATCGACCCCTGGGCGGCCTCGAACAGGATGTTCTTGCCGCTGTCGGCGGCGTCCAGCAGGAAGGCGGTGGTGTCCGTGATGAACGGGCCGAGCCGCTCCGCGAAGCCGAGGTAGCGGTCGGCGATCTCGTCGGCGTCGAAGGGGGTGAACTCCCCCTGCCCCGAGGAGGCGATCATCGCCCCGAGCAATCGGTTCTTGAAGGCGCAGACCTCCGCGACCCGCTGCCGAAAGCGGTCCGGCCTCAGCAGGTCGCCGGCCCGGACGGCGTGGGTGCGGCCGGCCTTGTCACGGTAGCAGGGGCCGATGCCGCGGAGCGTGGTGCCGATCTTCTCCTGCCCGGCGTCGCCGCGATCGGTTTCGAGGGCGGCGTCCTCGGCCAGGTGCCAGGGGAAGATCAGGTGGGCCCGGTCGGAGATCAGCAGGTCGGTGCCCTCCGGCGGGACCGGGCCGCCCATCGACTGCACGGCCCGGTCCATCTCGTTCAGCAGGGCCGCCGGGTCGAGCACCACGCCGGTGGCGATCACCGCGGTCTTGCCGGGATGCAGCACGCCGGCCGGCAGCAAACTCAACTTGAACGTCTTGCCGTCGAACACGACCGTGTGCCCGGCGTTGTTTCCGCCCAGATAGCGGCAGACGACGTCGTGCTGATCGGTGAGGACGTCGACGAACTTCCCCTTCGCCTCGTCCCCCCACTGCAAACCGATCACGCTGGTGGCGGGCATCCGAACGAAACTCTCGGCGGGGTCTTGGGGAGGAAACAAACGACGACGCCCGGTTCTGACCGCGCGCCGACGCCCCACCCTAGCGAGCGCCGCCCCGTTCGTCACCGCGGCCGGAAGGCCTCGCGTTCTCTCTGGAGCGCTTCCCGGTCGAAGGCGTCGCGAACCGCCCGTAGCCGGGCCGCCCCCTCGCCGTGCGCCTGAAACCGCTCCATCGCCTCGCGGCGCTGCTCGGTGCGGTCGACCTCCTGCCGCTGGGCGGCCATGCGGGCGGCGGCCCCGGGCAGGATCTCGGCGGGCGCCGCGTCGGGCTCCGCAGCCGAGACTTCATCGCCCTCGGCCGGCGGGGCGGCGTTCTCCGCGGCGGCCTCGCCCGGGGTCAGTCGCACCCGCCAGTACTCCTGGGCGCGGGTGTTCGTGTTCCACAGGTGCAGGGCGTCGCCGGCGGGGGTAACGGCGCTCTGCTCGAACCGCTCCAACACCGGCACGACCGTCCGCAACAGCTCCCGACCGGTCTGCTTGTGGAGGGCGACCACCTCTACCTCGGTGAGCTGCCCGCGCTCGGCGTCCTGGGCCGCGGTCAGCAGCGTGACGAACCCGGCCCGGTCGATGCCGTCGTGCAGCAACTCGGCCCCGGCGGCGTTCGTCCGCCACAGCCGGCCCCCGCTGCGGGCGAACACGTCCAGCGTGCCGCCGACCGTCGTGGTGGGCAGTTCGTCGATGGTGTACTGCCGGGAGGAGCCGCGGGTCGGCCGGGCGACGAGCATCACCCGGTCCGGGTCGGCCAGGGCCGCCAGCGAGGCCCCGCCGGTATTCACCCCGCCCAGCACGGTCGCGGCGCCGGTGCGAAGGTCGACCAGCAGGCCGTCGTCCTCCGCGTCGTCGTCGCCGTCGTCCGGGGTGACGATCACGGCGACCGGCGGGCCGGGCTCGGGAAGGACGATCATCTTGGCTTCGCTGTCGACGCCGCGAATCCACAGCGGGCGGTCGTTGCCCGGGTCCCAGGAGGTGAAGAAGTAGCCGCCCGCCGGACCTTCGACGACGTGCACGAGGCCCGCCCCGGCGATGGCCAGGGCGCGGGCGGCGACGTTCAACGCCCGGTCGGCGGCCTCCAGCGGGGCGCCCTCGCGGGCCGTCAGCGCCAGCCCGCCCTCGCTGGAGCTGCTGCGGGGGGTGACGATCACGGCGGTGGAGGTCGCCGCCGCCATGGCGTTCTGCGGGTCCAGGCGCCGGCGAATCCAGATCGTCTCGCCGGTCAGGGCGTCCAGCACGGTGAGGGTGCGGTCCTCCAGCACCACGACGACCTCGGCGTTCGCAGCGACCACGCCGCTGAGCGGCCGCCGCGAGGTGGTCCGGGCCCAGCGGGCGGCCCGCTGCAGCGTCCGCGGCCCGCCCTCCGCGTCCGCGGGCACGCCCAGCGCCAGATCGCCGGGGGCGGCGGGGGCGGCGCCTTCGACGGGGCGACTCCACAGCGTCGCCCCGGATTGCGGATGGATCGCCGCCACGGCGCCGCGGGTGACCGCGAAGATGACGCCGCCCGTCGCCGCCACCGCCGGCCGGGCCGTCGCCCGGCCGGCGATGTAGGAGGAGAAGATCGCCTCCTGGCCCCGCCGCTGAAAGATCTGGCGGGCCGTGGAATAAGGCGTGTCCCCCAACAGCGGGAACCGGGCCGAGACCGCCGGCGCCGCGTCGGGGGTGCCGACGTCCCACACGTCCAGCCGCGTGCCGTCGTCGGAGGCGACGAGGGTGTGCGTGCGGAAGTAGGGCCGCACGGTCGCCGGAGCCGGCAGTGCCGCCGGCGGACGGGCCTGCAGGTCGCCCGCCAACGCCTCGACGACGGCGCCGGACGCCGCGTTGTCTCCCGCGGACTCTTCGCCTGACTCCCCCAGACTCTTTAGCAACTCTTCCGCCCGTTCGGCGACGGCGTCGTCGCGGCCGTCGGCGAGGCGGTACAGCAGGAGTTCCGCCGCGGCGGCCCCGCCGGTCGGCGTCGCGGCGTCCGGCGAGGCGAGCGCCGCTTCGGCCCAGGCCGCCGTCGCGGCGGCGATCGCCGGGTGGAACGGCAGCAACTCCGCGGCGGGGGCGTGCGGCGGGAGCCCCTCGGGCGCCTCCGCCAACCACTCCTCGGCAAGGGCGTCGACGGCCTTGCGGCCCGCCACGTCCGGGGCGGTCGCCGCCTCCGCCCCGCCGGCTTCCCAAATCAGACGGAGTTCGCGGGAGACGTCCCGACTCAGCCGAACCTCCGCGTCGGGGGCGGCGGCGTCCGGTTCGGCGGCCGGGGGCGGCGGGGCGTCGCCCTCCGCCGCGGGCACCAGCGGGTTGGCGTCCGGCGCCGCGCCCGCCCGCAGCCGATCGGCCACCAGGGTCCTCAGGGCCGCCACCGCTTTCGCCGGCTCCCCGCGGTCGCGGAGACGATCCGCCCGCAGGCGTTCGGCGGCGATCAGGCGGGCCGGCGTGTCGGCGAGCTCCGTCATTCGATCCAGCAGTTCGTCCTGCCGATCCGGCTCCGGCGGCGGCTCGCCGGGGACTCCGAGAATCGCGTCCCGCAGGGTCGACCGCAGCAGGGCCCGATACCGCTCCGCATCCGCGGACGACAGCCCCGGCGGGGCCGCGTCCGCGGGGGCGCCGTCCCGGATTGCGTCGAGTTTCGCCAACACCTCGGTCGTTTTGCGGGCGGTCCGCAGCAGTTCGGCCTCGCGGAGGGTCAGCAGGGGGCCGGCGGGCTCGCCTGAGTCCGCCGCGGCGGCGAGGTCCGCGGTCAGTCCGGCTCGATCTTCGAACCCGACGAAGCCGCTGGGGCCGACGCTCAGCAGGCGTCCGCCGGAGACGCCCAGCGCCCCCAGGCCGCGGCCGGGGCCGCCGGCGTCGGTGCGGCGGGAGACCTCCACGCGTTCGCCCGTCGCCGCGTTCAACGTGATCAACGCCCCACCGGAGACGGGAACCAGCAGGCGGGCGCCGGCCACCAGCGGCATGCCGCTGGGCCGGCCGAGTTCCTTGGGCAACGAGTAGGTCCAGATGCGGGTGGAGCCGTCCTTCAGGGAGACCGCCGCCAGGCTCGCCGGGCCGACCAGCACGAGCGCCCCCTCGTCAGCCGGCAGCTTGCCGAGGGCCTTGTTCCCGGCGAAGACGGAGCCCGGCAGCAGGGCGGCGACGGCCTTCCAGTTCCGCCGATAGCGCGGGCGCCACAGCCGTTCGCCGGTCAGCAGATCGAGCCCGTACAAACGATCCTCGCCCGGCGGGGCGACGATCAGCCGCCGCCCGAGGACCCGCGGCGGCCCCGGCCGCCAGTAATCGGCCAGGGCCTCCGGGTCGGCGGTCGCGACGTTCGGCCCGCCCTGCAACCCGCGGAAGCCCTGCACGCCGCTCACCTGCGGTTCGTAGACCCGTTCGACCCACAGCACCTCCCGGGTGAGGCGGTCCACGCCCGCGACCCAGCCGACGGTGGTGGGCACGACGATCACGCCCCGCTCCACGGCGCACCAGGCGCCCCACTCGGCCCGGACGGGGTCTTCGTTGATGGAGGCCTCCGCCGTGGCGACGTTGCGATTCCAGCGGGTCTGCCCCGTGATCGGATCGAGGCAGAACAGGTCGATCTGCCGCAGACCGTCGGCGGCGACCCGCTCCGCGACGACGAACAGGTCTCCGCCGTCGACCGTCGGCGCCGCCAGCGGGCGCCAGCCGGCCAGCGGCAGATCGAACGGCTCGTCCCGCAACGTGCCGCCGATCTCCCAGTCCAGCCGGCCGGTGTCCAGACGGTAGGCGACCAACCGCACCGGCCGCCCCAGGGCGCCCGTGGATCGCCCGCCGAGAAACATTGAGGGGCCGGCGGGGTCGTCGTCGGCCTCCAGCAAGAAGACGCGCACGCCGTCGGTGGTCAGCGTGCCGAACGCCGCCTCGCGGTAGACGGCGGAGACCGTGTCGTTGCGCTCGGCCTCGGTCTGCGACCGCATACGTTGGTAGCTCATCACCTGCTGGGTCGCCCCCTGCACCGCCAGGCCAGAGTCGCGGCTGCGCCACTTCACCTCCCCGGTGACGGCGTCGACCGCCATGACCCCCGCGGTGGTGCGGGAGAGCGCCAGATCGCGGCCGTTCACCGTCACGGTCAGCGGCTCCCAGACCGGCAGCAGGGCCAGCCCGCTCCGCTGGAGGCGATCGACGGCCTCCCGGAAGTCCTCCCGCTCCGCCGGATCGGCGACGATCGGCGTGGACCACCGCGGCACCAGCAGGGGGTCGTCGATTCGCGACGGCAGCACGGCGGCTCCCTCCACCTCGGCGCCGGCCAGCGCCGCCGGCACGCCGCCGGCCGCGGCGGGGGGCAGGTTCAGGCTCGCCAGGGCGGCTGGGGGCGTCGCGGCCCACAGCGCCGCGGCCATCTCCGGCTCGCCGCCCCGGGCGAACGCGGCGATGACCGCCGCCCGACGGCGGGGGTCGTTCAGCAGATACGCCCCGTCCTCCGGATTCCCCAGCAACCAGGCAAATCGCTTTGCAGCGAGGCCCGCCTCGCCGCGGTCCAGGTGCAGCAGGGCGAGCCGGACGCGGGCGTCGCGGGCGGCGTCGGTCGCGGGGAACCGCACCGCCACGTCGCGGACCATCGCGGCGTCGCCGGCCGCCAGCGCCTCGTCCAACGCCAGCCGGGCCGCCCCGCCCAGCCGCCGTTCCAGCGCCCGGCGTTCGGCGGCGGGGAACTGGTCGAACAGTCGCCGGGCCTCGTCCACCACGGTGGCGGACCGCCCGTTGGAGAGCCGCACCACCTCGCCCTCGGCCTCGCCGAGGATGAAGAGGAGCGCGTCGGAGGCCCGATCCCAGTCGCCGGTCTCGACGGCCCGGCCGATCGCCTTCAACTGGCGGACCCGCTCGGGATCCTGCGGGAAGCGGGCGTCGACCGAGTCGGCCTCGCCGTCCTTGCCGCGGTAGTCGTACCGCCCGGGACCGGCGTCGGGCTCCGCGACGGGCGGATTCGCCTCGCCTCCGGCGTCGTCATCGCCGTTCTCGAACTCCTCCAGCAAATCCAAGGATTGCTGCCCCCAGGCCGACGGGGCGTACGCCGCCGGAGCGAACGCCGACAGCCCGGCCGCCAGCAAACCGACCGCCAACAGACGGACCTCGGCCGAGGACGGCCTCCGCACGGGGCCGGGGAGTCGGGAACCGAGGCGAAACGGGTACGACACGGGGCGACTCCGACGGCGACCGGGGCGGGTGCGGGACCGCAGTGTACCCGCGGGGGCGTCCGACGTTCTTCCCCGCTCCCCGTCGCGGCGCCGGCGTCGCGGAGCCGGCCAGCCCGCCGAGCCGGCGCCGGAGCGCCGGGAAAGCGGAGCAGCGGAGAAACGGGGGGCGACGGTCGGTTGATGGGCCGGGCGGGCGCCGATACCCTGCCCGGCTTCTCCGAACCGTCTCCAGCCGCGCCGGGTCCGCTACGACCCGGCGGGCCCCGTCGATTTTCCGTTCGCTCCGCATGGCCGCCGACCCCACGCTCCTCGCTGAAACCCGCACCCGGCCGGGCACCGCGGAGAGCCGCCGCCTCCGCGCCAAAGGCATCGTGCCCGGCATCGTCTACGGCCACGGCGAAGGCTCGGTCGGCATCGCCGTCCCCGCCCACGACCTGCGGCCGATCCTCGTCAGCGGCCATCAGGTCGTCGACCTGAAGCTGGACGGCAACGTCCAGAAGTCGATCTTCAAGGCGGTGCAGTACGACACCTTCGGCCAGCACATCCTGCACTTCGACCTGCAGCGGGTCAGTGCCGACGAGAAGCTGGAAACCGACGTCCGCGTCGTGACCACCGGCATCGCCCCCGGGTCCGAAGCCGGCGGCGTGCTCCAGCACGACCTGGACTCGATCCACATCCGCTGCTCCGCCGTCTCCATCCCGGACCGGATCGAGGTGTCGGTCTCCGAGTTGCAGGTCGGCGACGAGATTCGCGTCGGCGACATCGTCCCGCCGGAAGGCGTCGAGATTCTGACCGACCCGCACGACCTCGTCGCGCACGTGATCGACGCCGAGGCCCTGGCCGCCCGCCAGGAAGCCGCCGTCGAGGCCGCCACCGTCGATTCGCTTGAACCGGAACTGGTTGGCGAGGGCGACGAGGACGCCCCGGCCGCCGAGGACGACGACGCCCCCGCCAAGCCGGAGGAGGACTGATCTTCGTCCCTCCCTCCAGGCCGGAGGCGTGCTTCCGGCTTAGGCGGGGCGTCGCAGGGGACTGCGGCGCAGGAGCGATGCGATGAAGCTGGTCGTCGGCCTCGGCAATCCCGGCGACCGCTACCGCGGCACCCGGCACAACGTGGGCTGGGAGGTGCTGGCCGAACTGGCCCGCCGCCACGCCCCGGACGCCAAGCCGGAATCGAACTTCGAGGCGGAGACGCTCCGCATCGAAGTCCCGCCCGGCAGAGGCCGTCCGGTGTTCGAGTCCGCGAAGGCGCTGCTCGTGTCGCCGCTGACCTACATGAATCTGTCGGGTCGCAGCGTCGCCGCGGCGGCCCGCTTTCACAAAGTCGATCCGGCCGGCGTGCTGATCGTCTGCGACGACCTGAACCTCCCGTCCGGCCGCCTGCGGCTGCGGGGCAAAGGGTCCGCCGGCGGTCAAAACGGTCTGAAGGACGTGATCGAGAAGCTCGGCACGGACGAGTTCCCCCGCCTGCGGGTGGGCGTCGGCCGCCCGCCGGGCCGCGTCAGCGCCGCCGACTACGTGCTCTCCCGGTTCACCCCGGAGGAGCGGACCGAACTCGACCTCGCCGTGCAGGACGCCGCCGACGCCGTCGAACTGTGGCTGACCCGCGGGCTCCAACCCGCGATGAACGCCGCGAACGCCCCGCCGCCCGGCGGGGACTGAACCACCCCAACTTCACTTTTTCCGCACCCACCGCCCGCCCGCCGGGCGGCCGCCCGCATCCGACCGGCGCCCCGGCGCCCTTCGACCGCCGGCGGTCCAGCGACCCACGCCCCACGCCATGCCCGCTACCGCCGAAGCCCCCGCCCCCGGGACCTCCGAAGAGGCCCACGATCCCGCCGTCGAGGGGCTGTACGAGGGGATGTTCGTCTTCGACTCCGCCGATTACGCGACCGACGGCGAGGAGTACGTCGCCCGGGTGCTGGAACTGATCGGCAAGGCCGGCGGCTCCGTCGACGCCGACCGCATGTGGGTCGACGGGCGCCTCGCCTACCCGATCCGCAACAAGCGGAAGGGCGTGCACCACATCGTGCTGTTCCGCATGCCGCCGAAGAACATCAAGGATCTGGACCGGGCCTGCCGGCTGGAAGACCGCATCCTGCGGCACATGGTCATCCGGCCGCCGGAAGAGATCTACCACGCCACCGTCGACGTGGTGAACCCGTCCGACGAGGGCGACGACGACGTCGAAGTCCCGGAATGATCCCCGACCCCGTGCTCGGCCGGCTCCCTCTCTTTTGGAGATCCGCCGGCCGGCTCGGGGTTCCGTCCGGCTCTGCGGCGCCGTAGTGTACGCACCGCCAGTTCGCCCCCCCGCCCCGCGAAAGCCCGCCCGTGGCCGCCAGCTTTAATCGCGTCATCCTCATGGGGAACCTCACCCGGGACCCCGAGGTGCGGTATATCCCCAGCGGGATGGCGGTGTGCGACCTCGGCGTGGCCGTGAATCGGTCCTGGTACGACAAGCAGTCCAACTCCCGCAAAGAGGAGGTGACGTTCGTGGACGTCACTCTGTGGGGCCGGACCGCGGAGATCGCCGGCGAGTACCTGTCGAAGGGCCGCAGCGTCCATATCGAGGGCTACCTCAAGATGGAGGAGTGGCAGGATAAGACCTCCGGCCAGAAGCGGTCCAAGCTGAAGGTCGTGGCCGACAGCATGCAGATGGTCGGCGGCCGCGGGGACGACAACAGCGGTGGTGGTGGCGGCGGCGGCGGCGGCGGACGTGCCTCCGGGGGGGGTTCGGCCGGCGGCTACCAGCGCGGCAACCGCGGCGGCGGGGGCGGCGGCGGCGGGCGGCAGTCCTCCGGCGACGACTTCGGCGGCTCCTCCGACGGCCCGGCCGACGACTACTACGATCAGGGCGCCCCCGCCGACCTCGGCGACGACGAAGTGCCCTTCTGACGAACCGCTCCCCGACCGACGTTCCGCCGACGTCCCCAGAGTTTTCCCGCCGGCCGTCGCCGCGCCTTCCCGATCAACACCCTCACGTTCGCTGACGCTCCGATGACCTCCCCCACCAAGAAACGCGCCCGTACCTCCCGCAAAGGGGTCGGCGGGTCCAGCAACTCCTACGTCGAAGTGCTGCTCGCCGAGCCGATCGTCGGTCAGGGCGACCGCGGCGAGATCGTCCGCGTGCGGCCCGGCTACGCCCGCAACTACCTGTTGCCGATGGGCCTGGCCACCGTCGCCACGGAGAACAACAAGCGCCAGGTCGCCAAGCACCAGGAGCGGGTCAACCAGATCGAGGGCGAACGCCTCAAGACTCTCAAGACGACCGCCGATTCGCTGGGCCGCTACAGCGTGACCCTCGAGGCGAACGCCAACGAGGAAGGCCACCTGTACGGCTCCATCGTGCAGACGGACATCTCCAAGGCCCTCAAGGAGGCCAGCTTCAAGGTCGAACCGGACCAGGTGAAGCTCGAAGGTCCGCTGAAGGAACTGGGCATGTACACCGTGAAGATCGAGCTGCACGAGAAGGCCAAGGCCGACGTCAAGGTCTGGGTCGTCCCGGCCGCGTCCAAGGGCTGACGATGTCGGCCGCGTCCGCCCGCCGGTCGCCCCCGCCGGAGTCGGGCGGGGTGCGGTCCCGGGCGGAGTTCGCGGCGTTCCTCGGCGTCCTTCGTTCGGACCTGGAGGAGAGACCGGAGGGGTGGGAGAACGTCTCGCTGGAGGCGCTCCTCGAAGCCTTCGCGGCCGTCGCTCTGGACGCCCCCGGCGGGGCGGCGAACGGCGGGTGCGCCGACGTGGAGACGCCGTCGTGGTCGCTCTTCGCCCGGCTGGTCGCGACGGCGACGGTCTACGAGGAGAGTGCCGCGGCCGCACGGACTGGCGCGATCGTGCGGCCGGTCGGGCGAATCCCGTGCCGGGGAGGCGGTGAACCTGTGTTCCCGCCGCCCGTCGGCCGACCTAGAACGAACGGCCCCGGCCGGGCACCCCTTCTCGGGACCACCGGCGCCGGAAGCCGCCCGCCGTCCTGACAGGAACGTTCGCCTCGATGTCCGACCGCTTCGACTCCGCCCCTGCCCCCTGGGACGCTGCCGGCGGTTCGAACCTTCCCTCCAAACGGAAGGGGAAGGACGGCCGGCCCGAGCCGATCGACCGCACCGGTGCCCTGCCGCCGCAGAACCTGGATGCCGAACGCGGCGTGCTGGGCAGTCTGCTGTTGATGAACGAGGCGATCGACGACGTCGCCGAGTTCCTCACCGCGGACCACTTTTACAGCGATCGTCACCGGGCGATCTACGAGGCGATCCTCAAGCTGTCCGAGGCCGGCGCCCGGGGCATCGACCTCGTCACCGTCGCCGACAAGCTCGCCCAGACCGGCAAGCTGGAGGACGCCGGCGGGCTCGTCTACCTGGACGAGGTGCTCACCAGCGTCCCGCACGCGGCCCACGCCAAGTACTACGCGGAGATCGTCCGCGAGAAGGCCGTCCAGCGGACGCTGATCTACGCCTGCACCGAGGTGCTCAGTGAGTGCTACGACTCCTCCCGCCCCGTTCAGGAGGTGCTGGACAGCGCGGAGCAGAAGATCTTCGCCATCTCTGAGCAGCAGGACGGCGGCGACAAAATCGCCATCGACCAGATCCTGCAGATGGCCTGGGACCGCATCGAGGAGCGGGCCAACAGCGACGGCGACGCCACCGGCCTGCCGACCGGCTTCCTCGACCTCGACCAGAAGACCAACGGATTCCAGCCGGCGGAGCTGATCATCCTCGCCGCCCGCCCCTCGATGGGCAAAACGGCGCTGGTCTGTAACTTCGCCGAGGCGATCGCGGACAAGACCGGCAAGGGCGTGCTCCTGTTCAGCTTGGAACAGAGCAAGCTGGAACTGGCGGAGCGGTTCCTCTGCATCCGGGCCCGGGTGAACGGCCACAAACTGCGGGCCGCCGACTTCGACGACGCCGAGCGGCACCGCCTGATGGTCGCCAGCGGCGAGTTGAACGAGATGCCGCTGTTCATCGACGACAAACCCGGCCGCACCGTCTCGCAGATCGCCGCGATCGCCCGGCGGCTCAAACGGCAGAGCGACCTCGGGATCATCATCGTCGACTACCTCCAGCTCGTGGAGCCGGAGGACAAGAAGGTGCCCCGCGAACAGCAGATCGCGTTTATCTCCCGGCGGCTGAAGTTCATCGCCAAAGAGTTGGACATCCCCGTCATCGCGCTGGCCCAGTTGAACCGCGGCGTCGAGCTGCGCGAGGACAAGCGGCCCCGGCTGGCGGACCTGCGGGAATCCGGCGCCATCGAACAGGACGCCGACCTGATCGCCTTCCTGCACCGCCCGGAGATGTACGACGCAGAGGACCGGCCCGGCGAGGCGGAGATCGTGATCGCCAAGCACCGCAGCGGCCCGACCGGCATCGTCACGCTGACATGGCGGGCGGAGTGCATGCGGTTCGAAGACTTCGCCGGCACCGCCGGCCCGGACTACGCGGTGTCCGAGGGCTTCTGAGCGCCCGCCGCCGGGCTCGCCTGAGCGGCGGGTGCGGGTCGTCCCCGCGGACGGCTCCCCACCGGCGGGCGCGTCGGTCTGCGGTGTCCGCCGTGACGGGCGGCGGCGACGGTGGGGTCTCATCCTCCCTGAGCCCCCGCCCCGAAACGCACCGATGAAAGCCGTCACCTGGCACGGAAAGCACGACGTCCGCACCGAAACGGTGGAGGATCCGAAGATCCTCGACCCGAACGACGTCCTGCTGAAGGTCACCAGCACTGCGATCTGCGGGTCGGACCTGCACCTCTACGCCGGCAGCATCCCGGAGATGCGCAGCGGCGACGTGCTGGGGCATGAGTTCATGGGCGAGGTCGTGGAGACCGGCGCCAACGTCTCCCGCATCAAGAAGGGGCAGCGGGTCGTCGTGCCGTTCTGCATCGCCTGCGGGGAGTGCTACTTCTGCAAGCACGACCAGACGAGCCTCTGCGACAACACGAACCCGGACGCCCACAAGGTCGAAGAACTGTACGGCTACAGCGGTTCCGGGCTGTTCGGCTACAGCCACCTGTTCGGCGGCTACGCCGGCGGGCAGGCGGAGTACGTGCGGGTCCCGCACGCGGACGTCGGCTGTTACGTGATTCCGAACGGCATCCCGGACGAACAGGTGCTGTTCCTCACGGACATCTTCCCCACCGGCTATCAGGCCGCGGATCAGTGCGATCTGAAAGGCGGGGAGACGGTCGCGATCTGGGGCGCCGGACCGGTCGGACTGTTCGCCGCCCTCTCCTGCAAGTTGCTGGGGGCGGGACGGGTGGTCGTGATCGACCGCATCCCGTTCCGGCTGGAGATGGCCCGGGAGAAAGTCGGCGTGGAAACGCTGCACCTGGACAAGGACGATATCTACGAGCGCCTCCGCGAGATCACCGACGGCCGCGGGCCGGACTGCTGCATCGACGCCGTTGGCCTCGACGCCCACGGCACCAGTCTGCACGAGATGTACGACAAGGTCAAGCGGGCCGTCGGTCTGGAAACTGACGACGGCACGGCGTTGCGGCAGGCGATTAACTGCTGCCGCAAGGGCGGCGTCGTCAGCGTCCCTGGCGTCTACGGCGGCGTGGTCGACAAGTACCCGATCGGTGCCCAGTTCGGCAAAGCGTTGCGGATGATCGGCGGCCAGACCCACGTCCACCGCTACCTCGATCGGCTGTTCGACCACGTCCAGAACGGCGTGGACGCCAGCTTCCCCATCACCCACCGGGCCAGCCTCGACGAGGCGTCGGACCTCTACGAGACCTTCCGCACCAAGGAGGACGAGTGCGTGAAGGTCGTGATGAGGCCCTGAGCGCCGCTACCGGTCCCGCTGTTGGTTCAGGAACTGGTACATGTTGAATCGTTCCGGGAAGGCCACGCCGGTCGCCGTCGCCCACTTCTCCCAGCGGGCGGCGAGGTCGGCAACGCGGTCCGGCTCGGCGGCGGCGAGGTCGTGCATTTCCGTGCGATCGACCGCCAGATCGTACAGCTCCCACGGCTGGCCGTACTCGCGGACCAGTTTCCAATCGCCGTCCCGCACCGCGGCGTTGCCCTCGTGCTCCCAGAAGAGCGGTTCGTCGTGAATCGGGCCGGGCTCGCCGGTCAGGAGGGGCGTCAGTGAGGCCCCGGCGTGCGGTGGGGCGTTCGCGGGATAGGTCGCCCCGGCCAGATCGACCGCCGTCGCCATCACGTCCGGCAGGTAGGCCAGTTCCCGTACGAAGCCGCCGCGGCGGTCGGCGGCGATCGCCGCGGGCCAGTGGGCGATCAGCGGGGTGCAGGCGCCGCCCTCATGGACGAAGTGCTTGTAGAGGCGAAAGGGCGTGTTGCAGGCGTTCGCCCAGGCCAGCCCCAGTCGGGGTCCGTCCGTGGTCCGCAGCGGCGGATTGCGGATCGTCGCCTCCGTCCCGCTGCCCAAGCGTCCGCCCTCCTGACAGGCGCCGTTGTCGGAGAGAAACAGGATCAGCGTGTTCTCCAATTCGCCGGTCCGCTCCAGATGGGCGACCAACGAGCCGACGTTCTCGTCGATCGCCGCGAGGCAGCCGGCGTAGGCGGCCATGCGGGCGTCGAGGTCGTCGCGCTGTTTGTCCGTCAGGCTCTCCCACTCCGGGCCGACCAGCGGGGCCGGGTCGAACTCGCCTTCGAACAGCCCCAGTTCCTGCTGCTTCGCCAACCGCCCGGCCCGCACCGCGGCCCAGCCGTCTTTGTAGCGGCCGCGGTAGCGTTCGAAGTCCTCGACCTTGGGGTTCAGCGGCCAGTGGGGGGCGTTGTAGGCGAGGTACAGAAAGAACGGCCGGTCGCCGTCGGTTTCCCCCGTCTCCTGCAGGAAGTCGATCGCCCGGTCGGTGAAGGCGTCGGTGGCGTAGAAGTCCGGGCCGGTGGCGACGGGGTCGTTCCCCTCGGTCAGCCCGCGGTCGCCGCCGGGCTCGAAGTAGTTGAAGGCCCCGCTGAGCCCGCCGTAGTAGCGGTCGAAGCCGCGTTGCAGCGGCCAGCACTCGCGGCGGTCCACGCCCAGATGCCACTTGCCGGTCATCAGCGTGCGATACCCAGCGGGCCGCAGGACCTCGGGGATCGTGACGCATTCGTCGTTCAGATAGCCCTGATACGGTCCCTCGATGCCCAGCGGCTGGCCGGGCGGGGCCGTCATGTGGCCGATGCCGGTCTGATGCGGGTGCAGGCCGGTCAGCAGGCTGGCCCGCGTCGGGCAGCACCGGCCGCTGTTGTAG
Source organism: Alienimonas californiensis (assembly GCF_007743815.1). Lineage (GTDB taxonomy): Bacteria > Planctomycetota > Planctomycetia > Planctomycetales > Planctomycetaceae > Alienimonas > Alienimonas californiensis. The sequence goes on from NZ_CP036265.1 coordinate 5,179,876, forward strand.
AACTCCGTGAACCGCAGCCCGTTCGCGGCGAGGGCATCGATGTGCGGCGTGGCGATCTCCGAGCCGTAGCAGCCGACGTCCGAGAACCCCATGTCGTCCACGAGGATCACGACGAGGTTCGGCCGTTCCGCGGCGTCTCCCGCCCCCGCCGGGGCCGCCGGGGCCGACCACAGGGCCGTGACGGCCACGAGCCACAAACGGGGACGTTGCATAAACCTGATCAGCGGGCGGGAGCGACGGGACGGAGCAGTCGACGCGAAGCTCACTCCGCGGCGTCGGTGGTGAAGCGGAAGGTCGTGGTGGACTTCAGCGTCTCGCCGGGCTTCAGGATCGTGGAGGGAAACTCCGGCTGGTTGGGGCTGTCGGGGTAGTGCTGCGTCTCCAGACAGAAGGCCCCGCGGTGTTCGTACGGCCGGCCGCTGGTCCCGACGATCGAACCGTCGAGGAAGTTGCCGGTGTAAACCTGCACGCCCGGTTCGGTGGTCTTCACCTCCAACACCCGGCCGGTCAGCGGTTCGTGAACCCGGGCGGCGAGCGTCAGTTCGTCCTCGCCGGCGTCGCCGCGGTTCAGTACGAAGTTGTGGTCGTAGCCGCCGCCGATCGTGAGTTGCTCGTCGTCGGCGGCGATTTCTTCGCCGATCGGCTTGCCGGCGGTGAAGTCGAAGGGCGTGCCCTTCACCGCGGCCAACTCGCCGGTGGGGATGAGGGTCTCTTCGACGGGGGTGAAGCGATCCGCGTTGAGCGTCAGTTCGTGCCCCAGCACGTCGCCGGCGCCTTCGCCTTTGAGGTTGAAATAGGTGTGTTGGGTGAGGTTCACCGGCGTGGCCTTGGTGGTCGTCGCGTGGTAGCGGACCGTCAGCGTGTCGCCGTCTAAGGTGTAGGCGACGGTGGCGGTGAGGGCGCCGGGGTAACCCTGCTCCCCGTCGGCGGCGGTGTATTGAAAGACCACTGTGTTCCCGACCGTCAGGCCGTCGAACGCCGACGCCGCCTCCATCGTCCCCGTCCCCGGGACGAGCGTTTCCCACCGCACGCGGTCGAAGCCGACGTTGCCGCCGTGCAGGCTGTTCGGGCCGTTGTTCTTCGGCAGTTCGTAGGTCTCGCCGTCGAGTTCGAACTCGCCGCCGGCGATGCGGTTGCCGTAGCGGCCGACGACGGCCCCGAAGTACGGGTTCTGCCCGCTCTGCACGGCGTCGATCCAGTCGGACAGCTCCGGCCCGTGGCCGAGCGCCACGTTCACCCGGTTCCCCTCCCGGTCCGGGCACTCGATCGAGAGGATGCGGGCGCCGTAGTTCGTGACCTTCACCGTCACCCCGGAGCCGCTGTCCAGCGTGTAGACGCGGAAGGCGTCGGCAGGTTCGGAGGTCACAGGTTGAGCGGGCGCTGCGGGGACGGCCGCCGCGAACAGGGCGGCGGCGAGGAGCGGACGGGAGATCATCGAGAACTCTCGGGAAGGGCGAACGCGGCCACGGTAACGCCCCCCCGCCCCGGACGCATGCGTCCCCCTCGATCCCCGTTCCGACGGCCTATTCGCCCTTCCGCGGCCCCGGGGCTTTGGCGGCGCCGGGGGCGAAGCCGCGGCGCATCGTGTTCTCCGTCACGTTGACCGGAACGAGGAACTGGAGCAGGTAGTCCGGGCCGCCGGCCTTGCTGCCGACGCCGCTGAGCTTGAAGCCGCCGAAGGGCTGGCGGTTCACCAGTGCCCCGGTGCAGCCGCGGTTCAGGTAGATGTTGCCGGCGATCAACTCCCGCCGGGCGGTCGCGAGGTTCTCCGGGGAACGGCTGAATACGCCGGCGGTCAGGGCGTAGTCGGTGGCGTTCGCCTTCTCGATCGCCTCGGCGAAGGTCTTCACCTTGATGACGGCGAGGACCGGGCCGAACAGTTCCTCGTTCGCCAGCGGGTCGTCCTGGGAGACGCCGGCGTAGACCTGCGGATTGACGTAGTGGCCCTTCGCGGGGACGTCGGCCCCCGGTTCGACCGTCGCGGCCAGCTCCACTTCTTCGCCGAGGTTCTTGAGGGCCTTGGCGATGCGGGCCTGGGAGGTCGCGTCGATCACCGGGCCGACCTGCGTGCCGGGGTCCTTCGGCAGACCGACCTGCAGGCTGGCGACGGCTCCCTTGAGGCGCTTCATGAAATCGTCGTAGGCCTCCGACAGCACGATCGCCCGGCTGCACGCGCTGCACTTCTGGCCGGCGTAGTCGAAGGCGCTGTGCAGCACGCCGAGGACGGCTTCGTCCAGGTCGGCGTCGTTGTCGACAAGAATTGCATTTTTGCCCCCCATCTCCGCGATCACGGTTTTGACGTGATCCTGACCGGCCGGGGTCTTGGCGGCCTCGGCGTTGATGGCCAGACCCACCTCGCGGCTGCCGGTGAAGGCGACGATCGAGACGTCCGGGTTCGTCACCAGCGGCGGGCCGATCAGTTCGCCGTCGCCGGGCAGGTAGTTCACCACGCCGTCCGGGATGCCGGCGTCCCGCAGGACATCCATCAGCAGGGCGCCGACGACGGGACTCTGCTCCGCCGGCTTCATCACGACGGTGTTGCCCGTCGCCAAGGCGGCGGCCGTCATGCCCGTGAGGATCGCCAGCGGGAAGTTCCACGGGGCGATCACCACCGCCACGCCGCGGGGGCGGTAGGAGAGCACGTTGTGCTCGCCCGGCACGTCGACGACGCGGCCCTCGGCGAGGGTCCGCATCTGCTGGGCGTAGTAGTTGAGGAAGTCGATCGCCTCGGCGACGTCGGCGTCCGCTTCGCCCCACGGCTTGCCGACCTCCCGCACGATCCACGCGGCGAGTTCGAACCGGCGGTGCTTCATTCCCTCCGCGGCGAGTTCGAGGTATTCGCAGCGGTGCTGGGCGCCGGTGCGCATCCAGCCGGGGAAGGCCTTCTTGGCGGCGTCGACGGCGTCCGCGGCGTCGCGGGGGGTGGCCGCGGGCGCCTTGCCGATGATCGTCACGCCGTCCGCCGGGTCGCGGGAGACGAGGTTCAGGTTCGGCTGCACGCTGCGGCCGTTGATGACCAGCGAGTACTCCCCGCCCAGTTGCTCCTCGACCTGAGCCAGCGCGGCCAGCATCGCCTCGCGGTTCTCGGCGATGGCGAAGTCGGTCAGCGGTTCGTTGGCGAAGCCGCCGTGCGGGGGGTTGGTTTCCAACTGCTCGGGGGGTTCTTGGTCGCCGGCGGTCACGGGGTTCATGAAGAGGACGGAGGGGTCGGCGGCGGGGTCGTGAGCGTGACGGACGAACGAGTCGTTCGAGCTGTTTTCGAGCAATCGGCGGACGAGGTACGCCATCCCGGGGATTGGCTCCCCGAACGGCGTGTAAATGCGGACGCGGCGGCCGACGTCGCGGTAGGCCTCCGCCTGCTCCCCGGCCATGCCGTAGAGCATCTGCACCTCCCAGGCGTCGTTCGGCACCTCCAGGGCCTCGGCGACGGCCTCGGCGTGGGAGAGGCTCCGCAGGTTGTGCGAGGCGATCGCCGGCCGCAGCGTTTCGTAGTGGGCCATCAGGAACCGGGTGCAGCGCTCGAAGCAGGCGTCGCTGTCCGGCTTGCGGGTGAACACCGGCACCGGCCAGCCGCGGGCGGCCGCGGTGACGGTTTCGTAGTCCCAGTAGGCGCCCTTCACCAGCCGCACGGTGATCGGCGTGCCGCGACGCTCGGTCCACTTGAGCAGATCGTCCAGGTCCTGCTCCGCATCCCGCAGATAGGCCTGAATGACCAGTCCGGCGTTCGGCCAGGCGCTGAACTCGTCCTCCGTCAGCACCCGTTTGGCGATGTCGAGCGTGATCGTCTTGTAGGAGTACTGCTCCATGTCGAAGTTGACGAACGCCCCGTGCTTCTGGGCGGCCCGCAGGATCGGGCGGAGCCGCTTCGCCACCCCTTCGTAGGTGCCCTCCGGGTCCGCCGGGTTGAACCGGGGGAACAGCGCCGACAGCTTCAGCGAGACGTTCACCCGGGGGATCGGGCCGACGTGGTCGGTGTCGGTCGGCTCGTTCTCCGGCCAGGCGTTGACGCTCTCGGCCAGCCCGGCGATCAGGTCGAGGTATTGCCGCTGGTATTGATCCGCCTCGGCGTCGGAGACGACCGCTTCGCCCAGCAGGTCGAGGGTGAAGGCGAAGCCGTCGCGTCGCAGTTGGCGGACCGTCTTGAGCACCTCGGGGACGGTTTCGCCGGCGATGAAGCGTTCGGCCATCTGCCGGGCGTTCCAGCGGGCGCCCACGGCGAGGGCTTTGCCGACCATGCTGTTCGGGTCCCCGGCCAGCGCCAGCCGGGCCGGGGCCGGCAGGCGGGAGACGTCCGTGAAGTACTCCCGCAGGTGCTTGGTGACGGCGCGGTGCGTCCGCAGGGTGGGCAGCACGTCCACGAAGCGGAACGCCTGCACTTTCAGGCCCTCGTCGCCCATGGCCCATTCCATCAGGCGGTCGTCCCAGAACCGCTTGGAGAACATTGAGGACCCGCGGCGGCCCATCTTCGTCCAGTGGGCGGTGGCGACCCGCACCGAGGCGGCGTCCAGCGCCTCCAGGTCCAGCGACGTGAGCGCCTCCGGCTCCGCGGGTCGCACCGCGGGCGGGGGATCGTGCGCGGCGGAGGCGGCGTGATCGAGGTCGGAGTCAGCGGGCGGGGCGATCGCCAAAGCGGGCGGATCCTTCCGGGGGACGAAGCGAAGCGGGGCATTGTAACACACTCCGCCGCGTCGTCTCCCAAGCCGCGTGGGGCTTCCCCCCGGTTCGCCGTCGCCTAGCGGCGACGGCGAACCGGGGAGGCCGGAGACTACGTCGTGTAGTCCGCGTTCAGGCGGACGTACTCCGCGGTCAGGTCGCAGGTCCAGAATCGGCAGGCGCCGGGGCCGTCGTGGAAGTTCAGCGTCAGCGTGCAGTCGCGGTTCGAGCGGATCGCCTCGCTGACGATCGCCTCGTCGAAGTCCGTCGGCACCCCGCCGCGGCAGACGGCGTGGCCGTTCACGTCCAGATCGAACCGCCCCGGGTCGAACGGCACCCCGGCGTAGCCCGCCGCGGAGATGATGCGGCCCCAGTTCGGGTCCGCCCCGTGGATCGCCGTTTTCACGAGCGGGCTGTCGGCGACGGAGCGGGCGATCGTGGTCGCCGCCTCGTCGCTCGGCAGGCCGGTCACGTCGACGGTGACGAAGTGCGTCGCCCCCTCGGCGTCGCGGATGATGTCCGTGGCGAGTTCTTCGCAGACGTCGTTCAACGCCGCGGCGAATGCGTGCTCATCACAGGGCCCCGCAGCCCCGTTGGCGAGCAGCAGGACGGTGTCGCTGGTGGACTGGTGCCCGTCCACGCTGATGCGGTTGAAGGAGCGATCCACCGCCGCCCGCAGCAGTCGGTCGGCGTCCGCGGGGGCGAGGGCGGCGTCGGTCAGGACGACCGCCAGCATCGTGGCCATGTTCGGAGCGATCATCGCCGCCCCCTTCCCCGCCCCGCTCACCCGGACCGGCCCCACGGTACGGGTGGAGAGTTTGGGAAAGGTGTCGGTCGTCCGCATTCCCTCCGCGGCGGCCCGCAGGTCGTCCGGCGCATCGCCCAGCCCCGCGACGACCTGCGGCAGGCCGGAGCGGATCGCGTTCATGTTGAGGAACTGGCCGATCACCCCGGTCGAACAGACCGTCACGGCCTCTTCGTCACACGCCAGCGCCGCGGCGACGGCGGCGGTCATCGCCCGGGCGTCGGCGAGGCCGCGCTCGCCGGTGGAGACGTTCGAGCACCCGCTGTTGATGACCACGGCCCGGGCGGCGTCGGTCGGCACCCGCTCCCGGCTGACCTGCACCGGCGCCCCGACGACGACGTTCTGCGTGAATACGCCCGCCGCGGTCGCCGGGCGATCGGAGACGAACAGGGCGAGGTCGCGCTTCGCCGGGTCACTTTTGACGCCGCAGTGCAGCCCCGCGGCGGAGAATCCGGCGGGCAACGGAACGGACTCGGCGGGCATCGCGGCTTCATTCTTCGGTCGGTCGGGGGACGGCGGTACAGTAACGATCCCGTTCCGCACCGTCCCGCGAGCCGCCCCCAATGACCACCCTCGCCGAGATCGAAGCCGCCGCCCTCGCCCTGCCCCCGGAGCAATTCGAGGAACTGCTGTCCCGGCTGGACCAAGCCGTCGCTCTGGCCACACAACCGCCAGCGGAGAAAGAGGAGAACGAGCTACGGGAGCGAGTCCGGGCCGCGGAGGGCCGGCTGGACGCGTATCAACGCGGCGAGATCACCGCGGTCTCCCATGAGGAGGTGATGCGGGAGATCGACGCTCGCATTGAAGCGGCCCGTCGTCGGCAGGAAGAGGGAGACCCCGTTCGTGCCGCTTAGAACGCTCTCGATTGCCAAGTACGAGGCCGCCGACGCAGCGGATTACTACATCGACCGCGACTGGAGGACCGGCCTCGCCTTTCGCGCCGCCTACGACGCGGCGATCGCTCGCATCGCGGCTGATCCCTCGTCGCTACCCTGGCATCACCTGGCCGCCTCGACGGCGACGCGATACCACAGGGTCGGCCGGTTCCCGTATGTCGTGCTGTTCAGCGTCGCCGATCCGGCGGAGACGATCGTGCTCGCCGTGCTGCATACCGCCGCCGGCCCCCGCCGCTTCGCCGCGGCGGAGCGGCGCGCCTGACGCTCACCCCCCGGCCTCCGGGAACCCCGTCGTTTCCGGCCGGCCGGTGATCAGGTTGAAGTTCTGCACCGCCACCCCGGCGGCGCCCTTCACGAGGTTGTCCAGCGCGGCCAGCACGACGACCCGGCCCTTCGCGGTGCGGACCGTCAGGTCGCAGAAGTTCGTGCCGGTCGTCGCCTTCGTGCCCGGCAGGCCGTCCAGCACGCGGACGAACGGGCTGTCTGCGTAGAACGCCCGCATGACGTCCAGCAGGCGTTCCGTGCCGGCGAGGTTCGCCGGGGTGGCGTAGATCGTGGCGAGGATGCCGCGGTCCATCGGGACCAGGTGCGGGGTGAACAGCACGTCCACCGCCGCCCCGGCCACGCCGGCGAGCGCCTGCTCGATCTCCGGCTGATGGCGGTGATCGCCCACGGCGTAGGCGGCGAGGCTTTCGTTCACCTCGGAGAACAGCGTGCCGAGCTTCGGGTTCCGGCCGGCCCCGCTGGCGCCGCTTTTGGCGTCGACGATGATCCCGCTCGGTTCGATCCACCCGCCGGCCAGCAGCGGGGCGAGGGCCAGGATCGAGGCGCTCGTGTAGCACCCGGGGTTCGCCACCAGCGACGCCGCGGGGATCACGTCCCGGAACAGTTCCGGCAGGCCGTACACCGTGTCCGGCAGGCGGGCGGCGTCGGTGTGCTCGAGCTTGTACCACTCGGCGTAGACCGCCGGGTCGTTCAGGCGGTAGTCGGCGGACAGGTCGATCACCTTCGCCCCGGCCGCCAAAAGCTCCGGCACGACGGCCATGCTGGCGCCGTGGGGCGTGCAGAGGAACACGACCTCCGCCCGCTCCGCGAGTTCGGCCGGCGAAAGGTTTTCGCATCGCAGATCGAGCCGACCGCGCAAGGCCGGGTGCACGTCGGCGACATGGGGGGCGTCGTCCCGGCGGGTGGTGAGGGCGACGATCTCCGCCCCCGGGTGCCGAAGCAGGATAGTCAGCAGTTCGCGGGCGGCGTACCCGGTGGCGCCGTGGACGGCGACGGTGGTGCGGTCATTGGACATGTGCGGGAGTGTAACGCGGAGGCTCCGCGGGTCCTCCGCGTGGCGCCGTCGCCATGCCCCGCGGTCGGTTTCGCATCGGCGGGGGAACTGCCATCATCCGGGGCCGATCCGTCGCCTCGCCGATCTTCCCACCCCATGCCCAACGCTAGCTCCTTCGCCGCCGCCGCCCTCAAAGCCGGGGGCGGCATCCTCCGCCTGTCGCCCACTTGGGTGCCGCGCTCCTTCCTGCAACCCGGCCGGCGGCTCAAGCTGCGCCCGCAGGACTATTACGCCCTCGGCAAGGAACGCGGCGGCATCGACGAGCGCTGGTTCGCCAGCACCACCCCCGCCGCCAACGAGGGCGCCCCGCCGGACGAGGGCCTTTCCTACGTCGTGCACGAGGGCGACCGGCTGACCCTCAAAGAGGTGATCGCCGAACTGAAGGCCGACGCCATCGGCGAGACCGTCTGGAACAAGTACGACCGCTGGCCGGTCTACAGCAAGTTCTTCGACAACATGGGGCCGATCCCCCACCACATGCACCAGAGCCAGGAGCAGGCCGAACTGCTCGGCCTGGAAGGCAAACCGGAGAGCTACTACTTCCCCCCGCAGATGAACGCCATCGGGAACAATTTTCCCTACACGTTCATGGGCTTGGAGCCCGGCACGACCAAGCAGGACGTGATCGACTGCCTCGACCGCTGGAACGAGGGCGACAACGGCATCCTCGATCTGTCCAAGGCCTACCGCCTCAAGCCCGGCACCGGCTGGCTGATCCCCCCCTGCGTGCTGCACGCCCCGGGTTCGCTGGTGACCTACGAACCGCAGTGGGGCAGCGACGTCTTCGGCATGTATCAGAGCCTCGTCGAAGGCCGCAGCGTGCCCCGCAGTCTGCTGACGAAGGACTTCCCGAAGGAGCATCACGACGACAACGCCTACCTGGTCGACGCCCTCGACTGGGACCGCAACGTCGATCCGAACTTCAAGGACAACAACTACCTGGAGCCGATCGTCGCCGACGAGGGCGAGGGGTACGTCGACAAGTGGGTCGTTTACGGCCGCATCGACGGCGCCCAGCTGTTCACGGCGAAGGAACTGACGGTCGAACCTGGCGCCCGGTGCACGATCACCGACGGCGGCGCCTACGGCTGGATCACCGTGCAGGGCTCCGGCAGCATCGGCGGGTTGGAGCTTCAAACCCCGGCGATGATCAAGTTCGGCGACATGACGATGGACGAGGTCTTCGTCACCGCCCCCACGGCCGGCAAGGGCGTGGAGGTCGTCAACAACGGCACCGAACCCCTGGTCGGCCTGCGGTATTTCGGCCCGGAAGCGCAGGTCAACGCCCCGGACGTCGGGGCGCACAAGTCCTGAATCCCTCAACCATCCACGTCTAAGCCGGAGCCATGGCTCCGGCTTAGACGAGCGATGAAGAGCACGCCATGAGCCCGCTCCCCGCGTCCGAACAACCCGCCCGTTGGTGGTTGGTGACGTTCAACACGCACGGGACCTGGCTGCCGGGCGATCCGCGAGGTTTCCAAACCTGGCGCGGCCGCCTGCACGTCCCTCCGCCGCAGCGATACGCAAAGCCCGGCGAAGCGACTTACGACCCCGCCCCCCACCGCCTTCGTCACGCCGCCGCACAACGGATCATGAAGGGAGACCCCGTCCACCTGACTCCCAAGCAGCAGGGCTGTTGCCTGGAGGCGATGGTGGAGGAGTTCGACGTGATCGGGGTGAAGCCGTCGATCCTGGCGCTCAATGACTGGCACGTGCACACGTTGATCCGCGTCGGCGGCTACCCGATTCGCACCGCCGTCGGACGCCTCAAGGCCGCTGCGAGCCGGTTATTGTCTCAATACGAAATCAAGCCCGACAAGGTGTGGGCGCAGGGCTGCCATATGAAGAGCAAAGACGACGACGGAGCGGTTCTCGCCGCGTTCCAGTACGTTCGCAATCACGAATCGGAGGGAGCGTTGGTTCACACCTGGTTCCACCCGCTCGGCGGCGACGTCGAAAGCAAACCACGCTAACTCATAATTCGTCGCCCAAGCCGGAGCCATGGCTCCGGCTTAGGCGTGCGGCCAATCACGACATCTACGAAAGAATGATATGCCCTCCGCCCCCAAGCTCCACAACGCCGCCTGGCCGGGTCTCGTCGGGAAAGAACCCGGGACCGACAACCCGCCGATCGACCTGGAAACGATGCTCGATCACACGGCGAAGGCCGAGGTGAACGGGCAGAAGTTCGACGGGATCGATCTGTTCCTGTTCGATCCGCACGTCTCCATCGACGCCGACCGCGGCGAGTTGGAAAAGTTGGCCGAGCAGGTCGGCTATCGGAACCTCGTCGTCGGCAGCGTGGTCGCTCCGGTGTGGGAGCCGACCGGCGGCGGCAGCGCCATGGACCCCGGCGAGGGTCGCAAGAAGTTCCTCACGCAGATCCGGAAGGCCTGCCACATTGCCAAGGAGCTGCGGGAGATCGGCATCCGGCGCTACGGCGTGGTGCGGATCGACTCCGCCACCCCGCCCGCCGACTGGGTCGAGCACCCGGAGATCGGCACCAAGGCGATCGCGGAGACCTTCCGCGAAGCCGCCAAGATCGCTGAGGACCACGGCGAACGCCTCGCCGCCGAGGGCGAAATCTGCTGGGCCGGCATGCACAGCTGGCGCGAGATGATCAACCTCCTCGAGGCGGTCGACCGGCCGAAGGTCGTCGGTTTCCAAGCCGATATGGCCCACACGCTGCTCTATCTGATGGGCTATAACGCCCCGGACGACGCCCTGCTGCCGCGGGACTTCGATTGGTCGGACACGGCCACTCTCGACGCCGCCTACGCCGAGATGACCGAGGCCCTGCGGCCCTGGACCATCGACTTCCACGTCGCCCAGAACGACGCCACCGTCCACGGCACCGGCTCGCACGACAAAACCGGCCGCCACTGCCTGCCGAACGATCCCAACGGCAAGCTGGAGATCGCCAAGCGGGCCGGCGCCTGGCTGGACGGCGCCCAGGACCGCGGCATCAAGCACATCTGCTGGGACGGCTGCATGTTCCCCAACGACGTGATGGCCAAGGAGGAGACCTGGAACTCCATCCTCGAAGCCATGATCGCCGTCCGTGACGCCCACGGCTGGGACTGACCGACCGGACGGTTCGCCGCCGTCGCTTCACTAACCCGACGCGTCAGCGAGGGACGAACCCTCACAGGCCCGCGGCCCTCGCTGACGCTTCGGGTTCATACCTCATCACCGCACCACTGCTCGCACCATGTCCGCTTCGAAACCGCCCCTCAACATCGGCCTGATCGGCTACGGCTTTATGGGCCGGGCCCACTCCAACGCCTACGTGCAGGCCGGAAACTTCTTCGACCTGCCCCGCAAGCCCGTGTTGAAGGCGATCTGCGCCCGCAACAAGGACCGGGCCCAGGCGTTCGCCGATCAGTGGGGCTATGAATCCGTCGAGACCGACTGGCGCGAACTGCTCAAGCGGGACGACATCGACGCGGTCGACATCGCGGTGCCCAACAACCTGCACCACGAGATCGCGATCGCCGCCGCGGAGGCCGGCAAGGCGATCCTCTGCGAGAAACCCCTCGCCCTGGACGCCGCTCAGGGTCAGGAGATGGTCGCCGCCGTCGAGAAGGCCGGGGTGCCGAACACCGTCTGGTACAACTACCGCCGGATCCCGGCGGTCTCGCTGGCCAAGCAGCTGATCGACGCGGGCAAGCTCGGGCGGATCTTCCACTACCGGGCGAACTTCCTGCAGGACTGGACGATCAACGAGGAGCTCCCGCAGGGCGGCGAGGCCCTCTGGCGCCTGGACGCCGCCGCGGCCGGCAGCGGCGTGACCGGCGACCTGCTGGCGCACTGCATCGACACCGCGATCTGGCTCAACGGCGGCGTCTCCGACGTCTCCGCGATGACGGAGACGTTCATCAAGGAACGCACCCACCAGGAGACCGGCGCGAAGCAGAAGGTCACCATCGACGACGCCTGCGCCTTCATGTGCCACTTCGAGAACGGCTCCCTCGGGCTGTTTGAGAGCACCCGCTACGCCCGCGGCCACAAGGCGCTGTACACGCTGGAGATCAACGGCGAGAACATGTCCCTCCGCTGGGACCTGCACGATCAGCACCGCCTGGAGGTGTTCGACTACCGCGACGAGGGCGTCACCCGCGGCTGGAAGAGCGTCCACGTGACCGACAACGGCGGCGAGCACCCCTATATGGATCACTGGTGGGTGCCGGGCCTGGCGGTCGGCTACGAAACGAGCTTCGTGCACCAGTTCGCCGACTTCGCCCGGAGCCTCGACGGCGGCGACTTCACCGGCCCGACCTTCGCCGACGCCCTCGACACGCAGAAGGTCTGCGACGCGGTGCTAAAGAGCGCCGCCGGTCGCAGTTGGGAGACCGTGTGAGTCGGCGCCGCGTCCCGGACCGCCCGCACACCTGACGGGCGGCCCGCGCGCGTCTACAATGGGACCTTCCCGCCGACCGCCGTAACGACCGGGGGACGTCCAACGTGGCGTCCCCCGGTCGTTTGCGCCGTTGTCGGCCCAGTGATTCACGTTCTCCACGCACCGGGCTCACCCATGGAACGCCAGCCGATCACCCGCGAGGGGTACGACAAGCTCAAGGCGGAGGTTCACGAGATCGAAACCGTCCTGCTGCCCCGCTGCCGCGAAGCCATCAAGACCGCCCGCGAAGAGGGCGACCTCTCCGAAAACGCGGAGTACCACGGCCAGCGCGAAACCCAGGCGATGCTGAACGCCAAGGCGGCCCAACTCAAAACGAAGCTGGCGAGCTGCCAGATCGTCGAGATCGGCGACCTGCCCGAGGACAAAGTCGCCTTCGGCTGCGTCGTCACCGTGAAAGACGGCGACGGTGAGGTCAGCCGCTACGAACTCGTCGGCCCCGGCGAGGACGATTACATGGCCGAACCGATGAAGATCCTCACCGCCACCCCGGTCGGCGAGGCCCTGATGGGCAAGAAAGTTGGCCAGAAGGCCAAGGTGGAGAAGCCCACCGGCACCGTCACGCTGGAAGTGGTGAAGGTCGAAGCCCCGTCCTCCTGACGGTCCGATGCGGACGCCCCGATGCCGGACTTCGCCTCCGCCGCCCTGAGATTGGACTGCCCGACGCAGGCGGCCGAGGCGGTCGTCGGCACCCTGAAGCTCGGCAAACCGCTCTACCGGAAGCGGGACGTGCATTGGTTGGGGTGGTACGCCGCGCTGCCGCCGGCGTGGCCGCGCTGGGCGTTGAACAACGAGCCCGGCACCCCGCCTTCGCCGCCCTCCTCTCCGAGGACGTCGGGGGCGATCCGCCCGCCTTCGCCCGCGCCACCGTCGATCTGCTCGCGATCGGGGACGGACGCCCGCCGGCCGACGAGTTCGCGTTCGACGCCGCGCATCACTACTCCGTCTCTCTGAGCGAGGACGGCACGTGGCGGTTTGTCGTTCAACCGCCCGACCGACCGGCCGAGAAGGAGGCGCCGGACGCGGGTCTGCCCGCTCTGGTTCGCCGCCACTGGGCAGACTGCTTCGCCGCCACTGGGCAGACTGCGCTCCGCAGACGGTCACGGTCCGCCGCAGCACGCGGACCGAACCGACCGTGCTGGGCGTGCCGAAGCCGCTGGTCCGGTCGTCGGAGAACTCCGGTGCCCCGGACGCCCTGCACGCGGCGCTGTTGGCGACGGATTGGATGAGCTTCGAGATTCGCGGGGCGTGGGGGGACGTCGCCCCGTTTGCGCTGCCCGTGCTGCGGGACCTGCCGGACGATCCGCGCTTGAAGTCCGCCTCCGTCCGCCCCGGCAACCTCACCCGGGACGGGCTGCTCGCCGCCGTGGCGGACCTGGAGCCGCACCTCGGCCGGCCGGTCTGGACGCAGTTCGTCACCGCGTTCCCGCCCCTCGGCACCGCCCGAAATCCGCGGTGGACTCCCTTCGAACGGCCCGACGACGCGGTCCCCGACGAGCCGGTCCGCTTCCCCCTTTACGAACGGCTGCGGGGAGACTTCCTCACGCGGCTTGACGTCCTGCACCCGCCCGGCTCGCGGGGCGAGATCGTCCTCGACCTGCAACAGGTGGATGGTTCGCCGCGGCGCCGTGCCGCCGCCAAGCTGGCGGAACTCGTGGGGAAGCTCGGCTTGGACTTCGAACCGTGGACCGGCCCCCCATGGGGGCGTTGGGTCTGACCGTGGGGGCCGTGGGAGGCGACAGCGGGACGCGCGACCGCGGCGTCGGTACGCTTTCGGCATGAACCGCGCCCTCCCGTTCCTGTTCGCCCTCACCGCCGCCGCGACGGCTCCCGCCGGCGACTGGCCCGAGTTCCGCGGGCCGGACGCCCAAGGCCACGCCCCTGCCGACGAGACCGGCCTACCGGTCGAGTGGACCGAAACGAAGAACGTCGTTTGGGCGGTTGAGACCCCGCCGGGGTGGTCTTCGCCGGTGGTGGTCGGCGACCGCATCTACCTCACCGGGGCGTCCGAACCGGAGGACGGCCAGACGACGCTGTCCGCGCTGTGCCTGTCGACCGAGGACGGCGCGATCGTCTGGGAGACGCCGCTGTTCAAAAAATCGACCGCCGAGAGCAAGCACAAGAAAAACAGCTGGGCCAGTCCCACGCCGATCTTCGCCCGGCTCGCCGACGGCTCCGCGGAGGACGGCGCCCTGTTCGTGCACTTCGGCCCGAACGCCACCGCCCGACTCAAAGCGGACGACGGCACGGTCGTCTGGAAACGGACTGACATCGACTACCCGCCCGTCCACGGCGGCGGTCCCTCCCCGGCACTGGTGCCCAACGCGACCGGCGGACCGGCCGGCGGGCCAATTCTGTTCATTCCCTGCGACGGCGGCGAGGACCCGTTCGTCATCGCCCTCGACGCCCTCTCCGGCGAGACCCGCTGGCGCAAGGATCGCCCGGACGTGGGCGCAACGAAGACGTTCTCCTTCGCGACCCCGCTGGTGATCGACCCGGACGGCGACGGCCCGGCGGAGCAGCAGATCCTCAGCCCGGCGACGAACCAGATCGTCGCCTACGACCCCGCCGACGGTGAGGAACTGTGGGCCGTCCCCTACGAGGGCTTCAGCGTCACGCCCCGCCCGGTGACGGGTCACGGGAAGGTGTTCCTCTCCACCAGTTTCATGCGGCCGACCGTGCTGGCGATCGACCTCGCCGAAGCCGCCGCCGCCGGTCCGCCGGGGGCCGACGGCCCCGTCGACGCCGCCGAGGACGCCGTCGCCTGGGACGTCTCCCGCGGCGGGCCGAATACCCCCAGCCCGCTGCTGATCGGCGACCTGCTGTACTTCGTCAGCGACAACGGCGTGGCCTCCTGCGTGGAGTCGGAGACCGGTGCGGTCGTCTGGACGGAGCGGCTGGGCGGGAACTTCTCCGCCTCGCCGATCTACGCCGACGGCCGCATCTACTGGCTGAACGAGGAGGGCGGCTGCACCGTCTCCGCCGTCGGTGAGGAGTACCGCGAGCTCGCCGTGAACGAACTCCCCGGCCGCACCCTCGCCTCCCCGGCCGTCAGCGGCGGGGCGATCTACCTGCGGACGGACGCCAAGCTGTACAAGCTGGCGACGCGGTGACGCCAAGAGGGAGAAAGTTCCGGAAGGCGTGACCCTCCGGAATTCGGTCACGGCAATTACCGTGCGGCGAAGAACGGCCCGCGCAGAAAGCGACCCGGACGCGATCGCGCGTCCGGGTCGTTGGAAGGTCGACTCAAATCCGCGAATCAGCTGCCGACGCCGAAGCCGGCGAGGATGCCGGCGAAGCGGTCGGGGGCGTGATCGCAGCAATCGTCGGTGTGCCAGAGCGGCAGGCCGGCGGCGTAGCGGGCGGCGAGAACCAGGACCTTGTCTTCGCTACCGGGCTTGGCTTCAGTCGGGCGGGACGGGTCGATGCCCATCGCCAGGAAGTCCGCCTCGTCCGTGAAGCCGTCACCGACGCCCTCCATCTCCTGGAAACCCTCCATGGGCAGATCGTCAACGGCCAGACCGTCGTCGGCGAAAGTGGGAGCGGAGAACTGCAGCGACATGAGCGGGTTTCTTTTCTCGTCGGGCCGATTTCCGCCGGGAGCGAGGCGTCCGGAGGCGGAGTCGGCGATCGTTAAGGCGAACCGGGAGCGGAGTCCCGGTGTCGAAGTCAGGAACGGTGGTGTGGAAGTGGGTGAGGCCCCGCCGCAAAAGCGAGCGAACCCGGCCGTCGGACGACGGCGGGACGGACCGAGCGTTCCCCACTCTGCGGGCGAACGGCCGGACGGGCGGCGGGGTGGCGGAAGGAGCCCAGGCCGACGCATCGTGCAGGCCGATGAGCGGACTCCGCCGGCCGGGTCGCCGTCGTCCCTCCGTACCATGCGGGCGCACAGTGCGGGGGAACCGGGGGCGACCCGATAGGCCGGGGGGCTGATTCTCCGCCTGCGCTGCGTTGTGTCAACAAAATCTTGGCAGAACGGTGGTATTCGAGCCCTCCGACCGCCCTGTTTCTGGCCGAATCGGCAACGTCCCCAGGGTCGCGTTCAGCGATGCCCTGAAACGACGCCGATCCCCGCCCGGGCGCACACGAACTGCTCTTCATGCGGCAACCGAGGACAGGCCCGGTGCCGCCCGCCGCGGGCTCGGGCGGCGCCTCAGGCGTCGGAACCGGGACGATCGACGCCGTACTTCTTCAGTTTGCGATCCAGGGTGCTGCGTTCGATTCCCAAAATCGACGCCGCGCGCGACTTGTTCCAGCCGGTGTGCGTCAGCGTGGCGAGGACGTGCTCCCGCTCCAGGACCTCCAGGGAGACGGAGCGATAGCCGCGGCGGCCCGTCGGTCCCCCGTCCGCGGCGGCGTCGCCCCCGCCCGGGGCGGCCGGCGGGGCGTAGGCGGTCAGCCGCAGATCCTCCGGCTCGACCAGATCGCCGCGGCAGAGGGCCACCGCCCGCTCCACGGCGTTCTTCAGCTCCCGTACGTTGCCGGGCCAGCGGTACTCCGTCAGCAACTCCGCCGCGT
Organism: Alienimonas californiensis; assembly: GCF_007743815.1. Classification (GTDB taxonomy): domain Bacteria; phylum Planctomycetota; class Planctomycetia; order Planctomycetales; family Planctomycetaceae; genus Alienimonas; species Alienimonas californiensis. The sequence goes on from NZ_CP036265.1 coordinate 5,196,504, forward strand.
CCTCGCTGAAGCCGGCGATCGCCCGGCCGGCCCGGGCGGCGCTGACCTTCAGGAAGCGCTCCGCCAGCAGCGGGACGTCCTCCAGCCGGTTCCGCAGCGGCTCGACGGTCAGCACGACGACGTGCAGCCGGAAATAGAGGTCCTGCCGGAAGGCCCCCTTCTCCACCGCCGCTTCCAGGTCGCGGTTGGTGGCGGCGACGACCCGCACGTCGCAGCGGATCGGCTCCCGCCCGCCGACCCGCTCGAAGGCGTGGCCCTCCAGCGCCCGCAGGAACTTCGCCTGGATCGCGGGGCTCATCTCGCCGACTTCGTCCAGAAACAGTGTGCCCCCGTCGGCCGCCTCGAACTTGCCCACCGTCCGGGCCGTGGCGCCGGTGAAGGCGCCCTTCTCGTGCCCAAACAGTTCGCTTTCCAGCAGCGACTCGCTGAGCGCCGCGCAGTTCATCGTCACCAGCGGCCCGGAGGCCCGACGGCTGTGGCGGTGCAGCGCCCGGGCGACCAGTTCCTTGCCCACGCCGCTCTCCCCGCGGATCAGCACGGTGGCGTCGGTGGGGGCGATGCGGCGGACGTCCTCCCGCAGCGACCGGGTGGGGCCGCTCTCGCCGATCATCTCCCCGCCGCCGGGTCCGTCGCTGTCCAGCAGGGACCGCCGCAGCGTGGCGTTGATCCGCTCCGCCTTCGACAGCCCCGCGGCCAGCGATTCGGTCCGCTTCGCCAGCTCTTCCCGGTCGTGGGCGAGGTCGTCGCGGTCCCGCAGGTTCGCCAACGCCAGGGCGAGCTGATCCGCCACGGCGAGGGTGAAATCCAGATCGCCGGAGTCCAGCGGGTTCCCCGGGTCCGACGAATACAGGTGCACCAGGCCGGCGATGCGGCTCGACGCCCCCTCCTCGGGAGCGGCGCCGTGGGTGACTTCGGCGGCCGGACGGAGCGGGGCGCAGATCAGGCTCTCGGCCCGCAGCCGGCCGAGGCTGTCGCGGCCGGCGAGGCGGTCGTCGTCGTCCACGTCCTCCGCCAGCACCGCCTCCCCGCCGGCCAGCACCGCCCGGGAGAGGCTTTCGCTGACCAACCGGTACGGCCCGTCGGTGCGGGCCCGGTGGGCGACGAGGCTCAGCCGGCGGGCCGTGCGGGCGGCCCGGCGCTGGGCGTCCGGGTCCTCGGACTCCGCGGCGGCGTCGGACTCCTCCCCGACGAGCAGCAGGACCGCGGCAATGTCCGCGGGGGTGTGATCCAGCAGCACGTCGAGCGCCGCCGCGCCGGCCGCGGCGGCGTCCGGGGCGGAGCCGAGGGCCAGCGCCAGGCGGTACAACGTCGCCGCCCGCCGATCGCCGGCAGCCGGCCCGTCCGGCGACCGACCCGACAGCCGGGTGTCCCGCCGGCGGGCGAGAATCTTCGGCTCCTCCCCCGCCCCGCGGGCCGCCGCGGGCAGGGCTCCGCCGCGGGTTTCGCCCTCCAGACCGTCCTCCTCCTCTTCCGGCAGGGGGGCGGCGGGGTCGTGGGTGAAGACCAGGCAGCTTTCGCCGACGGTCAGTTCGTCCCCCTCCGCCAACGGCCGGGGGGCGTTCGGGGGGACGGCCTCGCCGTTCACCGCGGTGCCGTTGCGGCTGTCGAGGTCGCGGACGTGCCAACGCCCCGCCCCCTCGCCGGAGGTCGGCACGAACACTTCGGCGTGCCGCCGGCTGGCCCGTTCGTCGGCGAGGGTGACGCGGCAATCCGTGGCCCGCCCGACGGTCGTGGACGTCGCCGGATCCAGCCGGTACAGGTCCCGCCAGCCGGCCCCGCCGCGGGTCGCGAGGTAGGCGGTCGGCGGTCGAGACGGGGCGGCGCTCATCGCCGGCAGTCTATCGCCCGGCCGCGGACGGTTCCCCCGGTCGCGGGGGGTTCGCCCGCCGCACGCCGCCCGCCTCCGCCCGGGCTCTCGCATCTGCCCGAGCAGTTGCGAACGGAGCGGGCCGCGAAGATGGTGCACCGTCCCGTTTTCCGCCCGCCCTGTTCCCGGACCGCCCGCCCGTGCTCGCCGCCCCCCTGCTGCTCGCGGCTCTCGCCTGCGTCGCGCCCGCCGACGTTCCCGCCGACGTCCGCCCGGTCGACGCCGATCAGTGGGCGCGGTTCCGCGGGCCGGACGGCGCCGGCGTCGCCGCGGGGACGTTCCCGGACACGTTCACCCAGGCCGATTTCGCCTGGACGACGCCGCTGCGGGGCACGGGGGTCTCCAGCCCCGCGGTCTGGGGCGACGCCGTCTTCGTCACCGCCGGCGACGGCGGCAAGCGGCTGCTCTATCGCGTCGACGCCGCCACCGGGCAGGTCGTGTGGGTGAAGGACGTGACCGTGAACCCCGACGGCCCGCCGGCCGAGCCCAGCCTGCACGCCAAGAACGATCCCGCCTCCGCCACGCCCGCCGCGGACGCCTCGCGGGTGTTCGCGCTGTTCTCCGACGGGGAGCGGATCGTCCTCAGCGCCTTCACCCACGCCGGCGAGCCGCTGTGGCGTCGGGACCTCGGCCCCTTCAACGGGCAGCACGGGCACGGCACCAGCCCGGTGCGAGTGGACGTGCCGGCTGAGGACGCCGCCGGGGCGGGCGCCGTGCGGGAGTTGCTCGTGCTGACGAACGATCAGGACGAGGAAGGCGGCGTGCTGGCGCTGGACGCCCGGACCGGAGAGCCCGTCTGGACCGCCGCCCGGGACAGCCGCGAAGTCGCCTACGCGACTCCCGTCGTGCTGCGGCGGCCGGGCCAGCCCTTGGCGCTGCTGACCGCCAGCGGGGCCGCCGGCATCGTGGCCCTCGACGCCGCCACCGGGGCCGAGTTGTGGCGCACCGGCGAGTTCCCCGCCCGCGTGGTCGCCTCCCCGGTGATCGCAGGCGGCAAGGCGTGGGCCCAGTGCGGCTCCGGCGGGGCCGGCAAACTGCTGATCGGCGCCGACCTCGCCACCGGCGACGTGCAGGTCGAACACACCCGCTCCCTGCCCTACGTCCCCACGCCGGTCGCCGCGAACGGCCTGCTGTTCCTCTGGGGCGACCGCGGCGTCGTCACTGCCCTGAACGCAGCCGACGGCGAGGTCGTCTGGGCGGAGCGGGTCGGCGGGAACTACAGCGGCTCCCCGATCGTGATCGGCGACAAGCTCGTCTGCGTGACCGAGGAAGGCGTGGTTACCGTCCTCGCCGCCGACGACGAGTACCGCCTGCTCGGCAAGACGGAACTGGGCGTCGCCAGCAGCGCCACGCCGGCGGTGTCCGGCGGGCGGGTCGTTTTCCGCTTGGAGGATCGTCTCGTCTGTCTGCCGCTGAGCCCCGCCCCCGCCCGCTGAACCTGTCCGCTGAACCGGGGCGTCGGACGCGGTACGCTGACGAGTTTCAATCGAATGTCCGACGGGTGAAGACCGATGCCGGCTTGGAAGGGGGGACCGTGCCCCGGATGCAGCGAGGAGGTTCCGCCGAAGGTCTTACGGTGCCCGACCTGCCGGACGCTGCTGGACCCGGACCTGTCCGCCCATGAGTTCGACCCGCCGGAGTTCGCCCCGCTCGCCGAGGTGGACGGCCCGGCGATCGTCCGGCCCAAGGCGGAACGCACCCGCTGCCCGGGGTGCGGCGAGGAACTGCGAATCGCCACGAAGTACGCCGGCGTCCCGGTCGCCTGCAAGAAGTGCGGCGAACCGATGACCGCCGGCGACGCCGAGCGCCGCGTCGCCCTCCTGGCGGACTGCCCGCACTGCCTGAAGGAGATTCGCGTGGGCATGAAGTACGTCGGCCAACTCGTCGGCTGCAAGCTCTGCGGCGGGGAGCTGATGGTCGCCGAACGCGGCGTTTCGTAGCGGTGTCAGGCGGGGGTTCAGGCGCCCCCCGACCGGACGCCGCTCGCCTCGCTCTCCACCAATCCTATCAGCCCATGCCCGGCCCAGAGTTTCCGATCGGCCCGTTCCGGCTCGATCCCGCCGAACCCCGCGCCTCCCTCATCGAGACGATCGCGGCGGCCCCCGCCCGGCTCGCCGGCGCCGTCGAGCGGCTGCCGGACGACCGACTCGATCAGCCCTATCGAAACTGGACAGCCCGCCAGATCGTGCACCACTTGGCGGACAGCCACATGCACAGCGTGATCCGCTTCAAGTGGGCCCTGACCGAGGAGCGGCCGACGATCAAAGCCTATGACGAACGGGCGTGGGCCGCGTTGGCGGATTCTCGAGACGGCGACGTCGCGGATTCGCTCGCCCTGCTCGCGGCGCTCCACGCCCGGTGGACGACCCTGCTGCGGTCGATGACGGAGGCGCAGTTCGAACGCACATTCGATCACCCGGAGAGCGGCGAGACGGTGCGACTGGCGGACGCCCTCGCCTACTACGCCTGGCACGGCCGCCACCACACCGCCCAAATCGAGTGGCTCGCCGCCCGTCCCGCCTGACGCAGGTTCCAGGAGAGCGTGGCGTCGCTGAGTGAGCCCGAAGCGCACGCTTCGGCAGTGTTGTCACGAGGGGACGGCTGCGCCGACGGCCGGAGCTTGCGCTTCGGGCTCACAACCCTGTCGCGGACGACGGGTCGGGTTCAGCCAAACTGCTTGAGGAACCGCACGTCGTTTTCGGTCAGCAGGCGGATGTCGCTGATGCCGTGCCGCATCATGCAGAAGCGTTCCATCCCGAAACCGAACGCGAAGCCGCTGACCTTCTCCGGGTCGTAGCCCACCGCTTGCAGTACGTTCGGGTCGATCATCCCGGCGCCGCCCAACTCCAGCCAGCGGCCCTCCGCCCCGCCGTCGCCAGTGCCGGCGCCGTGCCAGAGGGCGTCGGCTTCGACGCTGGGCTCGGTGAAGGGGAAGAAGCTCGGTCGGAACCGGACCTTCGTCCCCTCGCCCAGATAGGCCCGGCAGAACAGCGTCAGCACCGTCTTGAGGTGGGCCATCGTCACGCCCTCGCCGACCATCAGGCCCTCCATCTGGTGGAACTGGCAGTGGTGCGTGGCGTCGATGGTGTCCGGCCGGTAGACGCGGCCGATAGAGATCACCCGCACCGGCGGCGGGTTCTGCTCCATCACGCGGATCTGCACCGTGCTGGTCTGCGAACGCAACAGCAGCGGCCCCTCGCCCTTCCCGACCGACGCCGCGGACAGGTAGAAGTTCTCCAGCGGGTCTCGGGCGGGGTGGTCGTCCGGGATGTTGAGGGCGTTGAAATTGTGCCGCTCGTCCTCCACCTCCGGCCCCTCGACCGCGGCGAAACCGAGGCGGCCGAGGATCGTCTTGAACTCCGCGATCGTGCGGGTCAACGGATGCACCGCCCCCACGGCGTGCGGCGCCCGGCCGGGCAGCGTCACGTCCAGGGCGTCCGCGGCGGGGCCGCCGTCGACGGATTCCAGCTCCGCCTGCCGCGCGTCGAGCGCGGACTGCACCCGCGTCTTCACCTCGTTGAACGCCTTGCCGACGGCCGGCTTGTCCTCCTTCGGCACGGAACCGAGGGACTTTTGCAGGTCGCGTAGGCGGCCCTGTTTCTTACCGAGAAACTCGATGCGAGCGGCTTCGAGATCCTCCGGCGTCGCTGCGGCGGCGAGGGCGGCGGTGGCTTCGCGCTCGTAATCGGCGAACGCGGCAGTCGGGTCGGGCATGGGAGAAGCTCCAACTACCTAGAAATCAAGAACCAAAGCGGACGGACGAGGGCATCAAGCTCCGCGACCCCGGTTTGGTTCTTGAGTTCTTGGTCCTTGATGCTTTGCGCCTACGCCGCGGTCGCGGGGATCGCGCCCTTGGCCTGCTCGAAGACTTCGTCGAAGACGGCCGGTTCGTGGATCGCCAGCTCGGAGAGCGTCTTGCGGTCCAGTTCGATGCCCGCGTGCTTCAGGCCGTAGATGAACTCGCTGTACCGCAGGCCGCGGGCGCGGCAGGCGGCGGACAGGCGGGTGATCCAGAGGCGGCGGAAGACCCGCTTCTTCGTTTTCCGGTCCCGGTAGGCGTAGGCCCGGGCGCGGATAATCGTTTCCTTCATCGTCCGCAGCAGCTTGCTGCGACCGCCGACGTAGCCGCGGGCCTCACGGAAGAGGCGGTTCTTCTTCTTGTTCCGGGCGGACCCGATACGGACGCGCATTGCAGTTCGACGGTTGTGCGGAACCCGGGGCGGCCGATGGCCGACTTACGCCCGATGCCCCAGCGAGGGAAAAGAAAACAGGTTCGCCGCTCGCGTCAGACGAGCTGCGGACGACGACTACTGACCGGGGGCGATGGCCGCGGCGATCTTCTTCGCCATCGTGCCAGAGATGATGCCCTCGGTCCGCAGCTGCCGTTTGCGGCTCGCCGACTTGCTGGACAGCTTGTGCCCGCGGTTGGCGCTGCGGTGGGTGGCTTTGCCGGAAGCGGTAATCTTGAACCGCTTCTTCATGCCCTTGTGGGTCTTTTGCTTGGGCATCTCAGTGCGGCGGGCTGACGGGGCTCTTGCGGAAAACGGGGGGTCGGGAACGGTAGCGACGAACCGGCGGGCGGTCCAGTCCGAGACGTTCGATCACACGGAGGTCCTGCAGGGCCTCCGCGTTAGGCGGGAATCACTTGGGCGCCAGGACGGTGCTCATGATGCGGCCGCCTTCCATGCCGGGCGGCTTCTCGACCTTGGCGATATCGTCCATATCTTCGATGACTTTGAACAGGATCTCGCGGCCCCGTTCGTGGTGAGCGTTCTCGCGACCGCGGAACAGGATGTTGACCTTCACCTTGTCGCGGTGGCCCAGGAACTCCCGGGCCTTTTTCATCTTGAATTCAATGTCGTGGTCGCCGGTCTTGGGACGCAGGCGGACCTCCTTGATCTGGCCGTGATGGCCGCCCTTACCCTTCTGGGAACGCTTCTTCTGCTGATACTTAAACTTGCCGTAGTCCATGATCCGGCAAACCGGGGGCCGCTCGTTGGGGGCCACCTCGACCAGGTCCATTCCGGCGGCGCGGGCGGTTTCCATCGCCTGCTCGGTCGGGATCACCCCGAGCATCTCGCCGTTCTGGTCAACCACGCGGACGGGGGAAAGACGGATCTGTTCGTTGATCCGCTGAGCGTCTTTGTCGGTGGCGGTGCGGTCTTCGCGGGGGGGACGACGAATGGGAGGGGCCTTGCGGTCGGACTGGGGGGCGAGGAACAAGCGACGAGGGGGCGCAAACCGATTGTAGCGGCTTGGGGCGACCCGGACATCTCTGCGAACATCTAGCCGGCCGCCGCGGTCCCGTCAAGAACCAGCGCCCGCCGATGCGTTCGCAACCGCCTCGCCGGTCGGCTTCGCCTCCCCTAAGGGGACCAAGCGAGGGTCGACCGGCTTCAGCACCGGCCCCGTCACCCGGACCGCCTTGTGCCCCCGCAGGGCCCCGGGACGGCAGCGGAATGCGGGTTTGCCGCCGACCCGCAGTTCCAAGCCTTCCCGGCTGTCGCACTCCGTGAGGATCACGTCGCCGGGGGCCAGGTCAGCAAGGTCCCGGGCCGTCAGCGTGGTGATCGCCAGGGTGACGTCCAGCGGCACGCGGGCGCGACTGACGCCGCGGTCCAGCACCACCCGCTCCCGCGGGTCGGAGCTGCGCTTGCCGTAGGTGCTCCAGGCGTCGCCGCTGAACCGGGCGGCGACCGGTTCGAGCGTGTTGAACGGGATGCACAGGTTCATCATCCCCCGCGCCTCGCCCAGCGTCAGTTCAAAGGCGACCAGCACGACGACCTCGTTCGGCGGGACCACCTGCACGAGCTGCGGGTTGCTCTCGGTTTGCACCAGGGAGAGTTGCAGGTCCGTCAGCGATTCCCACGTCCGCTCCAGCGCCTCGATCGCCAGCGTCGTCATCCGACCGACGAGGCGGCTTTCGATGTCCGTCAGCGGTCGGTCCGGCGGGGGATCGCCCGCCCCGGAGCCGCGTCCGCCGCCCAGCAGCCGATCGACCAGCGGATAGACCACCGCCGGGCTCAACTCCAGCACCATGTGCCCGTCTAGCGACGCGGCCCGCAGCAGGTTGAAGCAGGTCGGGTTCTCCAGGCTGAACAGGAACTCCCCGTAGGTGAGCTGATCGACCGCGACGAGCTTCACCTCCACGATCGTGCGCATCAGGTTCGACAGCCCGGCGCCGAACTCCCGACTGAAGCCCTCGTGCAATCCGCGGAGAGCCCGGATCTGCTCCTTGGAGACGCGTTCCGGACGTTTGAAATCGTAGAGGCTCACGCCGTTGGCGTCCGCATCGCCGCGACTGACGGGCGCGGTCGCCGCCGGCCCGTTCGGCTCCAGGGCCGCGAGCAGCGACTCGACTTCGGACTCGGTGAGGACGTCGGACATGGCGGGGTGCGCGGGGTGTCCGGCGGTTGTACGTCACTCGGGCGGAATGACGAATGCCGAATGAGGAACGCAGAATCGGGCGGGGACGACGAACTTCCCCCTCCGTCACTCGGCATTCCTCCTTCGTCATTCCACTCGAAGACCGGGAACAGCCGATCGCCCCCCCGTCAGCCCCGCACCTGGCCCTCGCCGCGGACGATGTACTTGTAGCTGGTCAGTTCCTTCAGGCCGCAGGGGCCACGGGCGTGCAGCTTGTCGGTCGAGATGCCGATCTCGGCGCCCAGCCCGAACTCGCTGCCGTCGTGGAACCGGCTGGAGCAGTTCACCATCACCGCGGCGGCGTCCACGGCGGCCTCCCAGCGCCGGGCGGCGGCGAGGTCCTTGGTGACGATCACCTCCGTGTGCCCGCTGCCGTGGGCGGAGACGTGCTCGACGGCGGCGTGCAGGTCCTTCACCACTTTCACGCTGAGGATCAGCGCCAGATATTCCGTGTCCCAGTCCTCGGCCGTGGCCGGCTCGGCGTCCGGCAGGATCGCCCGCGTGCGTTCGCACCCGCGGAGTTCGACCCCCTGCTCCGTCAGCGCGGCGCCGACTTTGGGGAGGAAGGTCTCGGCGACGTCCTCGTGAACGAGCAGCGTTTCGAGGGCGTTGCACACGCCCGGCCGCTGCACCTTGCCGTTGACCGTCAGGGCCACGGCCATGTCGAGGTCCGCGGAGGCGTCGGCGTACAGATGACAGATGCCGTCGAAGTGCTTGATGACCGGCATCGCCGCCTCACGGGTCACGCGTTCGATCAGGCCCTTGCCGCCGCGGGGGATGGCGACGTCGATCTCGCCCCGACGCTTCAGGAATTCGCCAACGGCGGCCCGGTCGGTGGTGGGCACCAATTGCACCGCGGCCCGTGGCAGGCCGCGTTCCTCCAATTGATCGGCCAGCAGTTTGTGCAGCGCCGTGTTGCTGTGGAACGCCTCCTTGCCGCCCCGCAGGATGACGGCGTTGCCGCTTTTCACGCAGAGGGCGGCGGCGTCGGCGGTGACGTTGGGGCGGCTCTCGTAGATAAAGAACACGACGCCCAGCGGGACCCGCACGCGGGTCAGTTCAATGCCGTTGGGGCGACGGGAGCCGTCGATCACCTCGCCGACGGGGTCGGGCAGATTGGCGACTTCTTCCAGCCCCGCCGCGACGGACTCCAACCGGGCCGGCGTGAGCCGCAGCCGATCGACCTGGGCCTCGGTCAGCCCGAAATCCGGGGCGGCGGCGAGGTCGCGTTCATTTTCCGCGGCGAGCTGTTCCGCGTTCGCCCGCACCGCCGCGGCGCAGCCGCGGAGCCAATCGTTCTTGAGGGCGGTCGAGGCGAGGGCCAGTTCGCGGCTGGCCTGCTTCGCCTTGCGGGAGAGGTCGGCGGCGAGGGCGGCGTGGTCAGACATATCGTGGGACTCGTTGGGGGTTGCGGCCATCTTCGCGTCCCGCGGCCCGTCTGTCAGCCCCACGAAAATCCAGCGCCCCAGCCGGAGCCACGGCTCCGGCCTGCGCCGAAGGACTCAGCCGTTAAACAGCTTGCGGCGGAAATCGTTCCACTCGTCGTTGCGTTTCGCCCGGGCAGCGGGGTCCGGGGTCTCATCCAGGACCTTGGTGATCCAGTCGTCCATCCGACGCAAGCGGTCGCTCATCACCGCGGCGGTGTGCCGGGCGATATGAAAGGCGGGCCGCAGACCAATCTGCTCCAGGACCGCCCAATTTCCCGCGGTCATGCGGAGCACCGTGCAGTCGCTGATCGCCCGCACGTCCGCGGAGTGCGGCCCCGGATTGAAAAAGCTCATTTCGCCGAACAGCGCCCCGGCCTCCAGCGTCGCCAACACGCGGTCCCCGCCGTCCGGGACGGTTTTGACGACCTCGCAGGCGCCGGAGAGGATGAACCACAGGCAGCGGGTCTCGCGGCCCTCTTCAAGAATCGTTTCACCGGCTTTGAAGCGGTGCCGGCTGGCGAGGTCTAAAAACTCCCGCCGCTGCGAATTCGTCAGCTTGGTGAACGCCGGGCAGACTTCCAAATCCGCCGGGGTGACGGCGGGGGCGTCCTGATCGGATTGATCCATGGCGACCAGTTCCGCGACGGAGAGGCCTGCTCGATTCGGCTCCACGGTTCCCTTCCCGGCGGCGTGCTCGTTCCCCTCCCGCCCCGAGGCGGGAGGCGATTTCGCGGAGGGAGTTTTCCGGGCGGCCGAAGCGAGGGCGGCGGGCATAGCGGCGGGAGGGGTCGGGGGCGGGGCGAGCGTTGCAACGATAGTTCGCGTTCAGGCCGTCGTCACCGTGAATCTCCGGACGCCGCCCTCCCCGAAACTGAAGCCCTTCCCCCCGCAACGCTTGCGGCGGAGCCCTTCGAGCGGCCCGGCGCCCCGCGGGGCCGCCCCGGCGGGGGGCGTTCAGATCCCGGCCAGCACCGTCGCCCGACCGACCCGGCCGATGCCGACGAGGTAGGCGGCGGTCCGCAGCGGCACCTTCTTGGCGGTCGCCCGCTCCCAGACGGCCTCGAAACTGGCGTTCATGATTTTGTCCAGTTCGCTGCGCACGCGGGACTTGTCCCATTTGAAGTGCTGGCGGTTCTGCACCCACTCGAAATAACTCACCGTTACGCCGCCGGCGTTGGCGAGGATGTCCGGCACGACCTGCACGCCGTTGCGGTGGAAGATTTCGTCCGCCTCCGGCCGGGTGGGATTGTTGGCGGCTTCGACGATGTATCGGGCCCGCACGTCGCCGGCGTTCTCTGCAGTGAGCACGCCGCCGATCGCCGCGGGGATTAAGAGGTCGACGTCGCTGGTCAACACGGCGCCGCCCTCGAGGCTGTCCCCGCCGTTGAAGTCCTTCACCCCGCCGGTCTCGCGGCTGTGGGCCAGCAGCGCAGGGATATCGAGGCCCTCCTCGTTCCAGACGGCGCCGTAGGCGTCGGAGACGCCCCGGATCTTCACGCCGGCCTCGTGCAGAAACTCCGCGGTATAGGTGCCGACGTTGCCGAACCCCTGGATGGCGGCGGTCGTTTGTTCCGGCGGCCGCCTCTCCTTCTTCAGTAAGGCCAGCGAGACGGTCGCCACGCCGCGGCCGGTCGCTTCCTCGCGACCGTCAGCGCCGTGCAGTTCGACCGGCTTGCCGGTCACGCAGGCGGGGTTGAAGCCATGGTACTTCTGATACTGGCTCATAATCCAGGCCATCACCTGGGCGTTGGTGCCCATGTCCGGCGCCGGGATGTCCTTGTCCGGGCCGATCACGTCGTGAATGGCGTCCACAAATCCGCGGGTGACGCGTTCCAACTCCGCCTGGGACAGCGACTTGACGTCCACGGCGATGCCGCCCTTCGCCCCGCCGTAGGGGATGTTCACCACGGCGGTTTTCCACGTCATCAACGTGGCCAGCGCGAGCACTTCGTCGGCGTCGACGGCCGGGTCGAACCGCAGCCCGCCCTTCATCGGCCCGCGGGCGCTGTCGTGCTGCATGCGGTACCCGATGTAGGTGGCGATCTGCCCGTCGTCCTTCTGAACGGCGATCTGACACTTCACCTCCCGCTGCGGGGTGAGCAGCAGGGTGCGCATATTCTGCGACAGCCCCATCAGGTCCGCGGCTTCGTTGAAGTAGCGGACGGTCGCGGCGTAAGCGGTCACGGCGGGACTCTGGGGGGAACGAGGAAACCACGCCGGCGGAGCGGCGGACCGTCAGGGTACGACGCCCTCGACGATTTATCCCGTCGGGGCGCCGCCGACGGCGGCGCCCCCGTCAGGAGCGCCGCCGACAGGATCGGCGGGGGGAGCGGACAGGAGGAACTCGGCGAGCGCCTCCGCCAACCGGGCGTGACCGGCTCGGGTCAGCGCCCCGCGTTTGGTGAGGAACGGGCCGGTCGCGGGTCCGGCGTTCCCGCCGTCGCCGTGTGCCGTTCCGGCGAGAACCAGCGCCGCGTTGTAGGCTCGCAGTTCGGCGGCGGCGGCGGCGTCGAGGATCAGCCGCACCGCCGCGGAATTGCCCGCAGACCCGCCGCCGGGGCCGTCGGGCAGCAGGACGAGCGCCGCCCGCACGCCCAGCCCGTCGGCCATCCGCGTCAGGTCCGTCAGCGGGGTGAGGGCCTGCTCCGCGGCCAGCGCCGCCTGCGGGCCGCCGCTGAGCGGATCGACCGCGGGGGCGAGCGGCTCGCCCGTCAGCGGGCAGCGATCGGGTCCTGCGAGGGCCCGCCCGGCCAGACGCACGGCCAGCGAGTCCCGCCACCACGCCGGCGTCGGGGCCTTCGTCGTCAGCTCTCCGCCGGCGACGGCCGGGTGCGGGCAGGCGACCGGCCGACCGTCCTCGTCGGTCAACAGATCGCGGCGATAGCGGGCGTCCTCGGCGAGGTCGGAGGGACGAACGCAGAGGAGAATAAGGTCCGGCTGCAACGCCCCCAAGCGGCGGAGCCGCAGGACGCTCAGCAGCGGGCAGTCCCCGGGGATGGCGGCGTTGATGACCTCCGCCGAGGCGCCCGGCGTGGCCCGGGCGGCCGCGGCGGACAGGGCCGGCACGAGTCGGCCGGCGAAGGTCTCCTCCTCCGGCAACCCCGCGGCGAACGTCGCCTCGTCGCCGAGCAGCAGCACGCGTCGCACCCCGATCGGCTTGGGCATCGCCGCCTCCCCGCCCCGCAGGCCGAGGCTATTCAGCGAGACTTCATGCGTGGCGCCGGTGTCCGGGTCGCGGTCGATGACATGCCCGAAGGCCGACAACGCGTGTCGGGCCAGCGGGCTGGGCACCGTATAGCTGGTGGGGCACGGCGGGCGGGAAAGCGCCCCGCCGGAATAGCTGTCCGCGGCCCGCACCCCCAATTCGACGCCCGCGACGGCGAGCGGCAGGAGCCCCACGGCCAGCAGCAGGGGCCGCAGGCGGGGCGGGCGGGTCGGCATCGCGGCGTCGTTCGCGGGCCGGAGGACGAGGGGGACGGGGGGACGGAACGGCCGCCGTCCGGGCACGGCGGCGGACCGCCGGTGATAGAACGCAACGGCCGATCGGCTCAACCCCGCCTCGCCGAACGCGTGCCAAACGCCTACCCGGCTCCCCCGAACGCCCCGGTTCACGTCCCCCCCGCGCACGTCGGCCTGCCCGCGCCGCCGCGGGGCCGATCATCAAAGCCGTAACGGTCGCGCCGACCGATCGGCCGCATTGAAGCGTTCTCTAAAAGTTCCAGCCCGGCCGACGCTACGACGTTGACGGAGAGTTTAGAGACGGATATCTATTTTGAGTCTCTAACGTCGGATTCAAGATAAGATCCGCCGCCCCGACCCGGGCGTCAGCGTCCGTTGAGGAACGATCGTCCAAGTACGTTCGTTTTCGTACTGCGTCGCTGGCCCGGCCCTTCCTTCCACCTTGATCGAACCCCGGGCCGCCCGGCCCCACTTAAGCGCAAATGGCCAGCCTGTCCTCGCTCTCCACCGAAGAACTTGAACGCGAACTCGAGCAGCGCAAGGGGGCGCTGTCCGGCCTCCTGGAAAAACGCGAGGAGCTCGAAGCCGAACTCAAGCAGTTGAACGACCAGATCGCCTCCGGCGGCACGCCCAAGTCCGGCTCCGCCGGGAAGGCCGCGAAGGCCGCGAAGGCCTCTTCCGCGGCGAGCGAAGCCCCCACGAAGCGTCGCGGCCGTCCGCCCGGCTCCAAGAACAAGCCGAAAGCGGCCGCCGCCAAGTCGTCCGCCGCCGGCCGCAAGCGGCCCAAGAACGATAAGCCGCTGCCCGCCGTCCTCGCCGAGGTGCTGGAAGGGAAATCCGGCATGCAGCTGGACGACATTCACGACGCGGTCGTCGCCACCGGCTACAAGACGTCCTCGAAGAACTTCAAGAACGTCATTTATCAGAACCTGTACAATAAGGACGAGTTCACCAAGTCCGGCGACGGCGCCTGGGTTTACAAGCCGTAACTCCCCAGCCCGTCGGTCGTCCGACCGCGTGAACGTCACGTTCAAAAACGCCCCGTCGCGCCGCTGCGCGACGGGGCGTTTTGTGTTGAACGCGTCGCGGTTTCAGCGAGCCCGCAGCGCAACGTCCGGCCGCCGGGGCGGCCGTTCTGTCGCTCACTCACTGTCGAAGCGTGCGCTGCGGGCTCACGCAGCGACGCCACGCTCTCCTGGACCGCCCCTAATTCTCCGCGATCGCCGGCACGCCGGGGGCGACGTCCGCCGTTTGCGGCAGCGGCAGGCCGAGTTCGCGATAGATGCCCGCCTCCACTTCGCCCAACAGCGGGTCCGTGCCGCCGCGGGGGCGGGCGCCCTCGACGGGGATCGCCGGCCCCACGTTCACCCGCACCCGCCAGCGGCCGAGGATCTGGGCGCTGTCGTTCAGGTCCTCGTCAATTCGCTCCAGCGTTTCGAGCATCCGCTCCGGCGGGGCGTCCTCGGTGAGATAGCCCGCGGGATAGAGGAAGTGCACCTGCTGGGCGAAGAAAGCGGCGTAGAGTTCCCGCCGCATGCGCTCCTTTTCCTCCGCCGGGGTTTCGGTGGAGACGAGGCTCGGCAGCAACGCGGCCCGCAGGGCTTTGACCCGGGTGATCGTGCTGCCGTCGGAGGAAAGTCCCTCCCGCCGTTCGATCGGGTTCAGGATCGCTTCGATCAGGGCGGCGGCTCGCTCGGTCTGATCGCCGGAGGAGGCCCCGCCGGCGAATTGCACCTCGCGGAGCGCCAGCAGCGCCTCGCCCAACGCCCGCACCCGGTCGATCATCGGCATGCGGGGGTCGGGCCATTTGCCGAAACGCTCCTCCAACCGCCGCACCACCGGTTCGGCGGCGGCTTCGGGGTCGTCGAGGAACTCATACCTCAGGCCGATCGGATGAATGACGACGCCGGCGTCCGTGTCGGCCCGGCCTTCCTTTTCCGCCTGTTTGGCGCGGCGTTTCGCCGCGGAGCGGGCGATGACCGCGGTGCCTTCCAGCAACGGGCCGGGCCGGTCGTTGGTCTGGCTGACGACGCCCTCCGGGAACAGCACCAGCGGACGCTCGCCGCTGACGAGAATATCCATCGCGCAGCTCAGGGCCGCCCGGTCGTTACCCTCGCGGAACACGCTGAACGCCCCGAGGTTCCGCATCATCCAGGCGTTCACCCGACCGCCGAAGCCGTCCTGCCTAAAGAGGTGCCAACTCGCCATGCTGAAGGTCGGCAGGCCGAGGTGGGTCTGCATCACGCCCAGCGTCATCGGGTCGGACAGCCGCACGTGATTGGGCGTGAGCAGCACCCCGGCGCCCCGCTTCACGTTCTCCTGCAACGCCTCCCCTCCGGTCACCTGCACGTCGGCGATGCCGTAGGAGCGCCGCAGAAACGTGGGGAGGAAGGGGTCGAAGAATTTGACCCACATCGTTCCCCGATACGGGGGAATGAATTCGTACGGTTCTTCGACGATCAGTTTTTGCATGTGCCTGTGGAGCCCACGGAAGGCGAACGGAGCCGAGGGCGTCCCGGCCGGGCGCGGCGGACTCTAACGAACGAGCGCCTGCGGCGCCGCCTCCCGGAGCGGCAACCGCGGCGCGGGCGTTGACGAATTGGGCGGTCCGGCGGGAGACTCACGTTCCGGGACCCTCGTGGGTCACTGTCAGTCGTTCAAAAAATAGAGTTGCCCCGCATGCCCGCATCGCCGGTCCCCGCCGAGCTGTTCCCCGGGCACGCCGCGATGCGGGACGAAGTCGAGGCGGCGTTGGCCGCGGCGGTACCGGAGACGGACCCGCCCCACGCCGATCTCCCTTGGCTCCGCGACTTCGCCCCCTTCCCGATCCCCGGCCGGTTGCGGGCGGCGATGCGGCACAGCCTGCTGGCCGGCGGCAAGCGTCTGCGGCCCGCTCTGACCCTCGCCGCGTTCGACGCCTGCCGGGCGGCGGGGGACTCCTTCGATCGAGACCCGAACGGTCCATTTGTCGTCGAACCCGTTTGGCGGGAGAACGCGATGCGGGCGGCCGTCGCGGTGGAATTGGTTCATACCTACTCGCTGATCCACGACGACCTGCCGTGCATGGACGACGACTCGCTACGGCGGGGCCGGCCGACTTGCCACGTTGCCTTTGACGAGGCGACCGCCCTACTGGCCGGGGACGCCCTGCTGACCCTGGCCTTCCAGATCCTCAGCCGGCTCCACCCGCATATCAGCGTCGGGGCGTGCATCGACGAGTTGGCCTCCGCGGCAGGAGCCGCGGGGATGGTCGGCGGACAGGTGGAGGACCTCGCCGCTGAGGGCGACCCACACTCGGTCGGCAGCGGAAAGCAGTTGGAGGTCATCCACCGCGCCAAAACCGGCGCCCTGATCGCCGCCGCCTCTGCACTCGGCGGGCACGTTGCGGGAGCCCCGACCGCGGTCGTCAACGCCCTGCGCAGCTACGGGGCGAACCTCGGCCTCGCCTTCCAGATCGCCGACGACCTGCTGGATCTCTCCGCCAGCTCCGCGGCGCTGGGCAAAACGGCGGGGAAAGACGTGGCGGCGGGGAAGCTCACCTACCCTGCCCTGTACGGCGAGAAGGGCAGCCGCCGGCGGGCGGAGGACCTGATCGCGCAGGCGATCGACGGCCTCGAACCGCTCGGCGCCGCCGCCGATCCGCTGCGGGCGCTGGCTCGGTATGCGGTCGACCGGGACCGCTAGGTTCCCCAACCCCCCCCGACCCGTCACAATCTCGTCACCGAACGTCCCGGCGGGTTAGCCGCCGCCGCCGCGTCCGGTTCGATGTGCCGCCCCCGCCTCCCCTGCCCCGTGCCGCCCCCCTCCGTGCCGTACGACATTCTGCCCCGTATCACCGACCCGCGGGACCTGGACGGGCTGACCGACGCCCAACTGGAGCAGCTCGCCGGGGAGATTCGGGAGCGGTTGTGCAGCATCGTCTCCGACCGGGCCGCCCACTTCGCCAGCAATCTGGGCGTGGTCGAACTGGCGATCGCCCTGCACAAGACGTTCGACTTCAAGAAGGACCGGCTGATCTGGGACACCGGGCACCAGATCTACCCGCACAAGCTGCTCACCGGCCGGTTCCCGCAGTTCGACACCCTCCGCGAGCGCGGCGGCCTGATGGGCTACCCGAACCCGGAGGAGAGCGACTACGACTTGTTCGTCACCGGCCACGCCGGCGCCAGCGTGAGCACCAGCCTCGGCCTGAAGGCCGGCGACGACCTGGTGCACCCCGGCGAGGACCGTAAGAGCGTCGCCGTGATCGGCGACGGCGCCCTGCCCAGCGGGGTGGTGTTTGAGGCGTTCAACAACGCCGCGGGCCTGCAAAAGGATTTGCTGGTCATCCTCAACGACAACGAGATGGGCATCTGCCCCCGCGTCGGCGGATTGGCCAGCTATCTCGACGCCGCCCGCACGGCCCCGTATTACGACGGGCTGAAGAAGGACGTCGCCTGGCTGCTCAACAAGATTCCCGTCGTCGGCGAGCAGTCGACCAAGTTGCTGTCGCAGGGCAAAGACGCCCTCAAGCACTTCCTGCACGGCGGGATGTTGTTTGAGGAACTGGGCTTCCGCTACATCGGCCCGGTCGACGGGCACGATTTGAAGTCCCTCACCGCGACGCTGGAGCGGGTGAAGCACGTCCGCGGGCCGGTGCTGTTGCACGTTCTCACCGAGAAAGGCCACGGCTTCCGTCCGGCCGCCGCGGACCCCGTCACCTTCCACACCCCCGCCCCGTTCAAACGGGACGACAGCGGGCAGGAGGTCGCGGAGATCCGCACCAGTTCCACGAAGGCCTATACGGACTACGCCGCCGCCGCGATTCACGCCGCTCTCACCCGGGACGACCGCGTCGCGGTGATGACGGCCGCGATGTGTCAGGGAAACAAGCTGGAGACCGTGCGGGCCGACTTTCCCACGCGGTTCTTCGACACCGGCATCTGCGAGGGCCACGCCGTCGCCTTCGCGGGCGGTATGGCGAAAGCCGGCGCCCGGCCGATCGTCGATATTTACTCGACGTTCCTGCAACGCAGCTTCGACCATATCTTCCAGGAGGTCGCCCTCCAGAACCTGCCGGTCACCTTTATGATGGACCGGGCCGGCCTGTGCGGGCCGGACGGGGCCACGCATCACGGCGTGTTCGACAACTCCTATATGCGGGTGTTCCCCAACATGACCGTGATGGCCCCCGGCGATGCGGGCGAGATCGCGGCGATGCTGGACTTCAGCCTGCAACACAACGGCCCGTGCAGCCTGCGGTATCCGAAAACGGCCGCCGTGACCGTGGACCGCAACGCCCCGCCGATCGTGCACGGCAAGGCGGAGGTGTACGAACACGGTGCCGACGGCCTGCTGATCGGCTGCGGCATCATGTTCCCCGTGGCCGTCGCCGCCGCGGAGAAGCTGCGGGAAGAAGGGCTGGACGTCGCCGTGGTGAACCCGCGGTTCGTCAAGCCGATCGACATGGACACGCTCGGCCCGCTGATGGACGAGGCCCCGTGGGTCATCGCCGCGGAGGAGAACGTCGTGACCGGCGGCTTCGGCAGCGCCCTGCTGGAAGCCGCGAACGCCCGCGGCGTGCGGACTGATCACGTCCGCCTCCTCGCCCTGCCGGACGAGTTCATCGAGCACGGCCCGCGGGAGGAGATCCTCGCGGACTTCAACCTCGACGCCGAGGGCCTGCGGGCGACGGCCCTGAGCCTCGCCGAGCGCAACGTCACCGCGGCGTAGGGTCCGCTCCGCGGACCGTGGGCGTTCGATCGACGGTCGTCGGCCACGGTCCGCACTGCGGACCCTACAGTTCGATCACCAGCTTCCCGCCGCGGTCGCCGGTGTCGCCGGCCTCTTGATCGGCGTGGGCGCGGGCGATCTCCGACAGCGGATAGGAGCGGGCGATCAGCGGTTCGATCCTGGCGACCCCGGCGGCGGCGGTTTGCAGTTCCTCCGCGGTCGCGTTGAACATCGCGAAGCCCCGCAGGCTGATGTCGCGGGTGTAGAGCGCCCCGAGGGGAAAGCACGGTTCGGAGGAGCGCCCGGCGAACAGCACGATCGCGCCGCCCTGCCGCATCAGCGGGATTGCGGCGTGGAGGTCGGGGTCGCGGTGGCCTTCGAGCCAGACGGAGAAGCCGCGCGGTTCTTCCATCCTCTCGTGACTGAGAACGGCCTCCAGCCGGTCTGCGAGGTCGGGGTCGCCGTAGTCAAACGTAACTTCGGCCCCGCGTTCTCGGCAGGCGCTCCGCTTCGCATCAGACCCGGCGGTGGTGACGACGCGATATCCCGCCGCGGCAGCCAGCGCCACGGCCGCCGAGCCGACGCCCCCGCTGCCGGCCTGGACGAATACAAAGCGTTCGCCGGTCTCCCGCTCCTCCAGCCCGCCGGTGCGGAACAGTCCAAGGTGGGCCGTCACCGCGGCGAGCCCCAGCGCCGCCGCCTGTACGTCAGTGCGATCTTCCGGCGTGGGGAAGCAGAGGTCTTCGCTTTCGTTCAGAACCTCCGCGGCGGCGCCGTCGCGGGCGATGCCGCGGCTCACGCCCCAGACCCGATTACCGACGGCGAACCGCGACACGGCGGAGCCGACTGCCTCGACCGTGCCGGCCCAGTCGCAGCCGATGATGCGGGGGTTCTCCTCGCTGGGTGCCGGGCCGGGGGAGACGACGCCGCCGCGGACGTAGGTGTCGATCGGGTTCACGCTGACGGCCCCGACCTTCACCCGCACTTCGCCCTCCCCCGGGTCGCCGGGGTCGCGCAGGTCGCGGACTAAGAGAACCTCCGGCGGTCCCGGGGCGGTGAAGACGGCGGCACGCATTTCGGGCTCCAACAAGGGGGGAACGGGTACCGACGACCGTAGCCGCCCCGGCCGCGGACGGCGACGGTTGCGGGGGGCGCGCGGCGGGGGCGGGTCGTGCGGGTGGCTCGGGGCGGACGGATGGCGCCGTCCGCCCGGCCCCCGCACGACCGGCCGTTCGTGCAGGATCGCGCTCGTCCCGGTCGGAGCGCCCCGGCGGCGGCGCTCGCAGCTTGCGAAACGCGCTTGCATCGGCCGAATCCCCGGAGGCCGCCCCGCGTCCGGTGGAATCCGGGCCGCCTCGACGGCCGATCGGCGCGACCGCGCCGCCGCACTTCCCCCGCCCCCGCGGGGCCCCGTTCCGCACGGGGACGTCCATCGCCCGGAAGGATTCGACCCGTGCCCCGCCTGCTGCCGCCCCTCTCATCGTCCTCGCCCCGCGCCGCCCGCGCGGCGTGGCGGCGGCTCGCCGTCGCCGTCGTCCTCGGGTGCGGCCTCACGATCACCGCGGGGGGGTGCGGCGCGACGCGTCAGAAGGTGATGCGGCCGGTCACGGGCGCGATCCGCAGCGTGCCGGGGATGAATCGGATCGTTCCGCACGCCGGCCCGCCGGCTCCCACGACGCCCCCCCCGCCGCCGCCGACGATCGCCGCGCCCCACCCGGAGGCGTCGATGCCGTCACATCGGTGGGAACCGGGGACGGGCGATCCGTTCAGCGCGCCGCGGGACTACAACTCGTCCCCGCCCCTGCCGGCGCCGCCCAACCCGCTGCCCGGCGGGGCGCGGCGGCCGATGCTGATCGGCCCGCCGACGGACTCCAGCCCCTCCGATCGGTCCGCTCCGAACTTCAATGAGTCGGCGGCGCCGCCGCCGGCCCCGGCGCCCGCGGATCCCAGCGCCTATTATCCGGTCGGACGGGGGCGGGTGCGGGAGTCGGTCTCCTCGCTGTGGCGACGGATCTCCTCGCCCCTGCTCGGCGGGTCGGAGGAAGCGGCTGAAACGAAGCTCGTTTCGCACGAAGCCGCCGAGGACGAGGAGGCACGCGACGGCGGGCGGTTCTCGGACTCCCTGATTCGGCTGGGTCGGCCGACCGTCGCCGCGGGGGCGGCAGACGGGGAGAAGTAGCGGCTCCTCCGCCGCCTGGCGGGTTTCGACGCAACGGGTCGACCCCAACAGAAACGCCCGCCCCGGGTCGGGGGCGGGCGTTTGCACTGGATCGACTTCAATAAGGCCGGTCGGCCTCACTGCCTCACTGAGCGACGGCTCAACGCTGCGTCTCTTCGTCCTCGAGTTCCTCGGACGGGGTCTCTTCACCGTCGGTCGCCTCTTCAGCGGCGGCTTCGGCCTCGGCGGCCTCTTCCTTCATCTCCGCCTCGGTTTCGGCGGCTTCGGCTTCGATCGCGTCGCCGGCTTCCTTCACCTCTTCCGCGACATTGTCGGCCGCTTTCTCGACCTCCGGGCTCTCCAGGTCGTCGTCGGCCGGGACGACCGGGACCACGGGCACCACCGGACGGGCGGCGTCACGCTCCATCACGTCGGCTTCGGCTTCCAGGCGCTCGCGGGCCTGCGCCTCCGTCAGATCCTGACGTTGCTCCATCAACTCTTCTTCCGCCTCCGCGACTTCGGAAGCCTCCTCGTCGACTTCTTCGAGGAACTCCTCCTGAGCGTCCTCACGGGCCTCGGCGACGTTCTGACTCTGCTCCGCGGCCTCCTCGGCGATCTCTTCGCCCGCCTCGGTCCGCTCGTACTGGAGGTCCTGCTGCGCTTCGACGACGTCTTCGCGGGCGTCCTCGACGCTCTCTTCGCAGCCGACGGTCAGACCCACGCACAGGGCGGCAGGAAGCAGGAAGGTGAGACGTTTCATGATTGGAACTCGATTTGGATGGGGGTGGATGCGGCGGGAGGGGGCGACGGTCGCTCCGACCCACACCCGAACAGTGTTGCATGCGGCATGCCAGAGCGCTCCCAGCCCCGTCACGCGCCCGGCTTCGCGGATTCCGCAGGGCGGGTCGGTCGTTCAGCCACCAGCCCGGCCACTTCCCGACCACCCGCGCCGCCGGGCCGCCGCCGTCCGTCGGTCGAACCGGCCGAATCGTCCCGCAGAACCGAACCCGGGGACGCCGGGCGACGTCGGGTTCCGGGGGGTCGGTTTGCGCACGCGGCGGGCCTCCCTACCATCCCGCGCCACGCCCGTCCCGTTCCGCGGCCCGCCCCGCGTTCCCGTCCCGGTTCCCCGCCCGATGCCCGGCCCCCCGTCGTCCCTGTCGACCTCCCTGCGCACCCACACCTGCGGTGAACTGCGGGAGGGGCACGTCGGCGAGACCGTCTCCCTCTGCGGCTGGGTGGCGAATTACCGCGACCACGGCGGGGTGGTGTTCATCGACCTGCGGGACCGGTTCGGGCTGACGCAGCTCGTGTTCGATCCGGACGCCGGGGAGAAGCTGTCCGGCGACGGTCTGAACGCCGCCACCCACGAGCTCGCCCGCGGCCTGCGGGGCGAGGACGTGGTCCGCGTGACCGGCGCCGTGCACGCCCGCGGCGAGGGCCTGCGGAACCCCAAGCTCGCCACCGGCGGGATTGAGGTGCGGGCCTCGGCCCTGACGGTTCTCAACAAGTCCGCCACTCCGCCCTTCGAGCCCGGCGCCGAGCAACTGCCCGGCGAGGAACTGCGGCTCAAGCACCGCTACCTCGACCTGCGACGCCCGAAGTTGCAGCGGACGATGGAACTGCGGCACCGTCTGTCCAAGATCACCCGGGATTACTTCGACGGGCTGGGCTTTCTGGAAGTCGAAACCCCGATTCTCGGCCGTAGCACGCCGGAGGGCGCCCGCGACTACCTCGTTCCCAGCCGCGTGCACCCCGGGGAGTTCTACGCCCTCCCGCAGAGCCCGCAGCTTTACAAGCAGATCCTGATGGTCGGCGGGACCGACCGCTACTTCCAGATCGCCCGCTGCTTCCGCGACGAAGACCTCCGCAGCGACCGCCAGCCGGAGTTTTCGCAGGTCGACGTCGAGATGAGCTTCGTCGAGCGAGAGGACGTGCTGACGACGATCGACGGCCTCATCGCGGCCTACGCAAAAGAGCTGCGTGGCAAAGAGATCTCGCTTCCCCTGCCCCGCCTGACGCACGCCGAGGCGCTGGACCGCTTCGGCAGCGACAAGCCGGACACTCGCTTCGGGCTCGAATTGAAGGATATTTCCGACGTCGCCGCGGAGTGCGAGTTCGGCGTGTTCAACAAGACCGTCGCCGGCGGCGGCAAGGTGCGGGGCCTGTGCGCCCCGGACGCGGCCGCGAAGTACAGCCGCAAGGACCTCGACGGATTGACGGCGTTCGTCGGCGAGTGGGGGGCGAAGGGGCTGGCCTGGTTCCGCGTCGTCGAGGAGGAGGGCGCCATGAAGCTGCAGGCCCCGACGGCGAAGTTCTTCACCGCGGAGCAGCAGTCGGCGATCATCGAACGGCTCTCCGCCAAACCGGGCGACCTGGCGCTGTTCGTCGCCGACAAGCCCTCCGTGGTGAACGCCGCGTTGGCCAATCTGCGGAACCGGCTCGGCCGGGAGTTGGCGCTGTACGACCCGTCCGAACTGGCCGCCCTGTGGGTGCTGGAGTTCCCGCTGGTGGGCCGCAACGAGGAAGAGAACCGCTGGGAGGCGGAGCATCACCCCTTCTGCGCCGTCCATCCGGAGGACGTCGAGAAGCTGAAGTCCGACCCGGCCGCCGTGCGGGCGGAGAGCTACGACCTCGTCTGCAACGGCTACGAGGCCGCCAGCGGCAGCGTCCGGATCCACGACCCGGCCGTGCAGCAAACGGTCTTCGACCTGATCGGGATGGACAGCGAGGAGGCCGGCCGTCGGTTCGGCTTCCTGCTGGACGCCCTGAAATACGGCGCCCCCCCGCACGCCGGCATCGCGCTGGGGCTGGACCGCTGGGTGATGATCCTTGCCCAGTTGGAGAACATCCGCGACGTAATCGCCTTCCCGAAGACCCAGAAGGCCGCCGACCTGATGACCGGCGCCCCCGGCGACGTGGACGGCAAGCAGTTGGAAGAACTCCACATCCGCACCGTGGCGCCGCCGAAGTAGGCCCGGGAGACTGGCCCACTAGACGCGGCGGCGCCTGGAGCCTGCAATGGGACCGTTCGCCCCCGCCCCGAGCCCCGTCATGTCCGCCGCGCCGTCTGACGCCGACGCCGTTCTCGAACCGTTCCGGGGGGCGGAGGTCGTGCTGGATCTCGCCGCCCAGTGGGTTTACCTCGGCACGCTGAAGTCGTGGGACGCCGTGCATCTGGTGCTCGCCGACGCCGACGCCCACGATTTGCGGGATACGGCGACCACGCGGGAACTGTACGTCCTCGAAGCGGCCCGGCACGGAATCGCCCCGAACCGCAAGCGGGCGCTGGTGCGGCGTGACGCGATCGTCGGCCTCAGCCGGCTACGGGACGTCCTGACCTGATCTGACCGGCGGGCTTTATTTCGGTTCGAGAAAGCCGAAGTGGTGGGCGGTGTGAATCGCCTGCAGCCCGCGGGCCTCCTCGCGGGACATGCGGCCGAAGAACGGGCTGATGGCGTATTTGCCCTCGTGAGCGAGGAACCGGTCCGCAGCCCGGGCGAGCCGCTCGACGGCGGCGGCGTCCGCGGCAGGGTCGGGGGCGGGCGGGTAAAGGGTGCGGGCGACCGTGGGCGAGCCGGCCCGCATCGTCCCCTCCCGCAGGATCTGGTGCAGGATCCGCGGGCCGAGGGTGTGCCGAATCGCCAGCAGCGCCGGCTTGAACCACGGAGGCACCGGCGGGTAGCCGTCGATCGGGAAGGCCAGCCAGTCGGCGCAGTGATCGCAGACCTGACGCAGGTCCCAGTTGCCGCGGCGTTCGTACCCGCCCGTCAGCAGCCGTTCGGCCTCGGCGGGGGCTTCGCCGACGGAGGCGAAGGTCAGCGGGCGGGGCGCCGGCATGGGGGCGGGGGGAGCGGGAGCGACGGGGAATGGCGTCCCGCAGCGTAACGTGGATGAAACCGTGGGTGAAAACCGTACGAGCATGCCGGTTCGACACGTCCCCGTTTGACGCCGCCCGGCGCCGACGGGATCGTGCGGTCCGCTCCCGGGTTCGCCGGGATGGTTCACTTCTCCCCCGTCGGTCGAGCCCGCTGTGCCCCGCCTGCTCGTCGTGGACGACCGTGAGAGCGACCGTCAGAAGGTCGCCAAGATTCTCCGGGATCTGCCGGACGTCGAAGTTGAGGAAGCGGCAGACCGCGACGCGTTTCTCGCCGCCCTGGAGGATCCGCCGGACATCGTCCTGACGGACCTCCAACTGCCGGACATCGACGGGCCCGCGGTGGTGCAGGCGGTTTGCGCTCGCTGTCCGTACGTGCCCGTGGTGCTGATGACCCGCCATGGCCTGAAGGCGGAGGCGGTCGCGGCACTGGAGGCGGGCGCCGCCAGCTTCGTGCTGAAAAAAGACCTGAAAAGCCAATTGCGGCTGACGGTCTTGCAGATGGTCGCCGTGGCGGGGGAGCGGCGTCGGCAGAACCGGCTGGCCCGCTGCCACACCCGTCAGCACCGCGTGCTGGACCTGCCCAGCGATCCGGAGATCATCGGCCCCACGGTGCGCTTGGCGAAGCGGATGGTGGAGGAAACCGCCGCCGTCCCCGCCGGCCCGAACTACGCCCCGCCGCGAAACGACCAGCCGGAGAACATCGGCTTCTCCGAGACCGACCGCCTGCGGATCGGCGTGGCGCTGGAGGAGGCCCTCACGAACGCCGTCTACCACGGCAACCTCGAACTGGACTCCGCCCTGCGGGACGAGGACGAGAGCCGCTACTACAGCCTCGCCCGGGAGCGGGCCCTGCTCCGCCCCTACAGCGATCGCCGCGTGCACGTCGAACTGACCGTCGCCCGCACCGGCGACCCGCGGCAGCCCGGCGCCGACAGCCCGGACGTGCTCGGCGGGATTCCCTCCGGTCCGAACCTGCGGTTCTACATCGAAGACCAGGGCGCCGGGTTCGATCCGCACTCGCTGCCGGACCCGACGGACCCGGAGAACCTCATGAAGGCCCACGGCCGCGGCCTGTTGCTGGTGCGGACCTTCATGGACGAGGCGACCCACAACGCCAAGGGCAACGCCCTGACGTTGGTGAAGACCGCCGGCCACCCCCCGAACGGCCAGGGTTAGAGGCCGCCGCGAATCAACGGGAGTCGCCCGGCGGCGCGTTCGTCAAACCGCCATGCCGGCCCGGGGCGGCGATCGCTACGATGCGGCCGCACCCACCCACGGAAGGTCCCCGCGTGTTCCCGATCGTTCGTCTCCCGACGCCCGTTGCTTCCCCGGCGACATGGGGCGTCGCGGCCTGGCTGCTCTGCCTGACCGGCCCGCTCGCGTCGTCCGCGGCGTTCGCCCAGGAGCGGGCCGTGCTGACGGACGCCCCCAGCGGCACGCACGCCGTCACGCTGACCGTCGCCGCGAAAGGGACGATCACCCCCCGCCACGGGGCGGACCCGCTGCCGGCGGAGGTGCGGGCGACCTACCGCTTTCACACCCGCCCCCTGCCGGTGGAGGGCGAGGGTCCGACCGGCCGCCGCAGCGTGCGGTACTACGACGCCGCCGGCAGCGAGCTGACGGTCGGCCCCCAGCCGACCTACGCCCGCCTCCGGGGCAGTCGGCGCATGGTCGTGGCGACCGGCATGCCGGTCGGG
Source organism: Alienimonas californiensis (assembly GCF_007743815.1). GTDB lineage: Bacteria > Planctomycetota > Planctomycetia > Planctomycetales > Planctomycetaceae > Alienimonas > Alienimonas californiensis. Next base: position 5,223,130 of record NZ_CP036265.1, read on the forward strand.
ACGAGCGTGCTCTCACCCGGCGGCCCGCTGCGCTACGGCGAGTTGGAACTGCTCGGCACGCCGCTGGATCCCCTGCTGGTGGGCGGCCTGTTGCCGACCGGCAGCGTCTCCGAGGGCGACGACTGGGAACCGGCCGATTGGGTCGGCCCGGCGCTGGCGGGGGTGGAGGCCGTGGGCGAGAACCAGCTTCGTTGCAAACTGACCGCCCTGACCGACGCGGAAGCGCGAGGGACGTTTCGCGGCAAGATCGCCGGGGCGACGGACGGGGCGTCCCTGACGGTGACGTTCGACGGCACGTTCGCCTACGACCGAGCCGCCAAGGCGATCACCGCCGCGACGCTCAACCAGACGGTCGAGGGCAGCCCGGGGCCGATCTCGCCCGGCGTGAATCTCGCCTTCAAGGCGAGCCTGACCCGCACGCCGGAGCCGGACGCCGGCCCGCTGGACGCCGCCGCCCTGCGGACCGCCGCCGACGCCGTCCGCACCCCGGAGCAGATCGAGGCTGCGGAACGTGTCGAACTGGTCACGCCCTGGGGCACCCGGGCGGAGCTGGACCGGGACTGGCGGTTCGTCAATCAGTCCGCCAAGGCGGCGGTGGTGGTGCGGATGGACCGCGGCGCCCCGGCGATCGTCGCCACCCTCACGCCGCTGGACGACGCCGAGGAGGGCGCCGAACCGGACGCCGCCGCCTTCGAGCGCCGTGTCCGCCTGACCCTCGAGAAGGCGCCGGGCACGATCGAGACGACCGCCTCGCTGGACCTCCCGAACGCCGAGGACGCCGGCCGGGCGCTGCTGCTGGTCCGGGTGAGCGGGAAGGACGCCGCCGGCGACCCGCAAAACCGCGATCACTACCTGCTGGCCGACGGGCCAAAGCGGGCCGAGATCGTGTTCGCCTACCCGCCGAACCGCGAGGCGGAGGTGGGCGAACTGGCGTTCCCGCTGCTGGACGCCGTCCGTTGGCGGTAGCCGCACCGGGAGCCGTCGCCCGCCCGCCGCGGCGGGATTTCCCTGACGAATCGGCCCACGTCGGCCGTCTTGTCTGCGTAAGATCGTTGCCCTAGAACGGATCGGACGATTCCTCCCCGCCCTTCCCGACGGGCCGGGCGGCGCTCGTTCCCGCACTGACGCCCCCGCCCCGCCGCCCCGCATCGGACGCCCCCGTGATCGAACCCCGCCCCGCCCCGTCGTCCCACGTTCCCTCGCCGAAGGGGGCGGCTCCGACGGGGAACCCCACGACGGGCGGCCGTGCTTGGCGGGCGGTGTTGATCGCCGCCTCGCTGACCGTCACCGCTGGCCTCGCGGTGCCGCTCTTCGCCCAGAACGAAGTCGGCGAAACCACCCGGGCCGACGCCACGACCGCCCGCATGGCGGCGGAATTGCTGGACCGCTACCACGTCTCCGGCAAGACGATCGACAATGAGGCCTCGAAGCGGCTGTTTACGCGCTTCTTCGAGTCGCTGGACCCGGCGAAGCTGTACTTCGAGCAGTCCGACCTCGAAGCCTTCCGCCGCTACGAAACGCAACTCGACGACGCCGTCCGCCGCGGCGACCTGACCTTCGTCAACGCCGTCTACGACCGCTACGGGGAGCGGCTCGAACAGCGGGTCGCCTTCGCCCAGCGGCTGATCGACAGCGAGTTCGACTTCACCCAGGACGAATCCATCGTCTCCGACCCGGACGACATTACCTGGGCCGCCAGTCCGGAGGAGATGAACGAACGCTGGCGGAAGCGGATTAAATACGACGTGCTCCAGCTTCGGCTCGAGGACGAGGAGCTCAAGGCCATTCGCGAGCGGCTGCACAAGCGGTACAGCAACCTGCTGAGCATCCAGCGGCAGGTCGAACCGGCCGACAAGCTGGAGACGTTCATCACCGCCCTGGCGATGACCTTCGACCCGCACAGCTCTTTCATGAGCGAAAAGACGCTGGAGGACTTCCAAATTTCGATGAACCTCTCGCTGGAGGGCATTGGGGCCGCGCTGCAGAACGAGGACGGCTACGTCACCGTCAAGCAGATCATCCAGGGCGGCGCCGCCGAGGAGGACGGGCGGCTCAAGCTGGAAGACAAAATCATCGGCGTCGCCCAGGGAGGCGAAGCGGAATTTACCGACGTCGTCGAGATGCGGATCGGCAACGTCGTCCGCCTGATCCGCGGCGAATCCGGCACGGTCGTGCGGCTCCAGGTGATGCCCGCCGCCGGCGGCGAGGTTAAAGTCATCGAGCTGAAGCGCCGCAAGATTGAACTGAAGGACTCCGCCGTCCGCGGCGAGATCTACAACCTGCAGGAGCGCCTCGGGCTGGACCAGCCGCTGAAGGTCGGCGTGATCAACATTCCCAGCTTCTACCGGGACTTCGCCGGGGCCAACGCCGGCGTCGAAGGGTTCTCCAGCACCAGTCGCGACGTCCTCAAGGCGTTGCAGGCGTTCCGCAGCGCCGGCGGGGTGGACGCGGTCGTCGTCGACCTGCGGTACGACGGCGGCGGCGCCCTGACCGAAGCGATCGAGGTCACCGGCCTGTTCATCGACGAGGGCCCGGTCGTCCAGGTGAAGGACCCGGCCGGCAAGATCGAGGTTCACAGCGACGAACGCCCGGACGTCGCCTACGGCGGCCCGCTGGTCGTGCTGACCAACCGCCTGAGCGCCAGCGCCAGCGAGATCTTCGCCGGCGCCATCAAGGACTACGGCCGCGGGATCATCGTCGGCGACGAAACGACCCACGGCAAAGGCACCGTCCAGAACGTGATGCCCGTCCCGCCCAAGCAGTTGTTCAACCTGATCGGCAACGCCTCGCAGGGTGCCCTGAAGCTGACCATTCAGCAGTTCTATCGGGTGAACGGCGACAGCACGCAGAACCTCGGCGTCCGCAGCGACGTCGTGCTGCCGGACCTGTTGGACCACATGGAGTTGGGCGAGCAGTTCCTCGACAACGCCCTGGAGTTCGACCGCATCGCCGCCGCGGACTTCCGCCCGGTCGCGATGGCCAGCCCGGCGATCGCCGCCAAGTTGCAGGAGGCCAGCAAGGAGCGGGTCGCCGCCGACCCCGAGTTCGCCAAGACCCTCGAGCGGATCGCCCGCTACGAGCGGGACAAGAACCGCAAGACGGTCTCCCTGAACGAGGACGTCCGCCGGCAGGAGCGGGCCGAGTTGAAGGCCCTGTCCGACGATGAGGACGGCGACGAGGAGGAGGACCTCCAGCCCACCCCCGGCGAAGGCCCCGTGCTGCCGGAGAGCGCCTACAACGACGAGGTCCTGCGGATTACCGCCGACTATGTGCGGATGTTCCGCAGCAACTCCACCGCCCAGCGGGCGAACCCGAACGAGCCGGCGATCGCCGTGCCCGGTTCCTGAGGTCCGCGACGTAACAGCAGTTTGCATCCACAGCGTCCCGGACCCTCGGAGGGTCCGGGACGCTGTCGTTTTGGCCCCCGCCGCGATCGCGGGGGCGGTTCTTTTCCGCGACCCGGTTAGACTGTCCGCATGTCCGTCGCCGCCCCGGAAGCCCCCGCCGTCGGCACCCGTCCCGCCTCAGCCGCCGCGGGCGCCGACCGGACCGGCGACGGCTCCGCCGCGATCGAGGCCCGTGGCCTCACCAAGACCTACCGCGTCTATCGCAAACGGGAGGGCCTGCTCGCCGGCATCGGCGGGCTGTTCCGGCGGGAATACAACGAGGTCCACGCGGTCCGGGACGTGTCGTTCCGCGTCGAGCGGGGCGAGATGCTGGCGTTCCTCGGCCCCAACGGCGCCGGAAAAACCACGACCCTCAAGCTCCTCGCCGGTCTGATCCACCCCAGCGACGGCGAGGCCTCGGTGCTCGGCTACACCCCGTGGGAGCGGGCGAACGCCTACCGCCGCCGGTTCAGCCTCGTGATGGGGCAGAAGAACCAGCTCTGGTGGGACCTGCCGGCTCAGGAGTCGTTCAACCTGCACCGCGAAATTTACGGCGTCCCGCCGGCCGAGTTCGCGCAGCGCCTGGACGAACTCGTGGACTTACTCAAAGTCCGCAAGTTGATCGGCCAGCCGGTGCGGGAACTCTCGTTGGGCGAGCGGATGCGGATGGAATTGATCGCCGCCCTGCTCCACGCCCCGGAGGTGCTGTTTCTCGACGAGCCGACGATCGGGCTGGACGTCGTCAGCCAGCGGACGGTGCAGTCGTTCCTCAAAACCTATCAGGCGGAGCGCGGCACCACGGTGGTGCTGACGAGCCACTATATGAAGGACGTCGAGGCGCTGTGCGATCGAGCGGTGATCATCGACGACGGCACGATTCGCCACGACGGCCCGCTGAGCGAGATCGTCGAGCGGTTCAGCACCCATAAGATCATCGAATTATCCTTCGCCGGCGAGGTCCCCAGCGACCTGGCCCGCTACGGCACGCCGCTGAAGGCGATCGCTCCCCGCGCCCGTATCGAAGTGGCGCGAGCCGAGATTCCGCGCGTGCTGGCCGACCTATTGGACCGGCACCGGATCGAGGACGTGAGCGTCAACGACCGGCCGTTGGAAGAAGTGATCGCGGACCTGTTCGGCGAGCAGGCGGACGCGGACGCCGCCGCTGCCGGGGCCGCGGCGTGAGCGGAATGCGACGACTGCTCGCCGCCCTGGGGCTGGTTCTTCGGCCTCTCGTCTGGTCCTTCGCCCTGATCGGCGTGACGGCGATCGCCTTCCCGCCAACGGCGCGGACGATTTCCTATTCCGGTCCCGACCGCCTGACCGTCGCTCTAGACAGCGGGTTCGAAAAGCTCGACCCCGACGCCGGTTGGTTGTATCCGGTGGTTTTAGAAGTGGCGATCCCCCGGCAGAAGCCGGCGGTCGACGACCGCAGAGCGAACGAATGGAGCGCCCCGTGGCTGGGGGTGAGGTTCTATCGCAGTTATTCAGCACGCTCCGAACGCCTGGTGTTGGGCCTGCTGCCGCTCTTCGTTCTGACCTCGCTGCTCTTCTGGGGCGTGCGTCTCCTGCAGGACCGCGGCGACGTGGCGGCGGAACCGAGCCTGCCGTTGCGCATTGTGCGTTGCTGGTGTTGGATCGCCGCGATCGTCGGGGCGGCGCTGACGGTCAGCGCCTCGGCCTGGGGATCATCGTTCAGTCCGGCGGTCTGCGCGAGCGGGTTCCCGGTCGATGCGGCCCGCGGGGCGCGTGGCCTCCGAATCATCTGGGTGCGGGATCACGGCCGCGTCGACGTCGGGCGGTCCCGGCAGATGGACTCCCATGTCTGGCCGGGCGTGCGTTACGGAGTCCGAAATTACGGGGCGGCGACGTATCGGTATCTCGTCCTCCGCCTGCCCGCGTTGGCGCTGATCGCGTTGGCGGCAAGCGGCGTCACCTACGTTCGCTGGCGGAGAGAACGCCGCCCAATTGCAGCGGGAGTCGTCTGAAATGTCATTCCGGCTCAATTGGTGGATCCTGAAAACCGCGATGGCGGAGCGGCTGGCGTATCGGGCGGACTTCGCCTTTAGCACGCTGGTGCGGTTCCTGCCGATCGTCACGCAGATTTTTCTGTGGACCGCGGTCTACGCCGGCGCCCAGTCCGACAGCCTGAACGGCTATTCCTTGCCGGAGATGGTCAGTTATTACCTGCTGGCGATGGTCGGCCGGGCGTTCAGCAGCATGCCGGGGCTGGCCAGCGGCATCGCGTTGGAGGTGCGGGAGGGGGTCGTCAAAAAATACCTCACCCAGCCGATCGACATGCTCGGCTACCTGTTCGTGCACCGGGTGGCCCACAAGCTGGTCTATTACCTGATCGCCGCGGGGCCGTTCGCGCTGGTGTTCTGGCTCTGCCGGGACTATCTGCCGGCGTGGCCGGGGTTCGCCGTGTTCGAGGCCTTCCTGGCGAGTCTGGCGCTGGCCTTCGTGATCGGGTTCCTGATTGAAAGCCTGATCGGGCTGATCAGCTTCTGGTTCCTGGAGATCAGCAGCCTGCTGTTCATCTATATGATGTTCAACTACTTCCTCAGCGGGCACATGATCCCGTTGGACTGGCTGCCGGAGCCGGTGACGGCGGCGGTGGTCTGGCTGCCGTTTAAATATTTGGCGTACGTGCCGGCGGCGATCTTTCTGGGCAAGTACTCGCCGGAGGAGTTGCCCGGCGTGCTGCTGACCGGGGCGGCGTGGGCGGTCGGCCTGCTGATCGTGAACCGCGTGGTCTTCCGCCGCGGCGTGCGGCGGTACGGGGCATTCGGGGGGTGACGCCGGTGGCGTCGGCCTCGGACGGATTCGTCCCGTTGGATTCCTGTGAAGTGCGTTGGAACGGGGATCACCCCGATCGGCGGCCCGTGTCCTCCGCGTACACTCCCGCCCCCGCCGCGCGCCCCGTCGGTCGCCGTCCCGCCCCGCTGCCGCATGACTTCTGCTGAACCGTCCCCGCCGCCGCCCGCGTCCCCGTCGATCCGCCCAAGGGCGGAGGTGTACCACGCCGCCTTCTGGGTCGCGTTCGCGGCGAACCTGCTGGTGGTTTCCTCGAACGCGCTGACGTTTCGCTTTGCGGAACTGGTCAACTTCCTCGGCGGCACCGAGGGGCTTGCCGGGCTGACGGTCTCCGTGGCGACGTTCGGGGCGGTGGCGGCCCGGTTCAAAATCGGGGAGGCGATCGACCGGCTGGGCGTGCGGAAGGTGTGGGCCGCGTGCAGCGCCCTGGGGGTGAGCGGGGCGCTGACGCTCGCCGCCGCCGGGCCGCTGGCCGAGGCGCTGCCGCAAGACGCCGGGCCGGCGCTGGCCTGGCTGGGCGAGCGGCTGCCGATCTTCCTCGGGCGGCTGCTGTTCACGGTCGGACTGGCGGGGCAGTTCGGCTGCTCGCTGGTCCACATCCAGAACATCGTGCCGGCCAGCCGCCGCACGGAGGCGATCGCCACCTTCGGCAGCTCCGGCTTCCTGGGGATGATGACCGGCACGATCTTGGGCGACGTGATCTTTTATCACGCCGTTGGGACGAACCGGTACGTGGCCCTGTTCGGCGCCAGCGCGGTCTGCGGCGTGTGTTATCTGCTGTTCACCCTCTACCTGACCCGCGGCGCCCGGCACGCGGCCCCGACTGAACGGGCCAGTTCCTTCGCCCTGCTCCGCCGATACTGGCCCGGGCCGGTGACGCTGGTGGGCGGAGCCATGGGATTAGGGTTTGCCGTCTCGACCGTGTTCCTGACCCGGTTCGCCACGGCCCGCGGGCTGCCCGGGATCTTCCCGTTCTTCATGGGCTACGCGATCAGCGCCTTCACCTTTCGGGTGCTGACGCGGCATTGGAGCCAGAAGGTCGGCCGGCACCGGATGATCGACTTTGGCCTCGCCGGGCAGATGGTCGGGTTCCTCTGTCTGCCGCTGGTCTCCGAGGGTTGGCACCTGGTGCCGCCTGCGATCCTGGTGGGCTTCGGGCACGCCCTGCTGTTCCCGGCGGTCGTGAGTCTCGGCACGGAGACCTTCCCGCTGCGGTATCGGGGTACGGCCTCGACGCTGATCCTGGGGTTCTTCGACCTGGGCATGCTGATCTGCGCCCCGCTGCTGGGCGGGATGGTTGACCTGGGAGTGGCCTACGGGCTGTCGGGCGGGACGGAGTTCGTCCCGATGTTCGTCGGGGCGGCGCTGCTGGTGGGCGGGATCGGTGTGTACTACCACTTTGCCGCCGGACGCCGGGAGGACGTGGACGTGCTCGCGGAGGCGGAGAAGCGGGGCGAACTGCACGGCGTCGCCGAGCGGTCGGCGCATCCCGCGGGGGCGGCTCCTCCAACCGGCCGGTTCGAGCCGATCGGTCCGCGTTCGGAGCACGCCGCGCGGGAACCGATCGTCGCCGGTCGGTAGGGTTCAGGCGTGCCCGCCAACGCCCCGCCCGTCGCCGCCGCGCCCGTCGCCGCCCCGTCTCCCGCCGAGGGGCCGGCGACCGAGGCGGATCTCGCCGAACTGGACCGGCTGGCCGCCTCCTATCGTTCCCTGACGGAGCAGATCGGCCGGGCGATCGTGGGGCAGACGGAGGCCGTCGAGCAAACCTGCGTCGCCCTGCTGGCCGGCGGGCACGCGCTGCTGGTCGGCGTGCCGGGGCTGGCGAAGACGCTGCTGGTCCGCACGCTGGCGGAGGCGCTGGACCTGGACTTCAACCGCGTGCAGTTCACCCCGGACCTGATGCCGGCGGACGTCAGCGGCGGCGAAGTCCCGAACCACTCGGGGGGCGACGGCCCGTCGTTCCGGTTCGAGCCCGGGCCGATCTTCACGAACGTGCTGCTGGCCGACGAGATCAACCGCACCCCGCCGAAGACGCAGGCGGCGCTGCTGGAAGCGATGCAGGAGCGCCAGGTGACCGCCGCCGGCCGCCGGCACCCGCTGCCGGACCCGTTCTTCGTGCTGGCCACGCAGAACCCGATCGAGAGCGAGGGCACCTACCCCCTGCCCGAGGCGCAGCTCGACCGGTTCCTGCTGCAAATCGCGATCGACTACCCCTCCGAGGAGGACGAGGTGGAGGTCGTCCGCCGCACCACCGCGGGGGCGCCGCCGCGGATTGAGCCGGTGATCGGCCGGGACCAGTTGCTCGCGGCCCGGGCGGCGGTCCGCAAGATCGCGGTGAGCGACTCGACGCTGCGGTACGCGACTCGGCTGGCCCGGGCCAGCCGCCCGGGGGCGGACGTCAGCGGGGTGAACCCGGGGGCGTTGGAGTTCGTCTCCGAACATGTCCGCTGGGGCGCCGGGCCGCGGGCGGCGCAGGCGTTGATCCTGTGCGCCAAGGCCCGGGCGGCGTTGCGGGGCGAGGTGCACGCCGGCGGGGACGACGTGGCGGCGGTCGCCCCGGCGGCGCTGCGGCACCGCATCCTGCCGAACTTCCACGCCGACGCCGCCGGCCTCACCGCCGACGACCTCGTCGCGCGACTGATTGCCGCCGTCCCCCGCCAGCCGGACGCCGGCCCGCGGTGGCTACGGGAGATCCTGCCGTAGCGTCCCCGAAGCGGACCGGCCGGTCGCGCCTCGTCGCCGCAGAGGCACGGTCCGCAGAGCGGACCCTACGAGACCGCCCCCTTTCGCCGTATCCTCCCCCCCGCCCCGCGTGTCCCTCGGGCGTCCCGTTCGCTTCTTCCGTGCTCATGTCCCGACGCGTCCAACTTTACGACACCACCCTCCGCGACGGCTCGCAGGGCGAGGGCGTCACGTTCAGCGTGCAGGACAAACTGCTGATCACCCAGCGGTTGGACGAAGCGGGCTTCGACTTCATCGAGGGCGGGTTCCCGCTGTCGAACCCGAAGGACGCCGAGTACTTTCAGCGCGTACGCGACCTGGATTTGAAGCACGCGACCGTGTGCGCGTTCGGGCTGACCCGCCGCAAGAACACCGCGGCCGAGGACGACGTCACGCTGAAGGCGCTGGTCGACGCCGGCACGCCGGCGGTCACGGTGGTCGGCAAGACCTGGGATCTGCACGTGAACGAGATCATGCGCATCGACCGGGCGGAAAATCTGGCGATGATCGCCGACTCCGTCGCCTTCCTGAAGGCGGAGGGAAAACGGGTGATTTACGACGCGGAGCACTTCTTCGACGGCTATCGCGCCAATCCGGACTTCGCCCTGGAAACGCTGCGGGCCGCGGCCGACGCCGGGGCGGAGATCGTGGTGCTGTGCGACACCAACGGCGGCAGCCTGCCGGACTTCGTCGCCCGGGCGGTGCACGCCGCCCGGGAGGCGATCCGCTGCCCCGTCGGCATCCATTGCCACAACGATTCGGACCTCGCCACCGCGAACACCCTCGCCGCGGTGCAGGCCGGGGCGATTCAGGTGCAGGGCACGATCAACGGCATCGGCGAGCGCTGCGGCAACGCGGACCTGATCGCCGCCGCCGCGAACCTCGCCCTCAAACTGGACTTCGACGTTCTGCTTCCGGCCCAGGACGGGGCCGGCGGGGTGCAGCACCTCACGGAACTCAGCCGCTTCGTCTACGAGACGGCGAACTTGGCGCTGCGTCGCGGCCAGCCGTTCGTGGGCTCCAGCGCCTTCGCCCACAAGGGCGGGATGCACGTGCACGCCGTCAATCGGCTGGCCAGCAGCTACGAACACATCGACCCGGCGAAGGTCGGCAACGAACGGCGGATTCTGGTCTCGGAACTATCCGGCCGCTCCAACATCGTCGCCGCGGCGACCAAGCTGAAAATCGACGCCGACGACGCCCTGATGCGGACGGTGCTGGCGAAGGTCGTCGAACTGGAGCACGCCGGCTATCAGTTCGAGGCCGCCGAGGCGAGCTTCGAACTGCTGGTGAAGAAATGCGCCGGCACCTTCCAGTCCCACTTCAACCGGGACCATTACCGGGTGAATATCGAGAGCGGCCAGGAGACGCGCGTCGCCGGCGAGGAACCGGTGACGGAGGCCAGCATTAAGCTCCGCATCCCCATGCCGGACGGCTCGGAGGAGGTGCGGCACGAGGTGGCCGAGGGCGACGGCCCGATCAATGCCCTGGACGCCGCCCTCCGGAAGGCCCTGTTGCCGGTCTACCCGCAGCTCGCCGAGGTCACGCTGACGGACTACAAGGTGCGGGTCATCAACCCGACCGAGGGCACCGCGGCGAAGGTGCGGGTAATGATCGAATCCCACGGGTCCGGCCCCGGCGAGCCGGCGGACTGGTCGACGGTCGGCGTGAGCGAGAACGTCGTGGAAGCCAGTTGGCTGGCCCTGTGCGACAGCATCGAATACGCCCTGGCCCGGACCGCGGCACCGGAAGCGACCGCGGAGGAGTCCGTCCAACCGCCCGTCCCCTCCCCGTCCTGAGTCCGCGGGCGGGCCCGGTCGCTCTCCTCCCCTCTGCCCCGCGGGTCTCGCCGACCCGCCGCCCTCCACGGCTGAACGAAACGGCCGATCTGCTAGAACACGTCATGGATCTTCCGAAGCAGTACGACCCCGCCGCCGCGGCCGCGAAGTGGACCCCGGTTTGGGACGAGGCCGGCGTCTCGCACGCCGATCCGCCGGAGACGCTCGGCGTCAGCCCGATCACTGACGCCGCTGAAACGGTTCCGGACGGAGGCGAACCGAAGCCGCCGCACGCGGTGATGATCCCGCTGCCCAACGTCACCGGCGCCCTGCACATGGGGCACGCCCTCAACGGCACGGTGCAGGATCTCGTCACCCGCTGGCGGCGGATGCAGGGGTACGAGGCCCTCTGGCAGCCCGGCACCGACCACGCCGGCATCGCCACGCAGGCGGTCGTCGAGCGACGGATGCTGGAGGAGGAAGGCCTCACGCGGCACGACGTCGGCCGGGAGGCCCTCGTGAACCGCATCTGGGCGTGGAAGGAGACCTACGAGGGCCGCATCCTCGGGCAGCTCAAGTCGCTGGGGGCCAGCGCGGACTTCCGCCGGACCCGGTTCACGCTGGACGAGATGTGCAGCCGGGCCGTCCGGGCGGCGTTCTTCAAGCTGTTCAGCGACGGCCTGATCTACCGCGGCAAGCGGCTGGTCAACTGGGATACCCACCTCCAAACCGCCGTCGCCGACGACGAGGTGTTCGAGGAGGAAACGCAGGGGCACTTCTGGACGTTCCACTACCCCGTCGTGGACGAGGACGGGCAGGACACGAAGCGGTCCATCCAGTTCAGCACGACCCGGCCGGAGACGATGCTGGGCGACGTGGCCGTCTGCGTGCACCCCTCGGACGCACGCTACACGGAGTTGGTGGGCGAACGCGTCCGCGTGCCGCTAACCGGCCGGCTGGTGCCGATCATCGCCGACGCCCTGCTGGCCGACCCGGAGAAAGGCACCGGGGCCGTGAAGGTCACCCCCGCCCACGATCCCAACGACTACGCCTGCGGCCTGCGAAACGGGCTGGAGATGCTGAACGTCCTCAACCCGGACGGCACGATGAACGAAGCCGCCGGCCCGTTCGCCAGACTGGACCGGCTGAAGGCCCGCGGCAAGGTCGTGGAGGCGATGGACGAACTCGGCTTCTACGACGGCGTCGAGGACCGGGTGATCCAGCTGAAGCACTCCGACCGCTCCAAGACCCCGGTCGAACCGCTGCTGAGCGACCAGTGGTTCGTTCGCATGGGCCCGTCCGAGGACGGCGCCGACGACGTGGACCTCGCCCAGTCCGCGATCGACGCGGTCGAGGACGGCTCCGTCCGGTTCTATCCCGGCCGCTATCAGAAGACGTACACCGACTGGCTCGGCGAGAAGCGGGACTGGTGCATCTCCCGCCAGTTGTGGTGGGGGCACCGGATTCCGATCTGGAGCCGCACCTTCCCCGCCGGGGAGTTCGATCCGAAGTACCCGGACGGGTGGGAGATTCCCGCGGACGAGTCCGGCCGCGTCGCCGTGCAGACGACCCGCGACGCCGAGGCCGATACGGTCACCGTGCTGATCTGCATCGGCGAGGGGGCCGAGGACCTGGAGGAGAAGTACGCGGCGGAGGGCTTCGAGCAGGACCCGGACGTGCTCGACACCTGGTTCAGCAGCGCCCTGTGGCCGTTGGAAACGCTCGGGTGGCCGGAGGAGACGCCGGACCTGTCGTACTTCTATCCCACCGCCGTGCTGGTCACGAGCCGGGACATCATCACCCTGTGGGTCGCCCGCATGGTGCTGTTCGGCAAGTACCTGCGGGCTCACCGTCCGCCGGAAGAACAGGTGCCGTTCAAGCACGTCTATATCCACCCGAAGATTCTGGACGGCTTCGGGCGGACGATGTCCAAGTCGAAGGGCAACGGCGTCGATCCGCTGGAGCTGGTCGAAAAATACGGTCCGGACGCCGTGCGGTTCACCATCGCCAGCTTCGCCGGGGAAACGCAGGACGTACGGCTGCCCGTCAGCTACGAGCACCCCGAAACCGGCGAGATCGTCCCGCAAACGCAGGCGCACACCGAGGCCAAGCCGGCGCAGGACGCCGACGGCAACTTCGTCAAACCGACCGTCCGCTTCCCCAAAGCCAAGGCGGACCTGCAGTACGTCACCCCCAGCTACGAACCGGACCCCGACGTGCCGGTGGCCCGGGTGGTGGCGGACCGCTTCGAGTACGGCCGGAACTTCTGCAACAAGCTCTACAACGCCGCCCGCTTCGCGGCGATGAACCTGACCGGCTACACGCCCGGCCCGGTCGCGGCGGAGGAGTTGCAACTCGAAGACCGCTGGGTCCTCTCCCGACTGGCGAAGGTCACCGAGGAAGTCGACACGCTGCTGGGCCGCTACCAGCTCGACGCCGCCACCCGGGCGCTGCGGGGCTTCGTCTGGGACGAGTTCTGCGACTGGTACGTCGAAATGGTCAAACCCCGCCTGCGACTGGCTGAAGGGGAAGAGCAGACCGACGAACGGGCCGCCGCCCAGCGGGTGTTGGTGCACGTGCTGGATTCGATCCTCCGGTTGCTCCATCCCTGGGCGCCGTTCGTGACGGAGGAGGTCTGGGCGAACCTGAAGGAGATCGCCCCGCAGCGCGGCCTGGCCGAGCCGACGGCGGCCGCCGACCTGTGCGCCCTCGCCCCCTGGCCGGCGGCCCGGCAGGCGGATGTGGACGACGCGCTCGAAGCCCGGTTCGACGCCTTGAAAGAAGTGGTCGTCGCCGTGCGGAACGTCCGCGGCGTCTACAACCTCCCGCCGGCGGCCCCGCTGCAACTGCACCTCCGCAGTGCCGAGGACTTCGCCGGGGACCTCGGTTCGATCGCGGAGCAGTTCGATCAACTCGCCCGGGTCGTGCTGGCGAAGGCCGGCGCCGAGGTGACCCGCCCGCCGGCCAGCGCGGCGTTCTCCCTGAGCGCCGGCGGCGAGGACGGCGGCCCGGCCGAGGGCTTCATCCCGCTGGGCGACGTGATCGACCTGGACGCCGAACGCGAGCGCCAGCAGGCCGAGGCGGAAAAGCTCCGCGGCCACATCGCCGGGCACGAAAAGAAGCTGTCGAACGACAACTTCGTCGCCCGGGCCCCCGCCGAGGTCGTCGAGGGCGTGCGAGAAACGCTCGCCACGCTGAAGGCCCAGCTCGCCGCCGCGGAGAACGTGCTGGCGGAGTTGTCGTAGCGGCGAGCTGAGGCGAGCGGTGGGCGTCAGCCCTCCGTGTTCTCCTACGCTTCCCAACACACGGAGGGCTGACGCCCACCGCTCGCCTACACTGTATTCCGCCCCGCCCTTCCCCCGGAGTTCGCCCGTGCTGGTGCCGATGCGCCTGAGCCGGATCATCCTGTCCGACATCAACGAACAGCAGGTCCTCTGCCTGACGGAGATCGCCGACGACGGCTCGGACGGCGACCGCACCTTTCCGATTCTGGTGGGCGAGTTCGAGGCCGGCAGCATCCGCCGGGCCGTCACCGGCGACGCCGCCCCCCGGCCGCTCACGCACGATCTGCTCAAGGCGGCGATCGAGGAGTTGGGGGCGGAGGTGAAGGACGTCGTGATCTCCCACCTGCAGGATCACACCTACTTCGCCAAGGTCCGCCTCCGCCGGACCGGTGAGGACGGCGCCGAAACCGAACTCGACAGCCGCCCCTCGGACGCCATCGCCCTGGCCGTCCACCACCACCCCCCCCGCCCGATTTTCGTCAGCGAGTCGGTGCTGGACGAGGTCACCTGAGCGGCCTGGCCACGCGGGAGCGGCGGAGGACTCAGGCGGCGGGAAGGTCCAGCGCCCGCCCGATCGCCTCCGCCAGGAAGCGGGCGTCGTTCTTCTCCTCCAAACCTCGCAGCAGCGTACGCTGGCCGCCGTCGGCCGTGCGGGCGAGGACGTCGTAGGTCGTCTGCGGCTGGTTGGACTTCGCTGAGGAGCTGCCGCGGCGAACGAAGAGAGCGGTGAAGCCGTCGGCGTCGTGGTCGGCCGACCCCCGCCACGGCAGCGGTTCGTGTCGGACCCGCACCCGGCCATGCCCGGCGACGACGCTCGTGCGGTTGAAGAACCCGCAAATGACTGTGTAGGTCAGCCCCACGCCGACGGCGACGTGGGCGACCGGGAAGATCACCATCAGCCATTGGAACGGCCCCCCGCCCATCGGCCCGAAGCCGAACGCCGCCGCGTACCAGAAGATCAGGAACGCGTCCCACCCCACGCAGAAGAACGCCAGCGGGACGTACTTCAGCGAAAACCAGCGCCACCGGATCGCCACGGCGTCGCCGTATTCCTCCACGGTCCACCCCTCCGGACGGGTGACCGGCGCGGCCGGCGGAGCGGAGGATTTGCGTGCCGCGGCGTCCGGGCCGTCGCCGGATCGCTGCTCGGCAGGCGAGCCGAACGCGTCCAGCTTCGACACGACCCCGCAGTGATCGCAAGCCGTCAGCCCGCGGCGAAAGTCGACGCGATCCGCCGACAGCGGCGCGTCGCAGGCCGGACAGCGGACGGGTTCGGGCATGGGGACGGCAACGCTCGGACGGCCGGAATGGATCAGCCCGGACGGGGCGTCAGTTGCACTCCGCTTCCAGCGGCCCTTCCAGTTCGTCCAGGTAGAACAGCCGGCCGGGCAGCGTGGGCATGTACGTGGACGGGATCCACGGCGTCGGCTCGTGGCGGAGCGTCATCCAGAAACTCAGGCCCTGCCACTGCATGCCGCGGCCGAGGACGCCGTCGCAGCCGCCGATGATCCGGTCACTCTGCAGGAACAGCCCCGGGCCGATCGTGTTGGCGTAGGCCGGTACCAGCGTGGTGCGGGATTTGAACGAGGTGATCGCGTTCTGCTCCACGGTGAGCGGGTGCAGCTTCGCCCCGAGGCGGTGGGTCGCGGTCTTCCACTCCGCTTCGCCGTCGTACTCCGCGGCGAAGTGCGGCTCCCAGAAGGCGATGTGACAGACCCGGCCGATTCCGAACACTGTCACCAACTCCGCCCCGTCCGCTTTGAGGGCGGCGATTTTCTCGGCGTAGGTGGGGAGGTTGTCGGCGGTGGCGAAGTTCCGCTGGCTCTGCGGCGGGGCCGACTTGCCCAGGGGGCCGTAGAACGCCTGCGTCATCGCGTTGGTGAAGGCGCCGGGGTCGTGCGGCGGGAGCGTGCCGCCCTCGGCGTCGCTCCATTCGTCCATGTTGAAGCCGTGGACATGCCCGCAGTCCACGCCCCATTCGGTCAGGAAGAAGACCGCCCAGCGGTACATTCCCATCGGCCCGACGGGCAGGATCATTGCCAGTTGATTCCCCGCCTCGCCGGCCCGGCGGATCGTGAGCGCGATCTCGTGGCCCATGCGGACGTCAAAGTCCTCCACGGTGTCGCAGGAGACCGGCTCGAAGTCCGCGTGCCAGTGCGGCTGCCGGTCGCGGGCCGTGCCGGGCTCGCCGACGCAGGCGTCGATCGTCCGTAGGTCCCAGCCGGCGGGGAAGAAGCCTTCCAACAGCGATCCGGGGAGCGTGTCGGGCAGATTCATGGCGGACTCGGGCGGGAGCGGAGGCGGGGGGAGCGGGCGGGTCGCTCACGTTAGCGGGGGTTCGTACACTCCGCCGCCGTTCCCGGCCCGCCGCGATGTCCGACGCCGATTCGCCCCTTCCCCCGCCCGCCGATCCCGAAGGCGAGCCCGCCGAGGTCTCCGCCCCCGGGGCCGCCGCTGCGGCCGAGCCGCCCCCGCGGGTGGAGCCGCGGCCGGTCACCAACCAGCGGGACGGCCTCTCCCCGCCCGTCCCGCCCGGCTTGCCCTTTCCGCCGCCGTCGAATCGTCCCGTCGATTGGGCGTGGTGGCTGCCGGAGGTGCGCCTGCTGGAGGCCCCGCGGATCGCCCTGTCGCCGGTCATCGTGGCACTGGCCTTCGCCGGACTCGTCGCGGCCGCCGCGGGCGACTTCGCGATCCACGAACTGATCGGCGACGCGCGGCCCGAAACCGTGACGGCCTTCCCCTGGGATCCGGCGCCCGCGGCGTACTTCGGTCCGCCGCTGCCGGGCGATCTGGAGGAGCGCCCCGCGGTGCGATCGCTGCTGGCGCCGCTGCACCTTCCGGCGGCGGGCCTAAACGATCTGCTGAGCCTGACTGACTGGCCGCAAACGCTGCGCGGCGCCCTGCGGCTGGGCTGGGCGTTGCTGGTTTGGGGTTTCTTCGGTACCGCGATCTGCCGGGCGGCCGCGGTGCGGTTCGCGGTCGGGGCGAGCGGTTCGCCGGTTGCGGCGCTGCGGATGGCGGGGGGACGGTGGATCAGTTCGCTGGGCAGTCCGCTATTGCCGGCCGTCGGGTTGGGCGTGCTGGCTCTGGGGCTAATCGTGCTGGGTTGGGCGGGCGATCTGCCGGCGGTCGGACCGTGGCTGGTCGCCGTGCTGTGGGGGGCGGCGCTGCTGGCGGGGCTGGCGGCGTTCGTGCTGATCGTGCTGCTGGCCATCGGCTGGCCGCTGATGATCGCGGCGCTCGCCGTGGAGAACTCCGACGCCTTCGACGCCTTCAGTCGCGCGTTCAGCTACGTCCTCGGCCGTCCGCTGCGGCTGGTCGTGCACGTCGTCGCCGGGGCGGCGATCGCGGCCGTCGCCGTCCTGCTGGCCCAACTGGCGACCACGGCGGCGGCGCTGCTCGCCGCGGGATTCGCCGGCGTGGGGATGGGGCCCGAGGATCTGCGGTCGCTCGGCGTGACGCCGGGGGCGGCGGGAACCGCGGACGCCGCCGTCGCGGGTCGGTTCTGGCTGACCCTGTGGGTCGCCCTGCCCGCCGCCTACGCGGCCGGGCTGTTCTGGACGCTGGTCACGGTAAGTTACTTCCTGCTCCGCTACGCCGACGACGGCGTCGAAACGGACGAACTCTGGCAGCCCGACCGGGCCCTTCCCCCCGACGACGGGACGGTCCCCCGCTTCGGCGTCTCAGCCAGCAGCATGCCGGTGATCGAACGCCCGCACCGGCCGACGGTGTAGAAATCTTGTAGAAGCATCAAGGACCAAGAACTCAAGAACCGAGGGGACGAGCGGCCCACCTGCTTTGGTTCTTGAATTCTTGGTCCTTGAGATTTCGACCACAGGCCGCCCTACCAGCGCAACACCCCGGTGCCCCACGTCAGGCCGGCGCCGAATCCGCAGAGCAGCAGGGCGTCGCCCGGTTCGACCCGGCCCTTGCGGACCGCTTCGTCCAGGCAGAGCGGGATCGACGCCGCCGAGGTGTTCCCGTACCGGGAGAGGTTGTTCCAGACCCGTTGCGGATCGAGTCCCAGACAGCCGGCCGCGTGGTCGAGGATGCGGATGTTCGCCTGGTGCAGGAAATAGCCGGCGACCTCGGAGGGGTGCAGGCCCTCGGTCTCCAGCACGTAGCCGATGCTGTGCTCGATCGCCTCCACCGCCCATTTGAAGACGGTGCGGCCGTCCATGGAGAGGTAGTGCCGGCCCTCGGCCACGGCCTCGGGGGTGAGTGGGTGGCGGGTGCCGCCGTGGGGGATCTCCAGCAGCGGCCCGCCGCCGCCGTCGCTGCCGAGTTGGTAGCGAACCAACCCCTGATCCGGCCCGCCGGCGCTCAGTACGACCGCCCCGGCGCCGTCGCCGAACAGCGGGGCGACGGTCATCTCGGTTGGGTTGACGATCCGGCTGTTCAGGTCGGCGCCGATCACCAGAGCGTGCTTGGCGTTGCCGTTGGCGACGTACTGGGCCGCGGTGACCAGGGCGTACATGAACCCGCTGCACGCCGCCTGCACGTCGAAGGCGGGGGCGTCGAGGCCCAGCCGGTGCTGGACGAGGTTCGCGGTGCTCGGGCAGGCCTGATCCGGCGTGAAGGTGCCGACGACCAGCAGATCAATATCGGCGGCCCGCAGCCCCGCGGCGTGCAGGGCGTCCCGGGCGGCGGGGAGGCACAGGTCGCTGGTGGCCTGATCCTCCGGGGCGTAACGACGTTCCAGAATGCCGGTGCGGCGTTCGATCCAACCGGGCTCGAAGCCGTGGCGGACCTCCAGTTCCTCGTTCGTCACGATCCGGTGCGGCACATGCGCGCCGGTGCCGACGATCCGCACCCCCGTCAGCCGCTGGGTGCGACGGGAGCCGCGGAAGTACTTCGGGGTCTTGCGGGGGCGCGGGTCGAGATCCTCGATCGGAACCTCCGAAATTCGGCCGTCGCCCAGGGGCGAGGCGCTGGCGGGCGAGCGGAACGCGTGCCCGTCCGAGGCGACGGCGTCGGGGAGCGTATCGAGGTGGCTCAACGGGACGGCCGGCGGGCGGGCGGAGCGGAACTCGGGCGGAGCCGGATTCATATCAGCGGGCGAGCAGTATACTGGCGCCCCTTTCCGCCAGCCATGCCGGCCCGCGTCGTGCCCGCTCCTTCCTCCCCCGTCCCGGCCGCCGACCGGCACAAGCCGCACCGCATCCGCCTGCGGGGGCCGTGGGAATGGCTCGAAGCGGGCGCCCCCCCCGCCCCCGCCCGCCTGCCGTTTCGTGCGGAGGCCCCGGGCGTGCTGCGTCGCCTTTTCAACACCCCGACCGGGCTGGACGACGGCACGACGGTGCGGCTGACAGTGGACGCGACGCCGCCCCTGCCCTCGGCGACGGTGAATGACGCCCCCCTCGCCGGCCCGCCGGACGGCGGCGCCGAAGCGGAGATCACCCCGCTGCTGGGCGCCGCGGGCTCACGCTGTCGGTTGGACCTGACTCTATCTGTGGGCACGCTGGTGGAGGCCGCCGCCCTCGAACTGCACCTGCCCGGCCCGCCGACGGCGGCTCAGACATCGACTCAGACGGCGGCTTCGTAGCAGACCCGTACGGGGCCGCACTCGCCGTCCGGGCGGACGACCTCGAATCGCACGCCCTGCGGCAGAACCCGGCTCGCCCGCACTCTTCCGAGGCCGTCCGCTGGATGGCAGCGAACCCGCGGCACCCCCGGCAACGCCGGCCAGAACAACACATGGGCGCTGCCGACGCCGCCCTCGCAGTGCACCAGCAACTCCCCCTCTACCACGTCCGCGGTGCGAGAGAGCCACTGATCCGGCTCCGGCCCCTCGAGTTCGTCTTCCTCGAGATCCTCCTCGAACCCCGGCTCCTCAAGCTCCGGGTCGTGTTGAACGATCGGAGCGAAGGCCCGCAGGTCGTCGTGAGCCCGGAGCAGAAGCTCCGGCGGCGCCTCGTCCGCCCTGCTGGCGACGTCGCGGGTCGAGGCCTGCGTACCTGCGGCGCCAAGGCCCGGCAGCCCGAGGCGCACGCCGAGGTTGTGCAGCATCGCGGACCCACCCGGCCTCGGCTCGCGTCTCGGGCTGCCAGGGGGCCGAACGCCGGGGCCGGAGACCCGCAGGGCGATCCAGGCGGCGAGCGCCATGAGCGTCGCCCCGTTCCAGCCGAAGGCGCCGATCGTCCAACCGGCGAGCGGCGCCGCGGCGACCCAGCCGCGCCAAAGCGGCGGCGCGTTCCGCCAACCCCACACGGCGGCTGCCGCGGCGAGGCCGGCCGCGAGCGTCGCCCGCACCGGCCACGGCCCGGTCGCCAAACCGAGTGCCAGCCCGACGAGCGGCACGACCGCCGCCAGCCCCCACGCCGCCGCGAGCGCCGGGCCGATCCACGGGCGACAGCGGGGCGAGGCGGCGAACATCCCCCCGACCATCGATCGGGGCGGGCCGCCGGGTCAACGCGGGTTTCGCCCGGCCGGTCCGGTGGCCGCCCCGGGGCGGCGTCAGGAGTGAGCCAGCTTCTTCAGGGCGGCGGCGTGCTCGGTCTGCTCCCAGGTGAAGGCGTCGCCGGTGCGGCCGAAGTGCCCGCCGTGCGCGGTGTCGCGGAACACCGGCCGCCGCAGATCGAGGTGCTCGATGATCGCCCGCGGGGTCAGCGGGAAGATTTCGCGGATGGCGGCGGTCAGCTTCTCCTCCGGCAGTTCGCTGGTCCCGAAGGTCTCGCACCGCACGCTGACCGGATCGCTCACGCCGATGGCGTAGGCGAGCTGCACTTCGCAGTACTCGGCGAGGCCGGCGGCGACGACGTTCTTGGCGACGTGCCGGGCCATGTAGGCGGCGCTGCGGTCCACCTTGGTGGCGTCCTTGCCGCTGAACGCCCCGCCGCCGTGCCGGCCCCAGCCGCCGTAGGTGTCCACGATGATCTTCCGTCCGGTCAGACCGCAGTCGCCGTCCGGACCGCCGATCACGAAGTGCCCGGTCGGGTTGATGTGATAGGTGACGTTCCCGTCCAGCATCTCGGCGGGGATGGCGTCCTTTACGACCACGTCCCGCACGAAGGACTTGATGTCCGCCTGGCTGACGTTTTTGGTGTGCTGGGTGGAGACGACGACGGCGTCCACGGCGACGGGGCGGTCGTCCTCGTAACGGACCGTGACCTGCGACTTGCTGTCCGGCCGCAGCCAGTCGACCTCGCCGCTGAAGCGGGCCTGGTTCAGCCGGGCCAGCACCTTGTGGGCGAGGCTGATCGGCAGCGGCATCAGTTCCGGCGTCTCCTGGCAGGCGTAGCCGAACATCAGCCCCTGGTCGCCGGCGCCGACGTCCTTCGCGTCCTTGGCGTCCACGCCCATCGCGATGTCGGCGCTCTGCTCGTGCAGGTAGCTGTCGAACGAGAGGGTGTCGGCGTGGAACTTCACGTCCTCGTCCAGGTAGCCGATGTCCCGCACGACGCCGCGGACGACCGGCTCCAGATCCGGAAAGGCGACGCCGTCCGGCAGCCGCAGTTCCCCGCCGAGCACGACGCGGTTCGTCGTGCAGAGGGTTTCGCAGGCGCACCGCACCTCGGCCCGCTGCGCTTCGGGCGTGGCGGACAGCAGGGCGTCCAGCACGGCGTCGGAGATCTGATCGGACACCTTATCCGGGTGCCCCATGCTCACCGATTCGCTGGTGAAGAGGAAGTTCGCCATGGGGACTCCGATCGGCGCGCACGCGAGGCGCGAAACTGTTCGAGATTAAACGCGGCGGGCGCGTCGGGGAATCAGTGAAGTGAGGCCTGAGCCGGTTCGCCGGCGGCCGAGAGTCTAGCGGTCCGCCGGCCGACCGGGCAAACCGGCCACCCGCGCCGCTCACGCAGCCCGCGCCAGCGGCGTATCCGCTGCGACGCCGCCAACCGGCAGCAGGGCGACGAGGGCGTCCGCGGTACCGGCCGTCGCACCGGCGTTCTCCCGAATGACCCGCTGCGCCCGGGCGCCGATCGCGGACCGCTCCGCCGGGTCTTCAAGGAACCGCAGCGCCGCGGCGGCGAGCGATTCGGCGTCCGTCACCTCCACCACCGCGTCGGCGGCGGTTAGCTTGGCGACCACGTCGGCGAAATTGCGGGTGTTCGGCCCGAGGGTCACCGCGGCCCCGTACGCCGCGGGTTCGAGCATGTTCTGGCCGCCGCGGTCGTTCAGGCTCCCGCCGACGAACGCGACCGTCGCCAAGCCCCACGCGGCGGAGAGGTCGCCGAGGGTGTCGAGCAGTAGGACGGGGTGAGGCGGGAGGGGTGATGAGGGAGGAGAGATTGGCGAGTCGGCGGACGTCTTCCCCTCCCTCCTCCCTCCTCCCCCCTCACTCCGAATCCGGCTGAGGCGGCGGACGGCGACGTCCCGCCCCGCCACCAGCGCCGCCACCGCGTCGAACCGCTCCGCGTGACGGGGGGCGATCAGCAGGCGGCAGTCGGGGACCGTGAGGCGGATCTGTTGGTACGCGTCCAGCACGATCGCCTCCTCCGGGTCGCCGGTGCTGCCGGCGAGCAAGACCTGTTCGGCGGGGTGGAGTCCGAAGGCCTCGCGTAGTGCCTGTGTAGCGGGGTTGGCCGGATCGACGTGCAGGCCGTCGAACTTCACGCTGCCGGTGACGGCGACCCGCGCGGGATCAGTACCGAGGGCGACGAAGCGGTCGGCGTACTCCTCCGTCTGCGTTCCCACCCAGCCCAGCCGGGCGAAGGTGCCGCGGATCAGCGGGCGGATGCGGCGGTAGCCGCGAAAGCTGTTGGCGCTCAGGCGGCCGTTCACCACGGCGACCGGCACGCCGGCGGCCTCGCAGCGGCGGACGAGGTTCGGCCAGAGTTCCAACTCGACCAGTGCCAGCACGGAGGGCCGGGTCCGGGCGAGGAAGGCGTCGATCGCCCAACTGAAATCCAGCGGAGCCTGATGCACATCGACGTCCGGCAGCTTGCGGCGGGCCACGTCCAGGCCGGTGCCGGTGGAGACGGTGACGACGTGCGCCGCGTCCGGCCGCCGCTCCCGCACGGCGGCGATCAGGTTCGGCAGTTGGAGGACCTCGCCCACGCTGACGGCGTGCCACCAGACGCAGGGCCCCTGCTCCGTCCGCGGCTCGACGCGGCCGGTCAGCTTCTGCTTCCAGCCGCTGCGGTCCTTGCCCTGCACCAGTCGACGCCACGCCAGGAGGGGCGTCGCGAGGACCAGCGTGAGCAGGTAGGCGGCGTTGAACAGGTGCGGCATTCCCTTGCCGGGCAAGCGTAATCGTCGGCGGTCAGGCGTCGGCGCCGTGGCACTTCTTGTACTTCTTGCCGCTGCCGCAGGGGCACGGGTCGTTGCGGCCGACGTCCGGGCCGGTGTTGTGGATCGGGGCAACGGCGACTTCGCCCTCGCCGCCGCGGTTGGTGGAGAGGTCCGGTTCGGCGCCGCGGCCGGAGGGGGCGTCGCCGGCGGAGTGATCCGGGGACGGGGCGGTGTCCGCGGCGGGGGCGGCGTGCACGGCCCGGGCCTCGGTCAGGCGCCAGAGGCCGCCGACGAACTGCTGGCTGTCGCGTTCCAGGCGGAAGATCGCCCGGGTGACCTGCTCGCCGACGCGGTCCCACATGTCGTTGAACGCCTTGCGGCCTTCGCGCTTGTACTCCGTCTTGGGGTCCTTCTGGGCGTAGCTCGACAGGCCGATGCCGCTGCGAACCTGGTCCATGTGATAGAGGTGATCCTTCCAGGCGCCGTCCAGCACCTCGAGGATCAGCAGGCGTTCGGCGTGGGCCAATTCCGGGCGGTAGCGTTCCTCGTAGGGTTTGAGGAGCACCTGCCGGGCGCGGGCCTTGGGCAGCGTGGCGATCTGCGTGGCTTCGAGACCGGCTTCGAACTCCTTGTTCGCCCAGTCGATCAGCGGTTTGAGGTCCTCGGGCCGCTCCGCTTTCCGGGTGCGGTCCGGGCTGTCGAGACGGGGCATCGGATCGACGCCGCGGCCGCCGTAGACGCGGTCGAGGGTGTCGTCCACCTTCTCCGCGACCTCGCCGTTGACGAAATACCCGCGGGAGGCGTCCGCCAGCAGGCCGACCAACTCGTTCTTGGGGGTGTTCTCCACCGCGGCGGGGTCCAGCGGCTTCTCGAACCGGCCGCTCGCCCAGCGGGCCAGCCCCAGTCGGTCGCCGCCGCTGCTGCCGTCCTGCAGGAAGCGGGTCAGGCCGACGGTGACGGGGAACATCACCTCCTTGTCCTTGTACATCCGGTCGAGGCGCTTCATCACCTCGACCTTGACCTCAGCCGGATTGTCCAGCTCGGCGAAGTCCGCCGGATCGACCCGCAGGGCGAACTGCTGGCCGAGGAAGTGGGCGAGGCTGATCCGCGGGTAGTCCTCCCGCAGCACTTCTTCCAGCACCCCGGCGACGGTCCGCTGCGGCGGGACGGGCATCCCGCGGTCGTCCCGCTGGACGACGTTCCGCATCTTCTTGTCCTGGGCGAGGCTGTCGGCGACGTCCTGCCCCAGTTCGCTGCGGTCGATCGCCTGGTGGGCCCGCTCGCGGAGGTAGTCCTCCACCTCGTCGGGGCCGATCTTCTTCAGCTCGCGGTCGTTCGTATTGAGCCCGAACCGGCCGTTCGCCCAACGGGAGAGGGCCAGCCAGTTGTAGGACTCGGTGGAGCGACCCTCGTCGTCCACCTCGACGGAGAGGTTCTCCGCGACGTTCTCCGCGATGGAGCCGTCGGCCTGCTCCAGGGCTTCGTCCCGGAGGATGACCATCAGCTGCTCGAGGGTGGAGCCCTCGATGCGGTCCGGGTCGACGTCCAGCCCGAAGGCGTTGTGGGCGATCTCCGCGACCGTCCGCCAGGGGTAGAGCTTGTCATAAAAGTGCTCGACGCGGCGTTCGACCTGCCGGCGAATCATCTCGTGGATGATGTCCCGGCAGTTCGCCCCCTCGAGGATGTCCTGCCGGAAGCGGTAGACCTGCTTCCGCTGGTCGTCCATCACCTCGTCGTATTCGAGGAGGTTCTTCCGCTGGTCGAAGTGGCGTTCTTCGACCTTCTTCTGGGCGCCCTCGATGCGGCGGGAGACCATCTTGGACTCGATGAATTCGCCCTCCTTCATCCCGGCCATATCCAGCGCCCGCTGGACGAACTCGCCGGCGAAGACGCGCATCAGGCGGTCTTCGAGGGAGACGTAGAACCGCGAGGAGCCCGGGTCGCCCTGGCGTCCGGCCCGGCCGCGGAGCTGGTTGTCGATCCGGCGGCTGTCGTGCCGTTCGGTGCCGATGACGTGCAGGCCGCCGGCGGCGCGGATCTCGTTGGCCTCCCGTTTCATGCCCTCCCGCTCGGAGATCTCCGCGGTGAGGCGATCCCAGTCGCCCTTGGGGACGTCCAGGCGGCTTTCGTGCGTGCGGCGGAGTTCCTCCCAGGCGGCGTAGTCCGGGTTGCCGCCGAGGATGATGTCGGTGCCGCGGCCGGCCATGTTGGTGGCGATCGTGACCGCGCCCTTGCGGCCGGCCTGGGCGATCAATTCGCTCTCGCGTTCGATCTGCTTGGCGTTGAGCACGTTGTGCTTCACGCCCCGCTTGTTCAGCTTGTTGGAGACCTTCTCGCTGGCCTCGATCGACGTGGTGCCGATGAGCACGGGGCGGCCCTTCTGGTGCTCCTCGAGCACCTCGTCGGCGACGGCGTCCCACTTCTCCTTTTCGGTCCGGCAGACGAGGTCCGGGTGGTTCTCGCGCTGGAGCGGCCGGTTCGTCGGGACGGCGACGACGTCCAATTTATAAATCTTGAGAAATTCGTCCGCTTCGGTCATCGCCGTACCGGTCATCCCGGACAGCTTGCCGTACAGCTTGAAGAAGTTCTGAAGCGTGACCGTGGCGTAGGTCTGCGTCTCCGGCTTGATCTTGACCCCCTCCTTCGCCTCGACCGCCTGGTGCAGGCCGTCGGACCACTGGCGGCCCTCCATCGGGCGGCCGGTGTTTTCGTCGACGATGATCACCTGCCCGTTGCGGACCATGTACTGGTCGTCACGTTTATACAGGTGGTGGGCCTTGAGGGCGTTGTCGATGAAGTGCGGCCACTCCATGTTGCCGGCCGTGTAGAACGACTCGACGCCGGCCATTTCCTCGGCCCGGCGGACGCCGGACTCGGTGAGGTGGCAGGTGCGTTCCTTCTCTTTGATCTCGAAGTCCTGCCCGGCCTTGAGCTGGCGGGCAATGCGGTCGGCGACCGGGTAGCGGGAGACGTCGTCGTGGGCCGGGCCGCTGATAATCAGCGGGGTGCGGGCCTCGTCGATCAGGATGTTGTCGATCTCGTCGACGATCGCGTAGTCCAGCGGGCCCTGCACCTGGAGGTCCAGGCGGGGCTTCATGTTGTCCCGCAGGTAGTCGAAGCCGAACTCGTTGCTGGTCCCGTAGGTGATGTCGCAGGCGTATTGAACTTGACGCTCCGGCGGTTGCATGCCGGACTGGATCGCCCCCACGGTGAGGCCCAGGGCAGTGTGGATCGGGCCGATCCACTCCATGTCGCGCTTGGCGAGGTAATCGTTGACGGTGATGACGTGCACGTGCCCGGCCAACGCGTTGAGAAACGCCGGGCCGGAGGAGACGAGGGTTTTGCCCTCGCCGGTGGTCATCTCAGCGATCATCCCCTGGTGCAGGATGGCGCCGCCGATCATCTGCACGTCGTAGTGCCGCATCTTCGCGACGCGCTTGGACGCCTCCCGCACCCGGGCGAAGGCCTCGGGCAGCAGGTCGTCGAGGGTTTCGCCCTTCTTCAGCCGGGCGCGGAAGTCCGCGGCGGTGTTCTTCAGTTGCTCGTCGGAGAGCTTCTCCAGCTCCGGTTCGAGCTTGTTGATCCGGTCGAGCGTGGAGCCGGGCACGACGGTGGTGGAGCCGTCCTTGCCGCGAACGAAGCCGAGCTGCCGCACGCGGCGCTCGTTGCTGGAGCCGAAGAGTTTGGTGATCGCGTTGGTGATGCCGCCGGTGGCAGCTTCGAACACGTCGCCGATGCGGTCGAGTTGTTCCATCGTGGGGGGCCGGTCGTCGGCCCTCGGGGCCGGTTGGGGGTTGTTCCGACAGACAGTCCGCGGAGTTCCGATTCGGGGAACCGGGCGGGCCGTGCCGGATTTGACGCAAGTTCCGAAACCGTCCAACCTTATTGGCGGTCGGCGGGGGGGTCAACGTGAACCTGCGTCCGCCGGTTCACGGTTCGTTCTCTTCTTCATTCGCTCTCGCGGCCCGCCCGCCCTGTACCGCCCCGCCGACGACCCGCTCTACCAGCCCGGCCCGGCCCCCACGGCGGACGACGCCCCGCCGGCCGCGGCGGTCGCCCCGGACGTCCGCCGCACCGCCGACCGCCTCCCGCCCGGGCAGACGCGAACCAGGAAGTGGCCCGTGCTGCACGCCGCCGACGTGCCGGCGGTGACGAAAGAAACGTGGTCGCTGACCGTCTCCCGACCGGCGGTCCGAAAGGAACAGGGCGAGCCGCTGACGCTCGACTGGGCCGCCTACGCCGCCCTGCCCCGCGTGGAGGTCTTCGCAGACTTCCACTGCGTCACCCGCTGGAGCCGGCTGGGGACCACCTGGGCCGGGGTGAGCACGCGGACCATCGCTGCCCTCGCCGGCTGGCCCGTCCCCGATGATCCGACGTCCGCGGCCGGGTATGTGATCGCCGGCGGGGCCGACGCGGTCGGTTCGGGGAAGAACTGGACGACGAACCTGCCGCTGGCGGACTTTTTCTCGCCGCACGCCCTGCTGTGCGACACGGCCGACGGCATCCCCCTGCCGGCGGACCACGGGGCGCCGGTGCGGCTGATCGTGCCGCACCTCTACGCCTGGAAGAGCGCCAAGTGGCTCGTTTCCCTGCGCCTGAGCGACCGCGACGAACCCGGCTACTGGGAACGCCTCGGCTACGCCGACCGCGGCGACCCCTGGCTGACGAACGCCGTGAACCCGGATGGCGAACGCTTCCGCGACTCCGCCGGCCGCCGTCCAGATGGCGGCGACGAAGCGATGATGATTTGAGGAAGGCCGCCGCCTTCGGTTGAGTCGTTCACGGCCCGTCCCCACGCTGAGGCGATGCTGCACGTCCTCGCCTTCGCCCTGCTCGCCCCCCCGCTGCCGGTCGGCGCGGCGTTCGAGGAGGTCGCTACGTTCAAGGCCCCGGAGGCCCACCAGGCGGTCGCCGTGGATGCGGACTGCTTCTACGCGATCGGCAACCGCGTGATCGCCAGGTACGACAAACGCACCGGCGAACGGCTGGCGACGATCGAGGCGAGCGACGAACTCCCGCTGATCCACATGAACGGCGGCGTGGTGCAGGACGGCCGGCTCGTCGTCTCGCACAGCAACTTCCCGTTCACGCCGATGACGGGCTCGATCGAGACCTTCGACGCCGCGACGCTGGAACACCTTGACTCGGAAAGCCTCGGCCGGACGGACGGTTCGCTCACCGCCGTGCTGCCGGGACGGCCGTACCCCCTCCCCCGGCGGCTGGGCCTCCCGCAGACGCTGGTCTTCGCCCATTACGAACTGCCGAAGATCCCGGGCTACGGAACCGGCTCCGCCCGGACGGAGATCGTGCGGGAGCTGGGCGAACGGCGGGAGGGCTACCTGCTGCCGGAGCCCGTCGTCGGGCGGGTGCGGCCCCACTCGGTCAGCGGCGCCACGAACGCCGGTTCGCGTTCGCTCTGGCTGTCCGGCCACGATCGGCCGGAACTGTACCGCGTCGGCTTCCCCCCGGCCGGCAGCGAGATGGTCCTCGAAGCGATCCACCCCGCCCCGATCGCCGGACAGGGCATCGCAGCGGACCCCGTCGAACCCGGCGTGCTGTGGGGCACCCGGCGGCGGGAGGGGCTCGTCGTGAAAATGCGGCTCAACGCGGCCCCGTAACGCCGAGGCCCCGCGGGGCCTCGGCGTTACGTTTTCACCGCACCTTCGCCTCCGCGGCGACGATGGGCAGCTTCCAGTTGGCGATCGGGGTGCCCTCGGTCTTCAGGTTCGCGCAGAGGGCGTACAATCGACGGGCCGCGGGGCCGGGTTCGGCGTCGGCCGGGCCGTTCATCACGGTGAACAGGTTTCGCAGGAAATACGGCGGGGTCGCCTGATAGAACAGCCGCGCCCGCACGGTGCAGGTGGACGGGTCGACGCCCTCCGGCACGGTCATTTCGTAGCGGGTCACGTCGGCCCCGTCGCCGGCGGCGAAGTCGGCGTCTTGGGCGGCCAGCGGGCCTGGCCGGGTGGCGACGAGGTAGGCCCCGTCGAGGTCCGGCGAGGGGCCGTCGTGCGTCCACCCGCGGGGCAACAGGCGATTGTCCTTCACCGTTTCGCAGCCGTGCACGAAGCTGGTCGTGAACCGCCCGGCGTCGTTCTTCAACAGCGTTTCGTAGATCTGCACCTGCGACGGATCGGTGACGACCGCGTGGTGCGGCTGGTACTGCTCGACCCCGTCGGCGTCTTCGACGAAGAACTCCGTCGGCAGCGGCTCCCCGGCGGCGTCGACGAGGGTACCGGTCGCGTCCGTGGCCCCGCTGATCCAGACCGTCTTCCCGTCCTCGTTCAGCAGCGACACCTCCAGGAACGCCCGCCGGAAACCCACCCCCGTCGGGAAGCGGTGCCCGGCGAGGTTTTCGACGCGTACGTCGGCCGTCACCGCCCCGTGCCGCGGCGTCGCGGTGACCGCGATGCGGGCCGTCTTGGACGCGGCGGTCTGCACCATCCCGGCGATCGCGTTCGGCAGGTCGTTGGTCCCGCCGGTCATGAAGTCGGTCTTGCGAACCCCAAGCACATCGTCGTGCTGCCGGGTCAGTTCAAGCAGAAAGACATTCAGCCCGGAGAAGTCGTGCCGGCGGTAGCCCTCGCGGACGGGGATCGTCAGGTCCACGTGCGGGGCGAGGTTCTCGGCGTCCGGATAGGTGGCGTCCTGCACCACGGCGATGCGGGAACGGGTCTTCGGGCCGTCCGGCGTGCCGTCGGTCGTGTCGCTCATGTGGCACTCCTGGCAGGACTGCCCGTGCGGGTTCTTCGAGCCGTCCGGGCCGACAAACTCCGTCTGGAAGTCGCTGTTGAGCCATTCGAGGTAGGTCGCCTGCTCCACGTGATGGTGGAAGTCGCGGAAGCTCGGCGTGCTGTCGGCCGCGGCGAGGGCGCCGTCGTGGTCGTGGGCGTCGTGGGCGTGGCCCCCGCGCCCAGCGTGGACGTCCAGCGGCAGGTCGACGTTCGGCAGGCTGACCACATGGCAGGTGCCGCACATCCGGCTGTCGGTGAGGTACTCGCTGGTCCTCGGCCTCATTCCGGTGGCGTGGTGCATCACGTAGGGGCGGAGGGAATCCTCCTTGTCCGGGGCGGCGATCTCGCCCGGCGGGCCGAAGACCGCGTTGCCGGTGGTGTTCTCGTCGAGGTAGTGCCGCAGGTCGCTGCGCTTGTCCCCGGCCGGCTGTTCCCGCGGGACCATCCGGTGACAGACCAGGCAGCTCACCCCGTCCCGGGCGAGGGCCCCGTAGCGGTCGTCGCCGAGGCCGATGTGGGCGTCCGCCGCGGCGGTGGCGGCGTGGTTCGCCAGGGTGAAGCGCGCGTCGGGGCCGCCGTCGTCGTGATAGGCGTGTCGGCCCATCGCCCCGTGGCAACGCAGGCAGGCGTCCTGCAGGTCTCGGGCGAGGGCCTTGGCCTGCTCCGCCGGGAACTCCCGGCGGACGATCGCCAGTTCGGTCTCCAGTTGGGCGAGGAAGAACGGGTCGCGGCCGGCCAGGCCCATCGGCGTCCAGCGCCACTCGCCGTAGGGCGACTGGTGCAGACCGTCGGCGCCGTACTCCGCCCGGTCCGGGTCATCTTTCTTCCCCAGCGGGAGGAACATCGCCGGACCGAACGGCGCCGTCAGACCCGCGTGACAGCCCATGCACTGATTCGACGTCGCCCAGTTCCGGGCCGGCCCGTCGCCCTCTGCGGGGGCCACCGGGGCCCAGTCGTGGGTCACGCCCGGGAGGTGATCGCAGTCGCACAACTCCGCGTTCGGCAGCGAACCGAACCGGGCGAGGAACGCCGCGTCGACGGAACGCTCCGGTCGGTCGCAGACCCCCGGCCGGGTGCAGCCGGGGTGGGAGCCGTGGCCATCGGCGGCGTCGCCTTCCTCCTCGGCGTCCGCCTTCCCCGCGGCGATCCAGGTGCCCAGCGCCGCCAGCAGGGCGTCGTTGGCGGTGACGGTCGGTTCGGCCTCCGCGGTCGCCTCTTCCCGCCAACTGTCGTCCACGCGGAACAGCAGCGGCTCGCCGGGGAAGCCCTCAATGTTCCGCAGGGAGGCGAACAAGAACTCGTTGTCCCGGGCGGCCGGGTCCTCGACGCCGGGGCTCTTCGTCGCCCCGTGGCACCGCGTGCAGTAGTGGCCGAAGCCGCTGACGGGATGCTCGTTGGTGGCGTGGTTGTCCGCCGGCTCCGTGTCCGGGGCGGGGTTGCTCCAGAACCAGCCGTCGCGGGAGCCTTTGGAGTCCTTCACCATCACCGTCCAGCTTTGCAGGCTGGCCCGCAGTTCCTCCTCGCTCTTGCCGGCGTGGCGGGCGGCGGGAGCGTCGTACTGCTCTTTGATGACAATCGCCCCGTCCGGCAGCGCGCCGAGGCGGCCGGCCTTCAGCCATTCGATCACCTCCGGGCTGTACCAGACGCGCACCGCCGGGTGCGTGCCGTAGTACTTGCCGTTCAGGTACGGCCCGGTGTCGCGGACGATCCCGTCCTGCTCCCAGCCCAGTTCGACGTAGGTGCGGTCGTTCAGGAAGGGGAACAGAACCGCCTCGAACGCCGCGACGGAGCCGTCCGAGGGTCGCGGCAAACCGGCGGGCCGGCCGTGCGGGGCGGCGCCCGGCGCCGGGGGGACGGCGCCCGTTCCGCGGTCCGCCGGATCGGCGCCGCGGACGGCCGCGGTTCCCAGAGCGATCAGCAGGGCCGCCGCCGCCGTGACGGCGGCGGGGACGACGCCGGGGCGGAGCGAACCGGGGGGACGCGGCACGGGGCGAGCTCAGAAGGAGGCGATCCTCCATCCTATCGGCAGAATCGCCGCGTCCCTCCCAATCCGATCCCTCACGCCGAAATCGGCTAGGCCTGCTGGCAGGCGGCGTCGTCGCCGCCCATGGGGGGCTTCTGCTCCGTGATGACGGGGCACTGCGGGGACATGTCCGCGTTCAACTGCGTGAACTCGTTCCACTCCTCGGGGAGGTTGTCCTCGTGGAAGATCGCCTCGACCGGGCACTCCGGCACGCAGGCCTCGCAGTCAATGCACTCGTCCGGGTGGATGTAGAGCATGCTTTCCCCCTCGTAAAAGCATTCCACCGGGCACACGACCACGCAGTCGGTGTATTTGCAGTTGAAGCAGGGCTCGGCGACGACGTGCGTCATAATGGAAGAGGGGAACCGACAAGCGGTCTCGACAGCGGATCAAAACGGGGACGCTGTTCTAGTCGGCAGGCGCGGCCCCTTCAACCCGCACAGATTTCACAGCGTCCGCGCGCCCGGGACCGCGATCCGTTGTCCGGCCCGGCGCGGCGGTCGTAGACTCCGGCGGCGGGCACGGACCGGCCCCGCCGATCGGGCCGCTTCACCTCGTATTTCAAAGCGGCGCCGCCGAGTTCGGGCGGCGTTCCGCAGCAGACCCACCCCGCCGATGGCCCTCACCGACGTCGACCGCGGCCTTTTGACCCGCTGTTTGCGGCAGACGCCCGGGGCGTGGGAAGAGTTCGTCAGCCGGTTCGGCGGCCTGTTGGTGCACGTGGTGCGGCACACCGCCGCGGCCCGCAGCGTGCCGCTGTCCAAGGACGTGGAGGAGGACGTCGTCGCCGACGTGATGCTGGAACTGCTCTCCGACGACTGCGCCGCCCTGCGGCGGTTCGAGGGTCGCAGCAGTCTGGCGAGCTACCTGACGGTCGTCGCCCGCCGCACCGCGGTGCGGGAGTTGTCCGAACGCCGGGCCGCCGCCGCGATGGGACACGTCGAAGGCCACGCCCCGCCGGGGCTGAAGTCCTCTCCCAAAGCGGCCCACCCCCCGGCCGACGGCCGCATCGCCGACAAGGAGCAGGTCGAACGCCTGCTCGCCGCCCTGCCGGACCGCGACGCGGAGATTGTCCGCCGTTACCACCTGCAGGGCGAAAGTTACCGGGAGATCGCCGCCGGGATGAACGTTCCGGAGAACTCCATCGGTCCCGCACTTTCTCGCGCGCGGCAGAAGCTCCGCGACCTCGGACTGTAGAAGGACTGGCGAAGTTCCCGAGGCGCGGCGGGTGCGACCGGACGTTTCGGCGCATCCGCCGTGCCGGAACGGCGCGCCGCTTGCCTCGACAGGGGCTCCGCGGCAGACGGAGGGCTAAGTTTGCCGGCTGCCGCCGTTCGCCCCCCCTTCCCGGCTCCCCCGTGTCGCTCGCTCGCCTCGCCCCGGTAATGGCGCCGGTCCTCCCGGCCACAGTCTTCCCGGCCACGGTCGTCCTGCTGGCGCTGGGGGGACTGTTCGCCCCGACGCCCGCGACGGCCCAGGCCCTCCCAGCCGTCCGTGAGCCGGCGGTCCAGGAGCCGGTCGCCCAGGCACCGGCCGTCCGGGAGCAGGCCGCGCGGACGCCGGGCGTCGCCCCCGCGGAGTCGACGAGCCGCCCGCCGGCCGGCTTCTCGGTGCGCACCCTCGCGGACGAGGAGGGCGAGCATCAATACAGCCTGTTCGTCCCCCGCACGCCCCCGCCGCCGGGCGGCTACCCGATCGTGCTGTTCCTGCACGGGGCCTACGAACGCGGCACCGACGGCGAGCGGCAGACGACCGTGGGCCTCGGCCCGATCGTGCGGGACGATCCGGACTTCCCCGCCGTCGTCGTGTTCCCGCAGGTCGAGGACCCGGACGGCCGCATCCTGCCCGCCTGGAATCCGGACCGACCGGACGGCGCGCGGGCGCTGAAGATCCTCGAACAGGCGGAAGGCCTGCTGCCGATCGACCCGGCCCACCGGGTGCTCGCCGGCTGGAGCATGGGCGGGTACGGCGTGCTGGGGCAGTTGGCGCAGGGCGATCCGCTGCGGTGGTCGGCGGCGGTTTCCGTGGCGAGCGGGCGGTCGATCGAGCTGGACGTCGAAGCCCTCGCCGCCGCCTCCCGCGTCACGCCGCTCTGGGTCGTGGCGGGCTCCTCGGACCGCTTCGTGCCGTTCATCGAGACGCAGGACACGGTCCGCGCGATCCGCGAGTTCGGCGGGCGGGTGCGGTTCACGCAGGTGCGGAACGCCGGCCACGACGTGTGGAAAACCGCGTTCTCCTCGGATCGCTTCCGGGCGATCCTGCAGAACCCCCGGGTCGTCGCCCCGCGGGCGGCGAACGAGGGGCCGGGCGAGGTCGACCAGACCCTCGTTGAGCCGCCGGCAGACCAGCTGCCGGACGTGGACCCGGTCCCGGGCGAGGACGCATTGCCGAGCGAGAACCAGTTGCCGGACGAAGACGAGTTCGATCGCCTGGAGACCGTCGCCGCCCCGCTGGAGAACTTCCAGCCGGAGTTGATCCTGGAACGCGGGGCGTTCGTGCGGGCGGACAACGCCCTGTTGGAGAAGCTCGTGCGGCAGTACGCCCGCTCCCTGCCGGCGGACTCCCTCACCGGAACGATCCCCGATCAGAACATCACCCGGGACGCGCTGGGCCACAAGATCCACGTGTTCTTCAGCGGGATTCGCTACTCCGGGCGGGTGACCGACGCGGCGCTGATCGGGCGGGCGGGCAACTACGTGACCGCCCGGGTGGAGGTGGTGGACGCCAGCGTGACCGTGCAGCGGATCTTCATGCGTGCGCCGCTGGGGCACCGCGGCTTCGCCGGGCCGATCGCCGTGCGGGCCGGCGTGCGGCGGCCGCTGGTGCTGGAGGTCGACATCCGCCCCTCGGTGGTGAACAACGAACTGAAGCTCACGGCGCTGTCCACGCGGTTCGCCCTGCCGCCGGACGACTACTTCGTCTGCGGCCCCGGCTGCGTGGACGAGGACGGGCTGTTCCTGACGGAGCAGAAGCTCGCCAAAACGCTGGTCGAGGGGCTCTACGAGGCCCGCAGCCAGGGGGAGCAGGCCGTCCGCGACGCCGTCCCGGACTTCCTGCAGAACGCCGGCTCGGGCGTTTCGCTGGGGAACCCGGCGGGGCTGACCGGCGACTTGCTGCCGCTCCCGCTGATCGAGCCGTCGATCCAGGTGCAGTTGGCCGGGGTGCAGGCCGACGAGAACGGGCTGAACGCGATTTTCGACCTGGCGATCGGCGCTCCGGAGGACCATCCGCCGCACCCGCCGCGGCGGGAGGACGGCGGCGTGACCTTCGATCTGGCGACCGGCGCCGGCAAGCCGGAGGGCCTGGCCGTGGGCGTCTCCGCCAGCCTGGTCCGCGTGCTCTCCGGACAGTTGGTCGAGGAGGGCGTGCCGCGAATCGACGCCCGCGACGTGCCCGGCAACCCGCTGGCGAGGCTCCACGAGCGCGAGAACCTCATCCGCATCGTCCCCGGCCTGAGCCGCCCCGAGTACGCCGACGACGAACTGCGGGCCCGGCTGACGCTGGTCGGCCCGATGTCCGCGATCGCGCAGGATTCGCGGGAGAACGCCCTGGTGCGGATGGAGTCCGACGCCGTCGAACTCACGATCGATCACCTCCCGGCCAACGGCGACTGGCAGCGGGCGGGCGTGGTGCGGCTCGCGCTGCGGCAGCCGATTCGGGCCGCCGTCCGTAAGAACGGCTCCTACCGCAACTTCCTCGCCCTGGCCGAGGGGGAGGCCGCCCGCATCGCCGCGCTGGACGCCCAGCCGGTGATCGGCGACCGCGTCGACGGCGACCTCGCCGCCACGCTCGTCGGCGAAGGCTGGGACAACTGGCTCGACGACGAAGGCCCCTTCAGCGGCCCGTTGCAGGACTTCGATCTGCCCGGCGCCGCCCTGCGGATCGAGGAGTTGAACTCCCGCGGCCCCGCCACCGGGGCGACAGACGGCCTGGTCATCGCCGAGTTCACCGTGCCCGACACCGCCCTGGAGAACCGCTCCGAACTCACGCTGACCTACCGCGTCCGCGAGGAGCCGAACGGCGCCTGGGGCGGTCCGTTCACCCTCGCCCCCGGCGAGACGCACACCTACAAGGTGCGGGAACCGCTCCGCTTCGAGCAGATCGGCGTGGCTCCCGACGGCGGCGACGGCGCCCGCACGTTGGAAGTCGGCAAGACGTACCAGTTCCACGTCCCGGTCGGGGCGGTGTACCCGACGCTGGACGCCGCCCATGATCTGGCGGAAGAACTCTCCCTCTACCAAAAAGACCCGCGACCGTGGCGCCAGCGCGCCCCGATCGCGGGTCGGGAGGTTCCCACGGTGACGGCGGCGCCTCCGGCGGCCGGCGTTCGGGGGACGGTGCGAACGGTCCGGGGCCCCGTGCAGGGCCCCGCCCTGTCGCGGGGGGTCACTCCGCTTCGGTCTCCAGTCCGAAACTGACCCACAGCCCGCCGTGGGCGTCCGGTTCGAAGTAGCTGGCGGACACGCCGAGGTACTTCTGAATGGCGTCGAACGGCGGCAGGGCGTCGGCGATTTCGTTCATCGCCTCGGCGGTGCTGGGATCGGGCACCTGGCCGGTCAGCTTGCCGGAGCGGAACAGGTCGTAGTAGATCTCGGCCTGTCCCCGCTGATCGGAGAAGGAGAGCATCGAAACCTCCGCCGGCATCTTGGACCGGGCTTCCTCGAAGGCGGACGAATCGGCGAGCGGCTCGTCGGCCGGACCG
Source organism: Alienimonas californiensis (assembly GCF_007743815.1). Taxonomy (GTDB): domain Bacteria; phylum Planctomycetota; class Planctomycetia; order Planctomycetales; family Planctomycetaceae; genus Alienimonas; species Alienimonas californiensis. The sequence goes on from NZ_CP036265.1 coordinate 5,259,749, forward strand.
CGGAGGGCGGTCTCCAGACGGGCCACGTCGGTCGTCAGCAGCAGGGAGTCGCCGCTGACGGCCATCGCGATCGCGGAGCCGTCCGCCGGGTTGCTGCCCTCGTAGAGGGGCGTGCCGCGGAAGTCCCGGCTGGTCAGCAGACCGCCGGAGGCGTCCAGCGCCAGGTCCAGCAGTTCGGAGACCCGGCGGGCGTCGTTCAGGCCGAGCGCGAAGATCACCGGCTGCACCGGGGCCTGGGCCTCCGCCTCGGCGTCGCCGTCGTCGTCAAAGGAGTCGTCGGCGGCGTCGACCTCCAACGCCGCGGCGAGATCCGTCACGGGGTAGCCGACGATTTCGATCCGGCCGGTGAAGGAGTCCACGATGTCCTTCTTGATGTCCACCGGCAGCGCCTCGGACCGCTGGGCGACGACCCGGTCGAACTCGCCGGGGCCGACCATGCTGTCGTAGGTGGTCCGCACGGCGTCGTACGCCGACGCCAGATCCCAGTTGAAGGCGCTGTAGCTGGAGGCGTCCGCCCCGGCCCACGCCGGCGGGGCCAGACGGGCCGGCGGGAACTTGAACACGCCCAGGGCGCGGTCGGTGCGGTCGGCGTACAGCACGACCTTGCCCACGCTGGCGAACTCCTCCGTCCCGAGATCCATGCTGCCGCCGATCGCCTTGAACTCGTCCAGCCCCAGCACGGGCAGGTAGCTGAGGGCCAACTGCACCGGCAGACCGCCCTGCCCGCTGCCGAGCACGGCGCTGCGGACGGAGCCGATCACGTCCGCGTACCACAGCAGGACCGGCGCCCGGTCGTCGGTGCGGGTGCGGTCGGCGATGTAGCTGAACACTTCGTTGTCGGCGAAGGTGCTGTCGTGGGTCCCGTCCCAGCGGACCAGAATCGCCTCTAGGGCCGCCGGATCGCTGGCGACCACCAGGTGGGTGTCCTTGCGGAAGTAGGCGAACTGCTGCGGCTCCGCCGGTTCGGCCTCGGCGTCGAAGTCCTCGGCGAACTCGTCGACTTCCTGTTCCGGAGCGGTCCAGACGATCAGCGGCGTGCCCTCGAAGCTCTCCTCGGCGCTGGTCAGGCCGTTCTCCTCCAGGGCGGTTTCGGCCTGATCGATCAGCTTGAGGATCGTCTCCTCGCTGGTCCCGTAGTCCAGCAGGCCGACGACGGCGACCTCCCGGGGGGCGGTCTGCACGACGGCGAAGGTGACCTCGCCGGTGGGGACCTTCAGCAGTTCGTCCAGCGTGATCCCCAGCCGCTCGCGGAGAGCTTCGCCGCCCTCCTCCAGCTTCTCGCCGACCATCTCCCGCAGTTCGGCCAGCGCCGGGTCGGTGAACAGGCCGGCGGAGCGGGTGGAGTTGAACCGCTCTTTGGCGGCGGTCACGTCCGGCACCGAGACGAAGCCGTAGGTGATCGGCGGCAACCGCTTGGCGGCCGGCACCGGATCGGCCGCCTGGGCGCCGGCAAGTAGCGAGGGCGCCAGCAACGCCGCGGCCGCGGCGCAGGAGGTGAGTAGGGAAGATCGACGCATTGGGAGGTTCTGAAGGGGGACGGGGAGCCGGGCAATCTACGGAGCCTGTCCGCCGGCGCCACCCGATACCCCCCCGCCCCGCCGCAGGTTTCGCCTGCGCCCTCCCGCCGCCCCGTCAGCCCGGAAAGCGCTCGCCCAGTAGTTCGCGCTGCAACGCCGTCAACCCGGCGCAGCCGGCGGCGGCGAGGTCCAGCAGTTCGTCGAGCACCGGCCGCGGGAACGGCTCGCGCTCCGCGGTGCCCTGCACCTCGATGTAGTCGCCCGGCGTGTCGCCCTCCGGCGTGGTCGTCCCGCCGGTCATCACCACGTTCAGATCGACCGCCGCCCGGCTGTCTTCCGCGTAGTCCAAGTCCAACACGCAGCCCTCCGAGGTCACGCCGACGCTGACGGCTGCGATGGAACGCGTCAACACCTGCCCCCCCGGCCGGCCGTTGCCGCGTCCATTCAGACCAGCGCGGTCGAGGCCGAGGCTGGCCACGGCGTCCGCCAGGGCGATGAAGCCGCCGGTGATCGCCAGCGTGCGGGTGCCGCCGTCGGCCTGCATCACGTCGCAGTCGACGGTGATCGTGCGGTTGCCCAGCGCCGCGAAGTCCACCGCGGCCCGCAGGCTGCGGCCGATCAGACGTTGGATCTCCGTGGCCCGGCCGTCGGTCCCCCGCGACTTGCGGCCGGGGGTGCTACCGGGGTGCATGGCGTACTCCGCCGTCACCCAGCCCTTCGACCGGGCCGGGTCCTCCCGGTTCACCCGCCAGGGGGGCACGCCCTCGGTCACGGAGGCGGTGCACAGCAGCACGGTGTCGCCGGCGGCGATCAGCACGCTGCCGGCCGCGGCGCTGGGAAACGGCCGCTGCACGGTCAGTTCGCGCAGCTGGCCGGGTTCGCGGCCGGAGGGACGAGGCACAGCAATCGATCAGTGCGGGGGCGGAAAGGGGGCCGGGGGAGTGTCCGGCGCCCGGCGCCGCGATCGCAACCCGGCCGGCGGCCCGGCTGGCGGACCGGCGGCCGAGGCATGAGGACCGAACCGGACCCGATCGGTACACTCCGCGGCCTCAACCCGTCGTTCCCGCACTGCCCGCCGCCATGCGCGTCCCGCCCCCGCCCCGGTTTCCCTCGCCCTTCCCAGGCGCCGCCCTCGCCGCGCTCGCCTGCGTCGGCCTGCTGTCCGTGGGCTGCATCCGCGACTACGAAGACCCGAACGCCCCCTCGTTCACCGCTGAGGACGAGGCCGACGCCAAGGCCAACCCGGCCCCCGCGGACGACGCCGCGAACCTGGAGCCCTTCCGCGTGGAGTTCGTCACCACGGAAGGCCCGTTCGTCGTCGAGGCCCGGCCGGAATGGGCGCCCCTCGGCGCCGCCCGCTTCAAGACGCTGGTCGAGGAAGGCTACTTTGACGGCGCCGCCTTTTTCCGGGTGATCCCCGGATTCGTGGCCCAGTTCGGCCTCGCCGCCGACCCCGCGGACAGTGCCCGTTGGCAGGGCACGGACATGAAGGACGAACCGGTCCGGGCCAGCAACACGCCCGGCACCCTCAGCTTCGCCAAAAGCGGCCCGAACACCCGCACCACGCAGATGTTCATCAACCTCGGGGACAACTCCGGCAGCCTCGATCCGCAGGGTTTCAGCCCCTTCGCGGAAATCGTCTCCGGCGGCGACGTCCCGGCGAAGTTCCATGCCGAGGAGGTGCAGGATCAAGGCACGATTGAAGCCCGCGGCGCCGCCTACCTGGAGAAGAACTTCCCCGAGTTGGACACCATCACCACCGCCCGGATCGTCCCCCGCTCCGAATGGGCCGCCGACGCCGGCAGCGCCGCGGCTGAGGGAACCGCGGAGGACGCCGGGGCGGACTTCTCCGCCCTCGCCGGCCCGGAGATGGAGGACCCGACGCCGGGCAACGAGCCTGCCCCCGAGCCGCAGTTGGCGAACGAAGCCCCCGAGGAGGCGATGACCGAGGAGTCCTCGGAGCAGGCCCCCGAAGCGCCGGCCGACGCCCCCGCCGGCGAGGAGTCCGCCGCGGAGGGTTCGTCCGACGAACCGGCGATGGCCGACCCGCCGACGCCGGAACCGCAGCCGGATACCCCTCCGACCCCGGACCCGACCCCCGAACCCGGCACCCCGCCCGAGCCGCAGCCGGACCCGGCGCCGAATCCGAACCCCAGCCCCGATCCCGCGCCGGAACCCGAACCGCAGCCGGACCCCACGCCGGAGCCGGAAGAGTCGGAGGAACCGTCCGCCTGACGGCGGACGCGGGGCGTTCCCGCCTCAGCCCTCGACGGGGCGGGCGGGGACGTCGCGGGTTTGCAGGAACAGCGCCTTCTTCTCGCCGGGCAGGGTGAAGTCGAACCCGCAGCCAGTGAAGAACGATTCGCTGCTGGTCACGGCCATGACCTCCAGCACGTTCCGCTGGCGGGCGAGGGCCACGCAGCGGGCGACCAGCGCCCTGCCCACGCCCTTGCCGCGGTAGGCGTCCGAGACCGCGAGGCTGCGGACTTCCGCCAGCTTGGGCGAGTAGATCTCCAGCGCCGCAAAGCCCACCACCCGCCCGTCGGCGGGTTCCGGGGCGCCGTCCCCCGCCGCAGCGGCGTCCGGGTCGACCGCGACGAAGCCGGTCGGCACGAGTTCCTCCAACTCGTCCATCGTCCGCTCCAGCAGACGGCCGGTGGCGACGAACGGGCGGATAAACGCGTGCACGGCCGGCACGTCGCTCTGGACGGCCGGCCGCACCAGCGTCGGCGAACTCGGGGCGGCGACGGAACCGACGGCGGGAGCGGCGTCGGCGGACGGGGGAGAAACGGCCATGGCGGAGTCTACCGCCACGGCGTCGTTTCGTTCAGCCCGGAGGCCGTTCCGCCGGGTCGCCGTTCAGCCGGGGGGCCGGCGATCGGTCGAGGCGACGCGCACCGCCCCGGGGGCGGACGAGCGAGCCGCCACCACCGACGCCGCCGCCCGTCCGACCGTCGCCCGGGTCCGCACGATCAACCGCTGCCCCGCCCCCAGGCCATACGTTTTCGGACAGTACTGCCCCACGGACGCCGGATAGGGGGCGTGACCGGGTCGGGACAGATCGAGGGGGGGCATGGCAGGGCGTTCGGATCGAGGAGGAGAGGCGGGACGAACCCTTCGGTCGGCACGGCGACCGCCTCGCATGCATCGACCGTTTCCGTGCGACCGTTTGCCGCGATCATCGCCGGTCGGCACAGTCCTCGCCGACGGTCGTTCCCCTTCCCTCGCCCCAACCGCCGCCCGCATGTTCGGTCTGTTCGCCCCCCGCCCGCCCCTCGAAACGCTGGAGCAGGCGTGGATTGAACGACGGCTGGGCGACGTCGCCCGCCAGTTCGGCCCGGAGCGGCTGGGGCTGGGCGACGCCCCTGCCGAGGGCCAACTGAAACCGTCCGAGGCGATGGGCGGGACCCGCTCGACCGAGGACGTCGACCGCCTGTTCGCCCGCCTCGTGGACCGGCTGGGCCCGGCGCCGGTCACGCCGACGCTCGCCTGGTACGACGGCGACGCCCATCTCTCGACGGACAAGAACGCGATCCCCGTTCCCCGCAGTGCCATCGCCGATCCGCCGACGCTCGGGGCGGCGCTGGTCCGGGGAGCCTGCCGCCGCATGCACTTCGGCGAGGGCGAGGCGGATCTGCGGGCGGTGGACCTCGTGGCGACCGCGCTGGGGTGCGGGCTGTTCCTGTGCCTCGCCGACGCTCCAGAGGCCGCGGCCCCGGGCGACCGCGGGCTGACCAGCCGGGAGATCGGCTACGCCCTCGCCCTGCTCTGGCACGTCCGGCAGGAGGCGGGCGGAGCGTCCAGCGATCCGCCCTGGCTGGGCGAACTCCGCGGCGACGCCGCCGCGGCCGTCACCGGGGGGCTGAAGTACCTCCGCAAGGCCGGCGACGCCCGCTTCACCGCCGCCTCGCTCCGCGACTCCTCACCGCCGACGGAGGCCGCGGTGCGGAAGGAACTGCACCACAAACGCCCGGCCCGCCGTTTGGCCGCCGTGTGGGACGCTGCGCAACTCCCAGATCGGGAGTCACGGACTCCCGGCGTGGAGTCCGCGACTCTTCTAGGACTCCTGGAGACGCTCCACGACCGCGAACCGGCGGTGCGGGCGGCTTCGGCGGAGGCGCTCGGCCGGCTCTGCCCGAACGCTGCCGCCGACCGCGAGACCTGGGACCGCGTGCTGCTGGGGCTGATCGGGGCGACGGAGGACACGCTCGCGGCGGTGCGGGCGGCGGCGCTGCGGGGGTTGGCGGCGGCGCCGGATCTCGGCGAGGCGGAAGCCGCCCGGGAGGAGTTGGACCGGGTGGTTCTCGCCGGCCTCGCGGCCCGCACGCCGGCGGTGCGGTCCGCGGCGGCGGCGGTCGCCACGCGGTTGCCGCCCGTGCCGGCGGAAGCCGGCGGGCTGAGGGAAGAACCGTTCGCCCCCGCCGTGCTCAAGGCGCTGGTCGGGGCGCTGGTGCGGTGCGACGACGCCGAGGCCGCCGGGCACGTCGCCACGCTGCGGGCGCTGCACCCGGACCCGGCGGCGCTCGCCGAGGAGCGGGTGGACGACGACGAACTGCTGTCCCGCGTGCTGGACGCCCTCGGCGACGCCCCGCTGGCGGCTCCCGAGCCGGAACCGGAGCCGGTCGGGGCCGCGGAGTAGGCGCCGGAACCTCGCCGTACCGAGGCCCGCACGGCGCGGGGCGATCGCTTGCGGCTTCGCGGGGCCCCGGACTTCCTGCCCCCCGCGAAACCGCAAGCGGGGGACCGGGCTGCAATCTCGGCCCGTCCGCCCTCAGACGACGTGCTCACACGTCGTAGTAGAGGGCGAACTCGTGCGGGTGGGGGCGGCGGCGGACGGCGAGGACCTCGTGCTCCGTCTTCACCCGGATCCAGGTGTCGATCACGTCCTCGGTGAACACGTCGCCCCGCAGCAGGAACTCGTGGTCCTTCCGCAGGGCGGCGAGGGCCTCGGCGAGGGTTGCCGGGACGGGGGGCACGTCCCGCACCTCCTCGCTGCCCAGATCGTAGAGGTCCTTGTCCAGCGGCGGGCCGGGGTCGATGCGGTTCTGGACGCCGTCGAGTGCCGCCATCAGCAGCGCCGCACAGGCGAGGTGGGCGTTGCAGCTGGGGTCGGGGACGCGGAACTCAAACCGCTTGTCCTCCGGCCGCTGGGCGTTCACCGGGATACGGACCGCCGCGGAGCGGTTGCGGTAGGAGTAGGTGAGGTTCACCGGCGCCTCGAAGCCGGGAACGAGCCGCTTATAGCTGTTGGTCGTCGGGCAGCAGAACGCGAACAGGGCCGGGGCGTGGGCCAGGATGCCGCCCAGCGCGTGCAGGGCGATGTCGGAGAGCCCGCCGTAGTTCCCGCCGGCGAACAGCGGGGCGCCGTCCTTCCATAAGCTGAGATGAAGGTGCAGTCCGTTGCCGGCGTCGTCGTAGAGCGGCTTGGGCATGAAGGTGGCCGTCTTGCCGCGGCGGGCGGCGACGTTCTTCACCACGTATTTGTAGCGCAGCAGGTTGTCGGCGGTCTTCAGCAGCGGGGCGAATCGCATGTCGACCTCGCACTGGCCGGCGGTGGCGATCTCGTGGTGATGCCCCTCCGCGGCAATGCCCACCTCCTCCAAAACCCGCATGATCTCTCCGCGGAGATCCTGCAGCGTGTCGGTCGGGGGCGTGGGGAAGTAGCCCTCCCCCTGCCGGACCTGGTAACCGCTGTTGGAGACGCCCCCGGAGCCCACGCCGGTGCCGCTCGGCCCCACGCCGCGGCGGCCGCGGGTCCACTGCCCCTCGGCGCTGTCCAGGTGGTAGAACGATTCGTGCGTGTTGGAATCGAACGCCACGGAGTCGAACACGAAAAACTCCGCCTCCGGCCCGATCAGCGCTTCGTCCGCGATGCCGAGGCTCCGCATGTAGCGCTCGGCGTTGCGCGCGATGTTGCGGGGGTCCTTGGGGTAGTCCTCGCCGGTGACGGGGTCGCGAACGGTGCAGGTCAGCGCCAGCGTGCGCTCCATGAAGGGGTCGACCATCGCGGTGTCCGCCTGCGGGACGACCAGCAGGTCGGACTCGTTGACGGCCTGCCAGCCCCGCATGCCGGAGCCGTCGAAACCGAACCCCTCCTCGAAGCTGGCTTCCGTCAGCCGCGAGAGCGGCCGCGTGAAGTGCTTCTGCGTGCCGGGGAAGTCCATGAAGCGCAGATCGACCGCGTTGAGGTCGCGTTCACGGCAGAGGGCGAGAACTTCGCGGGGGGTCATCGACGGCGGGCTCGGTACGGTAAAGACGTGCGGCGCGAACGTGGCGAACGTGCGGGAGCGGGGCGGAAACGACGGGCGAGCGGGCCGTGTCGGCCGGAGTGTAGCCGGTCGGCCGGACGCTCCGCCCGTCGGGGAGCGGCGCCGGCCGCCGGGTTGGGGGAATCCAGCCGATTTCGCCCCGAATCGGGAGAATCGCTCCGATCCTGACGACGGCAGCGTCCGGGGGGCGGGGCAGTTCGCACGCGACGCCGACGGTTCGCGCCCGCGGACATCGGGGTCGTCCCGAGCGGGCGTAACTCCGCTAGCGAAATAGGGTTCCGACGGGTCGTGTGGGTCGGTCCTGCTCAAGGCGACGCGGCGATGGTGACGAAGTTTCCCCCCGGACGGCCTGCCGCTGCGGTGCCCGCCAGACCGCTTCTCTCCGCTGTGGGGACGAGGCGGGATGTTCGGGCCAACGGCGGATTCGCGGTCGTTCCCGTCGTCCGGCTGGTTCGACCCGCCGGCCGGACGTCCCCCATTTTGACCCGTTGACGACCCTCGGGCCGCCCTACCTCCCCCCGACCCGACCGCTCACCCGGCCCCCGTTTTACGGGGGCCGGGCGGACGGCGGGGGGAACCGGGGGCATGACGCCCCCGACGGTCGGCCCAAAAACTCAGGAGAGCCCGCACATGAGAACGATTTTCACGACCGGGCAGGTCGCCAAGATCTGTAAGGTCGCCCCCCGTACCGTTAGCAAGTGGTTCGACTCCGGTCGGCTGCGCGGCTATCGCATTCCGGGGTCGCAAGACCGCCGTATCCCCCGCGAGCATCTCATCCGGTTCCTCAAGGAACACGGGATGCCCCTCGGGGAGTTGGAAGACGAGGCGATGGGCAAGTTGCTCGTCGTCGGGACCGGGGGCGAAGTGCTCGCCGGATTGACCGAGATGCTCGGCGAGAACGAGTTCAAGCTCGAGACCGCCGCTAGCGGCTTTGAGGCGGGCATCCAGGCGGAATCCCTGCACCCGGACGGCGTCGTCATCGACTTCGTCATGGGCCGCAGCGAAGCGCTGATGATCGCCGCCAACCTGCGGAAGAACGCCCAGTACAGCGACACCGTGCTGGTGGGCCTGATCTCCGACGAAGACAGCGCCAGCGGTTTCGACCGCACGCTCTTCAACGAGACCTTCCGCAAACCGTTCGACACCGCCCTTTTGGCCGAACGGATCAAGACCCTCGTCAGCCGCAAAAAGCAGCTGGCGTAGTCGCCCCGTCGCCGGTTCGCCGCCGGTCCCCGGCCGGCGCCCCGTTCCCGCCGCCGCGTCCCCGGCCCGCATCCCGGGCCGGCTCTCCCCCCAAGCGGGGCCGGGCCGATACGGCGGCGCCGAGCGGGGAGAACCGGCGACCCCGCGTGAAATCCCCGCCCCCCAAGCGATCGTTCCGATCATTTTGGGGGGCGGGGGTTTTTCATGCGCCCCGGCTAAACTCGGCCGGGTGAGTCCTTCCCCCGTCGATTCGCCCGCCACCGAACCCTCCCGGTCCGCCCGACTCCGGCGTTGGGCGCCGCCGGTCGCCGCCGCGGCGATCGCGTTCGTCGCCGTGCTCTGTCAGCTCGATCCCGGCGGGGCCGATCCCGGCATGCCGCAGGGGCCGGGGCTCACGGTCGACGAAGGCTTCTACACGCAGCAGGGCGTCTACCTCGCCGCGGCACGGCATTTCGGGCTGGCGCTGCTGGACCCGCGGACGCTCGGCGAAATCTTCGACACCGACGCCGGCTACATGGCGGACCACCCGCCGCTGGCGAAGCTCTGGCTGGGACTGTGGCACGACCTCGCCTGGTGGGCTCACGCTCCCGAAAGCCCCGGCGGCTTCTTCAGCGTGGCCCGGGCTCGGGTCGGCAGCGCTGCGGCGTTCGCGCTGACCGTGGGGCTACTGGTGCTCTGCGGAACCCGCTGGTACGGCCTGCCGACTGGGTTGGCGGCCGGGGCGAGCCTGATCCTCATGCCGCGGGTGTTCGGACACGCGCACATCGCCTCGCTGGAGACGGTCACGAACCTCTTCTTCACCGCCTGCCTGTGCGGCGTGGCGGCGTGGTGGAACCCTCGCGTCACGACGTTCAAACGGCCGGCCCTGTGCGGGCTGCTGTTCGGCCTCGCCCTGCTCTGCAAGATTCAGGGGGCGCTGCTCGGCCCAACGGTCGCTGTCTGGGCGCTCTACCACGCTTGGCGGGAGCACGGCTGGAAGGAAGGGTGGCGGGCGATCGGCCCTGTCGCGGTCTTCGGGGGCGTGGGACTGTGCGTCTTCTTCGTCGGCTGGCCCTATCTCTGGCTCAACCCGAGCGAGCATGGGGCGGCGTTCCTCGGCACGATCACCGACCGCCTGCCGATTCGGAACTACTACCTCGGCCAGGTCTGGAACGGTGAGGAGTTCGATCCGACTCCTTGGCACTACCCGCTGGTGATGACCCTCGCCACGGTCCCGGTCGGGATCACGGCGTTGGCTCTGTATGGGGCTTGGCGGGGAGGCATCTGGGGAGGAGTGAGGGGTGAGGAGGGAGGAGTAAGGCGTGAAAAATTGGGAACCGCAGGCTCGTCCCCCCTCCCCCCTCCCTCCTCACCCCTCACCCTGTTCACCGCCGCGGTCCTCGTCCCGCTGGCCCTCGTCAGCACCCGCGGGGAGAGCCTGTACGACGGCGTGCGACTCTGGCTGGTGATCTTCCCCCCGCTGGCGCTGTTGGCCGGTCGGGGGGCCGGGTTGTTGTTCGAACGCCTGAAGGATTGGCGGCCGAAGCTCGCGGTGCCGGCGGTGGTGGGGTTGCTGGCGGTTCAGGGGGTCAACGTGGTCTGGATGAGCCCGGTCTGGCTGAGTTCCTACTCGGCAGTCGTCGGCGGGCTGTGGGGGGCGGACCGACTGGGGTTTGAGCGGAACTACTGGGGGGACGCGGTCACGCGGGACTTGCTGAACGCGGCGGACCGGCAGGCTCACACGAACGCCCCGTTCTTCGTCGCTCCGGCGCTGCACCAGTTCGCGGACGACGACCGGGCGGCCGCCTCGCCGGCGGTGCGGCGGCGGAATGACACGTGGGAGATGCTGTCGCCGCTCGAACAGGCCGACGGCTTAGGTGGCGACTCGCCTTCCGGGCTCGCCTTCGGCTTCCATGAACTCGACGTCTTCGGCACGATCCGATTCGCCCGCCGAGCCTACTGGCAAGCGATCGCGGAGCCATACACTCCGCCTTACGAGACCTTGCTAATCGACCGCCCCGCCCGGTTCCTCCCGGGCCGTCTGGTGATGCGGCGACAGGGCGTCGTGCTCGCCGTCGCCCCAGTCGATGCGGAAGTTCCCAGACCGACCGAGGCGGAGTGGGGGGCGATGAGGCTCAGAGCCGCGGCCACCGGAGCTCCGCCGCCCTGACGATCGCGATCCTCCTCCGTTCCCTCCCACAAGAACACACGGCGGGCTGACGCCCCCCGCTCGCCTTCGTCCTTCAACCTTCAACCTGCCCCCGTGTCCCTCACTCACTTCGACGAGACCGGCGCCGCCCGGATGGTGGACGTCGCCGCCAAGCCGGTGACCCAACGCACCGCCGTCGCGGAGGCGACCGTCCGCTGCCAGCCGGCCACGCTGGACCTGATTCTCGCCGGTGACGGCAAGAAGGGGGACGTGCGGCAGGTCGCCCGGATCGCCGGGATTCAGGCGGCGAAGAACACTGGGTCGCTCATCCCCCTCTGCCATCCGCTGCCGTTGGACGGGGTGACGGTGGACTTCACCTCCCAACCGCCGGACCGGCTGACCGTCACCGCGGCCGTGACCTGCACCGGGCGGACGGGGGTGGAGATGGAGGCCCTCTGCGCCGCCTCCGTCGCGGCCCTGACGGTTTACGACATGGTCAAGGCCGTCGACCGCGGGATGACGATCGAGGCCGTCCGCCTGCTCCGCAAAACCGGCGGACGCAGCGGCGACTGGCGACGCCCGGCGGACGGGGGCGCCGCGGATCAGTCCTGACCCGGGGCCTTGGCCTTCAGGCCGAGCGGACGGCTGATGAGCAGCTTCAACCGGGAGTCCGGATCGACGAGTTTCCCGGCCAGTACGTCCTCCTCCGTGAAGCGGGCCAGCAGGATCTCGCCGAGGGCGGAGCGTTCCCGGTCGTACGAGATGAAAATCGTGCCGTCCGCGGCCTGAAAGCCGTCGGGGTAGCTGACGCCCTTCCGCTCGTCGAGGACCAGCCCGCCCTCCCAGGTCGCGCCGTCGTCGGCGGAGAGCCAGGCGCTCAGTTGGACGCGGCCGGCGTGGGCGTCAATCCGGTCGCCGTGCTTGATCAACAGCAGACGGCCGGACTGGAGCCGCCGGATGTGGAACCGGGCGACGGGGTGACGAATCGCGGACGCCGTCGGCTCGGACCAGGTTTCGCCGCCGTCGGTCGAGCGGCTCTCCATGATCCCCTTCGAGGTGCGGGCGAGCATCCAGAGCGACTCGTCATTCCGCTCGACGACCATGTGCTCATGCCAATCGGGGTTGGGGAAGACGGCATTCCCGCGGCGCTCCCAGGTGCGGCCCTCGTCGGCGGAGACGAACACGTTCGCCCCCCGGTGCGGGTCCAGTTCGGGGAAGCAGCCGCGGAACGGCCCGAACCCGCCGCGCTGGTCCAGGGAGACCGGCAGCATCCACTGCCCGTCGGCGAGCACGGTGGGCTTGTTCAGCGTGACCCCGTGCCAGATCCGCCGCGGCGGGGACCACTGCGGGGCGTCGCCGTCGGGGTTGTCGCAGACCGTCGCCCAGACGCCGGCCCGGCCGTCGAACATGTCCATCGACTGATCGAAGAACAGCCACAGCCGGCCGGTCGGGTCGGTCCAGAGGTTGCCGACGAGAATGCTGCGGTCGCGGGGCAGGTTCTCGGAGTGGGAGTCCAGCACCAGCCGCGGCTTGGACCACGTCTCCCCCCGGTCGTCGCTGGTGGCGAGGACGAAATACGCCTCCGGGCTGTCCCCGCCGGCGACCCAGCAGGCCCAGAGGCGGCCCTTCGGGGTGCCGGCGACGCCGATCGTCATGCCGTAGTCGAGCCGGTCGTAGTCGTACTCCGGCAGCGGCGACGTGTTCAGCGTCGGCGGGACAAGGGCCAGGTCGGCGACCTTCTCCATCACTTCCAGTTCGAACGCCCGGACCTCGGCGTCGGTCGCGCCGGCCAGACGCCGTTCGGTCGCCACGGCGTCTTGCGCGGGCAGCGCCGCCGGCAGGACGCTCGTCGTCAGGAGCAGGAGGGCCAGTCGCCTGAGGGCCGCGGCGCGAGGGACGTGCATAATCGGTCGAATTGGGCGAGAGAGCGAAGTCGGAGAGGCGACGGGGGGCGAAGCTTGGTGCCCCCGCCCCGCCCCCGCAAACGCCGTCGGACCGGGCCGTCCGTCCGATCCGACCTGTCGCCTCCGGTTTGTGGCGCCCGGCCCGGCGACTGGGTGAATCGCGGACGCCGCCGCCGGTTGCCCCCCCATGACCGCCGCGACCGCCCCGCCCCCCGCCATGACCAGCGTCCGCGGAGGGGGGACGGGCGCCTCGGAAGCGGACCTGCTCGCCGAAGTCGTCGGCCTCGTCGGCAAGGACCTCGCCGCCTGCGAACGGCTGTACGCGGAAGAACTGGCAAGCTCACACCCCGCCGTCCGCGACGTGCGGGACCATGTGGCGAAGTACCGCGGCAAGCGGTTGCGGCCGATCCTCACCCTGCTGGCCGGCGCCGCCTGCGGGGGGGTGAACGCGAAGCATCACACGCTGGCGGCGGTCGTGGAGATGGTCCACGCCGCCACGCTGGTGCACGACGACGTGCTGGACGGGGCGGACGTCCGCCGGCATGTCGCCACGGTGCATTCCCGCTGGAACCCCCGCACGGCGGTGCTGTTCGGGGACTTCCTGTTCACGCACGCCTTTCACCTCGCCGCGACCGTCGACGCCGCCGCCTGCCGGGCGATCGGCGCCGCCACCAACGCCGTCTGCGAGGGCGAACTGACCCAGATCCACGAACGCGGCAACGTCGACCTGACGGAGGCCGAGTACTTCCGCATCGTCGCCGGCAAAACCGCGGCCCTGACGGCAGTGAGCGCCGAACTGGGCGCCGTGCACGCCGGAGCCGACGCGGCGACGGCCGCCGCCCTCCGGGGTTACGGCGAAGACCTCGGCGTCGCCTTTCAGATCGCCGACGACCTGCTCGATCTCGTCGGGGAGGAGGGCTGCGTGGGCAAGACGCTCGGTTCGGACCTCGTCGAAAAGAAGCTCACCCTGCCGATCATCCGCCTGCGGGACCGACTGCCGCACGGCAAGGTCCAGGAACTCAAGGCGCTGCTGGCCGATCCGACCGCCGACGCCCGCGATCGTCTCCTGCCGTTACTGAAGCAAACCGGGGCGTTGGAAAGCGCCGCGGCGACGGCCCGCGAACGGGCCGCCGCCGCGATCGCCCGGTTGGACGTCCTGCCGGATTCCCCGGCAAAGGGCCTGCTGGAACGCCTCGCCCGGTTCAGCGTGCGGCGGGGGTCCTAACCCCGCCGCCCTGCTCCGCCCGCCCCGGTTCGCCGTCGCCGACAGGCGGCGCGGCTACCGCTGGTTGTTCATGCGGCTGTAGACGAGAATGTAGTACAGCATCGTCGCGGCGGTGCTGAGGGTGGCGGCGACGTAGGTCCACGCGGCGGCGTTCAGGCACTTGTTGACCCAGCGGCCGCCCTCGGCGTCCACGATGCCCAGTTCCGTCACCAGCCGCTTGGCCCGGTTGCTGGCGTCGAACTCGACCGGCAGGTTGATTACCTGAAAGGCAAGAATCGCCCCGTACCCCAGGATGCCCAGCAGAATCAGCGGTTGGGCGAAGCTGTACGCCCCGATCCACATCGCCAGGAACCCGCCCAGGACGGCGATACTGGCGATCTTGCCGCCGGCGGTCGCGGCGGGCACGGCCATCGCCCGCAGGGCCATCGGGCCGTAGTTGGTGGCGTCCTGCAACGCGTGCCCGGCCTCGTGAGCGGCGATGCCAACCGCGGCGGCGCTGCGGCGGCCGTAGATCTCCGGCGAGAGCCGCAGCGTCTTGTCGCGGGGATCGTAGTGGTCGGACAACTCGCCCTCCACCGGCTCGATGCGGACGTGCTGCAAGCCGGCCCGGTCGAGGATCAGCCGGGCTGCGGCGGCGCCGGTCATGTTCGCCCCCACGCGGCCGCCGGCGGCAACGTTGCTCTTCACCCGCCACTGGGCCCACAGCATCAGGGCCAACGGCGGGAGGGCGAGAAGGAAGTAGACGGGGTCGAAGTGGATCATCGGGGTTCGCGATAGGACTTGGATACGGCAGGGGGATTCGTCCCGGCCGACAGCTTCTTACGCCGTTCGCGGTCCGATCGCGGGGAGAATCGTCCTGTTCTCCGAATCGGGGCCGGTACGATGCCGCCGCTCCCCGTGTCTCAGGGGGCTGACGCCCCCCGCTCGCCTCGCCCTCGCCTCGCCCGTTATGTCGCTGCCGTCGCATCTGACCGTCACGCAGACGCTGCGGGTGCCGACGGACGAGTTCACGCTCACCTACGCCCGCAGCAGCGGGCCGGGCGGGCAGAACGTCAACAAGGTGGAGACCAAAGCGGTCCTGCGGTGGCCGGTGGTCAACAGCCCCAGCCTGCCGGAGGGCGTGAAGGAGCGGTTCTGCCAGCAGTACCGCACCCGCATCAACAACGACGGCGAGTTGGTGATGAACTGCGACGAATACCGCGACCAGCCCAGCAACCGGGAGGCGGTGCTGGAACGCCTGCGGGACATGCTCTCCAACGTCGCCCGGCCGCCGAAGACCCGCCGGAAGACCAAGCCCACGAAGGGCTCCCAGCGTCGTCGACTGGCGGCGAAGAAGGAGCGGTCCGAGAAGAAACAGCGGCGTCGCACCCCCGGCCGCGACGCCTGACGGGCGGCTCCCCCCGGGCTCCCCCCGCCGTTCCCCCAGCGGGAGGCGCCGCTCGCGTCTGATGCGAAGCCCCTCCGCGGTGGGGGATGGTGGCGCGTCCGCTCCCGCCCCGGTCGCCGCTCATGCCTGTCGTCCCCGCTGCCGCCGTGCAGGCCGAGAAGTCGGCGCTGGCGCTGGAGATCCACCGCCGGCTGTGCAAGGAGTACGGCTGCCCGGTGCCCTACTTTCACAGCCTCTCGCCGATGGCGGAGCTGGTCAGTTCGTTCCTGTCGCACCGCACCCGCAATGCGGACAGCGGCCGGGCGTTCAAGCAGCTGCGAAAGCGGTTCTCCACCTGGGAACAGGTCCGCGACGCCCCGACGGAGCAGGTCGAAGAGGAACTCGCCCCCTGCACCTGGCCGGAGCAGAAGGCCCCGCGGCTCCAGGAGATCCTGCGTCGCATCGCCGAGGCCCGCGGGCACGTCGACGACGACGCGCTCGACTTCCTCGCCGACCTGCCGGTCCCCGAGGCCCGGGCGTGGCTGGAAGAGCTGTCGGGCGTCGGCCCGAAGACCAGCGCCGCGGTTCTCAGTTTCTCCCGGCTGCGGCGGCCGGCGCTGCCGGTGGACAGCCACCATCACCGCGTCGCCCAGCGGGTGGGGCTGATTCCGAAGTCGCTTGCCGTCGGCCCCTCCCACGCCCGACTCGAAGCCCTGCTGCCGGACGACTGGGACGGCCAGCAGGTCTACGACCACCACGAACTGCTGATGTTCCTCGGCCAGCGGGTCTGCCAGTACCGGGCGCCGAAGTGTCCCCGCTGCCCGTTGCTGGACCTGTGTCCGACCGGGCAGGCGCGGGTCGGCGCCAGCGCCGCCCCCGCCCAACCGGCGAAGCCGCGGTAACCCCCGGCGAAGCGGCGCCGAGCGGCGCCCCGTCCCCCCGGACCCATTGGCAATCGACGCCCTGCCGGGGATGATGGGAGACCGCGACCGGCGATCCGCCGGCCCACAGACCGGAGACGCACCATGTTCGGCCGCCGCAACGCTCCACAGCCTGCCGAAGACGACGAGGAACAGGAACCCGAGTTCGACCTCGTCACCTTCCGCGGCCCGCTCTCCGGCGATCCGGTGGACATGAGCGCGCACGCCTCCGTGGCCCGCGTCGGCCTCGGCCCCGCCCGGGAGATGATCTCCGACGCCCTCTCCCGCCGCGGCGAGATGGTCCGTCTGGACACCCGCGGCCCCGCCGCGGCGGTTCGCACCTACATCGACGGCGTCGCCTACCCCGGCGGCCGCATGCCGGCCCGTCAGGCGGCGGCCATCACCCAGGTGCTCAAGCTGCTGGCCGGGTTGGACGTGAAGGTTCGCGACCAACCTCAGTCCGGCGGCATCAAGGCGGATCTGGACGGCGTGAAATACGTCCTCCGCATCGACACCGAACCCGCCGGCCAGACCGAACGGCTGACCGTCCGGGCCGAAAACCAGAACGAGAAGCTCGAGAAGCCGGAGGAACTCGGTTTCCCGCCGGACCTCAAGGAGCTGATCCGCGAGATGGCGGGCGGCGCCAAGGGCGGGCTGTTCATCGTCGGCCCGCCGCTCTCCGGCGTGACGACCACCACGTTCGGCGTGCTCCGCAGCGTGGACAGCTACGTATACAACATCTATGCGATCGGCGACCTCGGCGGGCGGGACCTGCACACGCTCACTGACTTCACCCCCAATAAGGGCGAGTCGCTGGACGACGCGATCGTCCGCGTGATCCGGGCGGAGGCGGACGTGATCTACCTCAACCGCATCAAGACGCAGGAGGAGGCCCAGCGCGCCGTGAAGTTCGGCGAGGACCTCTCCATCATCGCCGAGTTGGCGGCGAAGGACCTCGTGTCCGGCATCGGGCAGTTGTGCAAGTGGTCCGGCGACCCGTCGCTGATCGCCGATCGGGTCAACGGCCTGATCCAGCCGCGGCTGATCCGCAAGCTGTGCGGCAAGTGCAAGCAGGCGTTCCGCCCCAACCCCAAGCTGGTGGCGAAGGTCAATCTGCCGCCCGAGACCGACGTGCTCTACCGCCCGCCCGGCCGAGAGGTGATGGAGGCGGAGGACTACGAACCTTGCCGGCGCTGCGGCGGCGTGGGCTACCTCGGCCGCACCGGCATCTTCGCCGTCCTGCGGATGACCGACGGGGTCAAGGAGATCCTCCGCACCAAGCCCAGCGGATCGGCCCTCAAGCAGCAGATCCGGGCCGACGGCATGCCCTCCTTCGAGAGCGAAGGTCTGCGGCTGGTCGCCGAGGGCGTCACCAGCCTGGAAGAGTTGCAGCGGGTCTTCCAGGAAGCCGCCTGAACGGCCGCGCCCCGTCGGGCCGGCCTCCTCGCTGAGCGGGGGGCCGGCTCAGACCTCGATCATCTCCCGCAGCGCCGCCGTCGAGGCGTTTCCGGAAAGCGGCAGGATCAGGTCGAACTGAGCCCCCCGCCCCGCGCCTTTCGAACTGGCCGGCTCCCGCAGGGTCAGCGAGCCGCCGTGGGCGTCGAGGATGCGGCTGCAGATCGCCAAGCCCAGCCCCGTGCCGTCCGATTTGGTGGTGAAGAAGGGCTCGAAGGCTTTTCGTCGCGCCTCCGGCGTGAGCCCCGGGCCGTTGTCGCGGACGCTGATCCGCAACGCCTCGCCGTTCAGGCCCTCCTCCCGGCTCACCCGCACCTCGATCCGCACCGGATCCGAGCAGGCGGCGAGGGCGTTTTCGAAGAGGTTGCGGAACACCTGCTCGAGCCGGAAGGCGTCCGCCACGCAGGTCGCGCCGTCGTCGCCCGGGTTCGTCCCCGCCCCAGTGAAGCATTCGATCAGTTCCGTCTCACGGCCGTTGCGGTCGCAGGCGTTCCAGGCCCGTCGCCACACCTCCGTCAGCCGACAGGGCCCGGGGTTCAGGCGGATGGGGCCGGCGTGGTGGCGGACGTCCTCGAACAGCCGGGAGAGGCGGAGTTCGCTCGCCTGCAGATCGGCGATCAGTTTCGAGGCCTGCGGGTCGAGTTCGTCCGCGAGGATCTTCAGGCCGATGCGGAAGGCCAGCAATTCGTTGCGGACCTCGTGGGAAAGCACGGCCAGCGTTTCGCCGACGGCGGCCAGCCGCTGGGTTCGCAACGTGCGCTGCTGGGCGTCGCGGAGGACGGTGACGTCGCGGACGACGGCCACCTGCTCCGGCGTGCCGGGCTCGTCGCCGGCGGTGCGGCCGCCGAACGCCGCCTCGTCGTCTGCCCGGGGGAACCGACTGATAGAGACCTCCGCGGGGAACCGCGACCCGTCCGAGCGTTGCGCGTCGAGGGTGCGGAGCCGGGAGGCGGGCGGCTGATCGGCGTCCACGTCCGGCAACAGCGCCGATAGCGGCGTGCCGATCAGCAGTTCGCACCGCCGGCCGAACATCGCCCCGGCGGCGGGATTGCAGGACTCGATTCGGGCGTCGGCGTCCACAGTCAGGATCGCGTCGGGGGCGGCGAGCAACACCGCCCTCAGGCGCCGCTCCCGCTCCCGGACCTCCCGCGTCTGGATCAGCAATCGCTGGCCCAGCACCGCCGTCACGCTGATCGCAAACAGCGCGATGAGCCGGTTCTCGAGGCCGATCCAGAAGCCCACTCCGTGCGGCTCAGGCAGGAAGAAGCCCAGGATCGTCAGCAGGCCCGCCGCCACCGCGACGCCCACCCGCACCCGATCGCTCTCCAGCCACAGCGCCAGCAGCACCGCGGTGATGTACGGCACCCCCGCGGCCACCCCCAGCGGGAAGATCAAATCCAGCAGGAAGATCCAGGCCAGCAGGGCGACGATCCCCGCCAACGCGAGCGCGGGACGGGCCGCCACCGCGGACGGATCTGCCTCGCCAACGGCGGCGCCGAATCTCCGGCGAGGGGTCTTCAACGCTGCATCCTTTGCCGGAGGGCCGTGTCTGACGGATAGGGTATCCCCCGGGGGCTTGGGCGGACAAGGGGCCCGCCGCGGCCGTCGGTCCGCAGGTCACAAAACGGGATTGAATAGGCTCGCGGCCGCTTCGCCGAGGCGGCGGGGCAACGGGCGCTTCCCCCAACCGTCCGGATCGATCCGCGTCGCCGTGGCCAGGTCCCGGGCGGACTGCTCCGCCAGCGAACGGGCGAAGGGGGCGTCCAGCGTGATCAGGGAGACTTCGAAGTTCAGCCGGAAACTGCGGGTGTCGCAGTTCGTGCTGCCGACCAGTCCGAAGCGATCGTCCACCGTGAGGACCTTGGCGTGATAGGTGCCGGCGAGGCGTTCGTAGATCTCCACGCCGCTGTCCATCAGGTCGGCGTATTGCCAGCGGGCGGCCCAGCGGGTCGCCCAGGGGGAGCCCGGCCCGCCGTGCATGACCCGGACGCGCACGCCCCGCCGGGCCGCGCACTGCAAGGCCCGGTCGACCGGTTCGGTGGGGACGAAGTAGCCGGTGCTCAGTTCGATCGTCTCGCGGGCGGCGTGGATCGCGGCGCTGTACACGCTCTCGTGCGCCCGGTCGCGGCGGTCCGGGCCGTCGGCAAGGACCCGCAGCACCACGTCGCGCAGCCACTCGTCCCCCTCCGGCGCCGGAACGTCCTCGAAGCCGTGGTAGAGCTGCGGCTCCGTCAGGGCCTCCCCGACGATGTAGAACCAATCCTGGGCGAAGACCCGTTGCAGGCGCCCGGCGGCGGGGCCGAAGACTTCCACGAGTGTGTCCCGCCAGGGCGCCGTGCCGGGGTCACGCGACATGTACTCGTCGCCGACGTTCACCCCGCCGGTGAAGCCGATCGCCCCGTCGACGACCACGATCTTGCGGTGATTCCGCATGTTCAACCGGAGCCGATCGACCAGCCCGTTGGCCCGGGGAGCGAAGGTTTCCGCCTGCCCGCCAGCGTCCGTCAGCGGACGGAGGAAGCGTTTCGTCAGCCCCAGCGAGCCGAACCGGTCGTACAGCAGCCGGACCTCCACGCCGCGGGCGGCGGCTCGGGCGAGGGCGTCGCGGACGCGGGCGCCGGTGTCGTCACTGCGGAAGGTGTAGAACTCCATGGAGACGGACCGCTCCGCCGCTTCGATCGCCTCCACCAGCCGATCGATCGCGGCGGCGGCGTCCGCGTAGCTCCGCACCGCGTTGCCGCCGGCGGCGGGTTGCCCGGCCAGCACGCCGGACAGCTCCCAGACCTGCCGCAGCGATTCGGGGGCGTCGCCGGGATCCTCCTCGTCCGGATCGGTCAGCAGGTCTCTCAGCTTGCTATCCGCCCGGCGTTTCGCGGCGGCGTACTTCCGCTCCCGCCCGGCGCTGAACACCAGATACAGCAGCCCCCCCAGCACCGGCACCCCCGCGATCGACAGCGCCCAGGCGACCTTGCCGCTCGGCTGCGAACTCCGCGACAGCAGCACGACCGGGATCAGCCCCAGCGACAAAAACCACAGCCCCAGCGGGATCGACGCCCAGGTGACGTGATCCGCCATCCAGTGGGCGAGCGATTCGACAGAGTCCATCAGCGGGGGGGCGGGGGCGAGGTCGGGGGTGGACGGACGCGGCAACCTAGCCGCGGTCGGCGGCGGCCGGTACGGTCTCCGCCCCTTCGCCCCGCCCCCACTCCTCAATAGCGACCCCGGCCCCGATGATCTCTCTGGAAGGCAAAACCGGACTGGTGTTCGGCATCGCCAACGATCGCAGCATCGCCGCCGCCATCGCCCAGCAGTGCCACGACGCCGGCGCCACGATGGCCTTCACCCACCTGCCGGACGCCGACCCGGAGCGTCCCAAGGCCCGCAACCGCTGCCTGAAGGTGGTGGAGGGCTGGAACCCGAAGCTTGTGCTGCCCTGCAACGTCTCGGACGACGCGCAGCTCGACGAAGTGTTCGACAAGGTGCGGGCCGAGTACGGCAAGCTGGACTTCGTGCTCCACAGCATCGCCTTCGCCAGCCTCGACGACCTGAAGGTTCCGACCTATCAGTGCAGCCGCGAGGGCTTCAAAATGGCGATGGACATCTCCGCCTACTCCCTGCTGGCCCTCGCCAAGCGGGCCGAGCCGCTGATGACCGACGGCGGCTCGATCCTCGCCATGACCTACATCGGCGGGGAGCGGGTCATCCCCGGCTACAACATGATGGGCGTCTGCAAGGCGGCGCTGGAGTGCAGCGTGCGCTACGCCGCCGCGGAGCTGGGGCCGAAGAACATTCGGGTGAACGCGATCTCCGCCGGCCCGCTGCGGACGCTCGCCGCGAGCGCCGTGGGCGATTTCAGCGCCATGAGCAAGCTGTACGAGACCTTCAGCCCGCTGCGGCGGAACATCACCGCCGAGGAGGTCGGCAGCGCCGGGGCGTTCCTGCTGAGCCCCGCGGCCGGCGGAATCACCGGCGAGAACCTGCACGTGGACGCCGGCTTCCACGCCGTCGCCGCCCCCCCGGAAGACGCCCAGGAGTAGGGTCCGCTCTGCGGACCGCAGGGGCAGGGTGAATCGTTCGAAGCGGTCCGCAGAGCGGACCCTACGAAAAGGGCTCTGCGTGCCGGTCCGCCACGCGGAACGACATGACCGTCGCCCCGGCCGACCGGGCCGCCTCCTCGATCGCGGCCCGCCGGTCCGGCGGACCGACGAGCAGCAAACAGCCGCCGCCCCCCGCCCCGCAGGGCTTCCCGCCGAAGGCTCCGGCCTTCCCCGCCGCGGCGAAGACGCGGTCCTGCCCCGGAGTGACCGTGCCCGGGTCCAGGCGCCGGGCCAGTTCCCGGTTCTCCCTCGTCAGCGCCCCCAATCGCTCCCAGTCGCCGGCCTCCAGCGCCGTGCGGGCCGGGGCGACCGTCTCGCGGAGCGCCCGAAGCGTGTCGACCAGGCCCGGCTCGCCGACGTTGAACCGCTCCCATACGTCGGAGTGCGAACCGCCGGAGGAGACATCCTCCTCCGCCGCGGCGTAGCAGAGCGTCACCGCCCGTTCCAGCTCCCGCAGTCGATCGACCGGCAGGTCGATCCGGTGCACCTGGGCGGGGGTCTCCTCCGGCCCGAACCGGAGGTGCAGAACGCCGCCGAGGGCCGCGGCGTAATGATCCTGCTTGCCGCCTTTCTCCCCCACGAGTTCCGCCAGCCGGTAGGCCCGCTCCGCGAGGTCGACCGGCTCGGCGGGCTGCTTGCCGGCGACGGCCCGACTCAGCCGCAGATAGGCCACCCCCGCCGACGACGAACTGCCGAGGTGATTGTCCGCCGGCAGATCCGCGTGCATGAGCAGTTCGAACCGGCCGCTCCGCCAGAACGCGGAGCCCTCGACGGCCTGCGTGATCGCACAGGACAGCGTCGCCCCGCCGCCGGGATCGGTCGCGCAGAAGTCACGCACGTCGGTCCATCCGCCGGCGAAGTCCACGCGGGTCGGCACGCGCACGCGGTGGGTCGGGGCGTCGTCGGACACGGTCGCGGCTTGATGCGGGGCGGGTTCCCGGAAGGATGGCGACGAGCGCCGGCGGCGCCACGGGGAACGCCCCGAGCCCCGCCTCGCCTGCACCCCGCGGCGGGCGCCGGTATGGTGCCGCGATGCTCGCCACCGCCCTGCTCCTCGCCGCCATGTCCGCCGACCCCGCCGCGAACTCCCCCGCGACCGCATCGAACGCTGCCGGGTCAATCCCGGTCTATCTCGGCACGGGCGCCGACGGCATCTACTGGACGACGCTCGATCCGGCGACGGGGGCTCTGAGCGAACCCACGCGGGCCGCCGCAATCGAGCGGCCGGGGTTTCTCGCCGCTCATCCCTCCGGTCGGAAGCTGTACGCCGTGACCGAGGGCACCTCCGTGACGGAGTTCACCGTCGAAGGGGACGGTTCCCTGACGGAAACGGGCGAGGCGTCGGTCGCCCCCGGCGGCGCGAACGCGGGGCCGTGCCATGTCGACGTGATGCCCGGCGGCGGCGCGGTGATCGCGGCGAACTACGGCGGCGGGAGCGTCTCCTCCTTCTCGCTCTCCGCCGACGGATCGCTCGGCGAGCGCGCCAGCTTCGTCCAACACGAAGGGTCCAGTGTCGATCCGAAGCGGCAGACGGCGCCGCACGCCCACTGCTCCACCCCGGCGCCGGGCGGACGGTTCGCCGTCTTCGCCGACCTGGGGCTCGACAAGCTGTTCGTCTACGAGGTCGACGCCGAGACCGGCGCCCTGTCCGAGCACAGCGTCGCGGACACGCCCCCCGGCGGCGGCCCCCGGCACATCGCCTTCACTCCGGACGGTCGGTTCGCCTACTGCTGCCTAGAGATGGGCAACGAACTGCTCGCCCTGAAATGGGACGGCGAGGCCGGCACGCTCACGCCGATCGAGACGAAGCCGACGCTCCCGGAGGACTGGACCGGCGGGGGCACGACCGCCGAGGTCCGCGTGCACCCCGGCGGATCGTTCGTCTACGTGACGAACCGCGGCCATAACAGCATCGCCGTCTACGGCATCGCGGACGACGGCACGCTGACCCCAGTCGAGATCGCCCCGGCCACGGTGGAGATCCCCCGCGGGATGAACCTCACGCCGGACGGTCGATTCCTGATTGCCTGCGGGCAGAACACGGACGACGTCGTTTCGTTCTCCGTGGACCTGAAGACCGGGCGGCTCACCCCCACCGGCTCCCGGGTCAGCGTCCCGAAGCCGATCGACGCGCTGCCGCTGCCGACCCGCTAAATCGCGTCCCGCCCGACGGCGGAGATGTCGGGCGTGCGGGTTGACGGTTCGATCGACCCGGCCAGAATGCCGGACCGATACAGACGTTCCCCGGTTCGTTCCTCGGCGGTTTCCCGCCAGGAACGAGGCGTGGCGTCGGTATCGCCCGCGGCATGCAGGGAGGCCCGCCGCCCGTCGGCGACGACGGGGCCGCCCGCGCGACCGCGGTCCGTCCCGGTTCCCGCCGAACGCCGTCGATGCCCGCGAAGACCGCCGCCCCTTCCTCCCGCCCCCGTCGGAAGAAAAAGGAGGGCGGGACTGCGACGGAGATCACCGTCCGCGGCGCCCGCGAGCACAACCTGCGGGACGTCTCGCTGACGCTGCCGAAGAACCGGCTGGTGGTCTTCACCGGCGTCTCCGGCAGCGGGAAGAGCTCCCTCGCCTTCGACACCCTCTACGCCGAGGGCCAGCGGCGGTACGTCGAATCGCTCTCCAGCTACGCCCGGCAGTTCCTCGGCCAAATGCCGAAGCCGGAGGTGGACTACATCGGCGGCCTCGCCCCGTCGATCAGCATTCAGCAGAAGACCGCCGGCCGGAACCCGCGGAGCACCGTCGGTACGATCACGGAGGTCTACGACTACCTCCGCGTCCTCTACGCCCGCGTCGGTCAGGGCTACTGCTACGTCTCCGGCCTGCCGATCCGGGCCCAGTCCACCGATCAGATCGTCGCCGCCATCGAACAGTTGGAGGCGGGCGCGAAATATTCGATCCTCGCCCCGCTCATTCAGAATCAGAAGGGCGAGTACCGCGATTTATTCGAGGACCTCGCCCGCCGCGGCCACCTGCGGGCGCGGGTGGACGGGGAGGTGCACGACCTGTCGAACCCGCCGGCGCTCAAGCGGCACTTCAAGCACACGATCGAAGTGGTCGTCGACCGCCTGTCCGCCGGCAAACAGAGCCGCACGCGGCTGGCCGAGGCCGTCGAACAGGCCCTGAAGCTCTCCGGCGGCACGTTGCTTGTCGTGCCGGAGGAGGGGGCGGAGAAGTTGTACAGCGCCGATTATTCATGCCCCGAAAGCGGCATGAGCTACGAGCCGCCCAGCCCGCAGTTGTTCTCCTTCAACAGCCCCGCGGGTATGTGCCCCGCCTGCCAGGGCCTCGGCGTCCGGCATGAGTTCGACGAGGAACTCTTAGTTGCGGACGACCGGAAGGCCGTCCGCAACGGGGCGTTGAATCTGCTGAAGCCGTTCAAGGATCTCGGCAAGTGGAAGAAGCACATTTACGAGGGCGTCGGGGCGGCGATTGAGGAGGATTTTGACCTGCCGAAGAAAACGTTCCTCAAAACCCCGTGGCAGAAACTGCCCGAACCGGCCCGGCGGGCCTGGCTGGACGGGCTGGGCGAGCGGCACGTCACCTTTCATTGGAAGGGCCGCGGCGGCTGGAAGCACGGCGGCGAATGGGCCGGCTTCCTGAACGAACTGCTGGAGTCCTACCGCGAGGCCAAAAACCCGATGCGGCGGCGGCAGCTCGAAAAGTTCATGCAGACCCGCCCGTGCAGCGCCTGCGGCGGGACGCGGCTGAATAAGCAGGCGAACCACGTTCGGCTGCGGACCGCTTCAAAACGATTCGTCGAGGAACGCGGGAGGGACGAATTGAGTCTGCCGGAGGTCTGCGCCCTGCCGATCAGCGCCGCCGCGGAGTTCTTCACGGATTTGGTCCTCTCCGACACCGATCGCATCATCGCCACGGAGGCGATTAAAGAAGTCAGCGGCCGGCTCGGCTTTCTATTGAAGTGCGGACTGCATTATCTCTCGCTGGACCGCAGCGCCCCGACGCTCTCCGGCGGCGAGGCCCAGCGGATTCGCCTCGCCGGGCAGATCGGCTGCGGGTTGGTGGGGGTGCTGTATATCCTCGACGAACCCAGCATCGGCCTGCACCCGCGGGACAATTCGTTGCTGCTGGATTCGCTCCGCGACCTCCGCGACCGCGGCAACACCGTGCTGGTCGTGGAGCACGATGAAGAGACCATGCGGGCCGCCGACCATGTCGTCGACTTCGGCCCCGGCCCGGGCGTCCGCGGCGGCGAACTGGTCGCCAGCGGCAGCGTCGCCGACGTGATGCAGGCCCCGCGGAGCCTCACGGGCCAGTACCTCAGCGGCAAGCGCTCCATTGAGGTGCCGGAGAAGCGGCGGACCGGGACGGGCGAGAGGCTGATCGTTCGTGGGGCGACGCACAACAACCTGAAAAACGTCACCGCGGAGATCCCGCTGGGGGCGTTGGTGTGCGTCACCGGGGTCAGCGGCTCCGGCAAGTCGTCATTAACGAACGACATCCTCTGGCAGGCGTTGAACCGCGACGTCAACGGCGGCCTCGGGGAGCCCGGCGCCCACGGCGAGATCCTCGGGCTGGAGCATTTCGATAAAGCGATCGATATTGACCAGTCCCCCATCGGCCGCACCCCGCGGTCGAACCCGGCGACCTACGTCAAAGTTTTCGACCTGATCCGTGACCTCTATACCAAGCTGCCGCAAAGCAGCCTGCGGGGGTTCAAACCGGGCCGGTTCAGTTTTAACGTCCCCGGCGGCCGCTGCGAACACTGCGAGGGGCACGGAGCGACGAAGCTGGAGATGGACTTTCTCGCCGACATCTGGATCCCCTGCCCCGTCTGCGAGGAACGCCGGTTCAGCCGGGAAACGCTGGAGGTGAAGTTCAAAGGGGCGTCCGTCGCCGACGTGCTCAAGATGGACGTCGCCGAGGCGCTGGAGCACTTCGAGAACGTCCCCAAAATTCAGCGCCTGCTCAAAACGCTTGCGGACGTGGGCCTGGATTATCTGAAGCTCGGCCAGCCCTCGCCCACGCTGTCGGGCGGCGAGGCCCAGCGGATTAAACTCGCCCGGGAACTCGGCAAGCGGAGCACCGGCAGCACGTTTTATCTGCTGGACGAACCGACGACCGGCCTGCACTTCGCGGACGTGCATAAATTGCTCGACGTCCTGCACGGTTTCGTCGAGCGAGGCAACACAGTGCTCGTGGTGGAGCACAGCCTGGACGTGATCAAAACGGCCGACTGGGTGATCGACATGGGCCCCGACGGCGGGGCCGGCGGCGGGAGGGTGGTGGTCGCCGGGACGCCGGAGGAGGTCGCCGCCTGCGACGAAAGCTTCACCGGCCGCGCCCTTCGCGACGTGCTGCCGGCCTACGAGCACACGCGAAAAACGGCGGTCGCCCCCAAGCCCGCCCCGCCGATGAAGACGCCGCCGATCACAGTCAGAGGCGCCTCCCAGCACAACCTGCAAAACGTCGATCTGACGCTGCCCCGCGGCAAGATGAGCGTCTTCGCCGGCCCCAGCGGCAGCGGGAAAAGCTCGCTGGCGATGGACACCCTCTACGCCGAGGGCCAGCGGCGGTACGTCGAGAGCCTGTCCGCGTATGCCCGGCAGTTCCTCGGCCAGATGCCTAAACCGCGGGTCGATTCCGTCGCCGGGCTCTCCCCCGCCGTCGCGATTGAACAGAAAACCGTCGGCAGCACGCCGCGGAGCACCGTCGGCACCGTCACGGAGGTTTACGACTACCTCCGAATCCTCTTCGCCCGCCTCGGCACGCCCCACTGCCCCTCCTGCGGCACGCCGGTGGGGACCAGCACGACGGATGAGGTGGTCGCCCGCGTCCTGAATCTGAACGAAAAGTTCGGCAACGGCGCCCCGGCGAAAGCCCTGCTGCTCGCCCCGCAAGAGATTTATAAGGGCGAGACGTACGAGGAACTGTTCGAGCGCCTGAAGGCCCGTGGCTACAGCCGCGTGCGGGTGGACGGGACCACGCATTCGCTGGAGGACCCGCCGAAGCTCGACCGGCGGGAGGAGCACGTTTTAGAAGTGGTCGTGGACCGGGTCACGCTGGACCCGGCCCAGATCGGCCGCGTCACCGACAGTATCGAGCAGGCGCTGGACCTCGGCCGCGGGGTGATCCGGGTGGCGATCGCGGAGAAGTCGAAGCCGGAGCCGGAGTGGCCTACAAAGCGGTTCAGCCTGCACGCCGCCTGCGAGACCTGCGACCGCAGCTTCGAGCCGCTCTCCCCGCAGAACTTCAGCTTTAATTCGCCGCTGGGCTGGTGCGACGCCTGCGAGGGATTAGGCAACGAACGCGGCACCGATCAGTCGGCCCTCATCGCCGATCCGACCCGCTCCCTCCGCGACGGGGCCGTCACCGCCTGGCCGGACCCGGCGACGAACCCTCAATTCGTCGCGATTCTGGAGGGGCTGTCGGAGGCGTACGAAATCGACCTCGACGCCCCGTTCGACGCCCTTCCCGCAACCGCCCGCCGGGCGGTGCTGTACGGCGGGGAGAAGTGGGTCACGGCGACGCCCCAGGACGGCGCTCCGTTCCGCTTTCAATATAAGGGGCTCTACCCGAGTCTGACCGAGGCCAGCCGGCTGAGTTATCAATACCGGCAGCGCCTGCGGGACCTCGTCGGCGACAAGCCGTGCAGCCAGTGCGACGCCGACCGCGTCCGCGACGACGCCGCCGCCGTTCGCTTCCGCGGCCAAACGCTGCCGGCGCTGTGCCGACTGCCGTTGACCGACGCCCTCGCCTTCCTCGAATCCGTCACGTTGGAAGGGAGCGAGCAGAAGGTCGCCGGCGACCTTTTAAAGGAGGCGACGCACCGCCTCGGCTTCCTGGTCGAGGTGGGGCTGACGTACCTCACGCTGGATCGTTCGATGCCCACGCTCTCCGGCGGGGAGTCGCAGCGGATCCGCCTCGCGGGACAGGTCGGGCGGAGCCTGACCGGGGTGCTCTACGTGCTGGACGAACCGACGATCGGCCTGCACCCGCGGGACAACGGGCGGCTGTTGAAGGCTCTCAAAAAGCTCCGCGACCTGGGCAACACCGTCATTTTGGTGGAGCACGATAAAGAGGTGATCGAGGCCGCGGACCGGCTGATCGATTTCGGCCCCGGCAGCGGAAGACTGGGCGGGACCGTGACGGCCGAGGGCACGCCGAAGCAGGTCGCCCGCAAGGCGTCCTCCACCACCGGCCGCTATCTCTCCGGCCGGGATGAAATTAAGGTCCCGGCGACGCGGCGGCCCTGCGATGGGCCGACGGTCGCGCTCAAGGGCGTGAAGCACCACAACCTGCGGAACGTCGACTTCACGCTGCCGCTGGGGGCACTGGTCTGCGTGACCGGCGTCAGCGGGTCCGGCAAGAGTTCGCTCATCGAAGGGACCCTCGCCCCGGCGATCGCCCGGGCGCTGGGGCAGAGCGGCAAGACGCCCGGCCCGTTCCGCTCGCTGACCGGCACGGAGCATCTGTCGAAGATCGTCGCCGTCGATCAGGCCCCGCTGGGGGCGACGCCCGCCAGCAATCCGGCCACCTACACCGGCGTGTTCGACCTGATCCGTGAATTATATTGCCGGCTGCCGGCGGCGAAGGCCCGCGGTTATAAACCGGCCCGGTTCTCCTTCAACCGCCCCGGCGGGCGCTGCGAAGTCTGTGAGGGGATGGGCCAGCGGAAGATCGAAATGCACTTCCTGCCGGACGTGTGGGTCGACTGCGACGCCTGCCACGGCAAGCGCTACACGGCGGAGACGCTGGCCGTCACCTATAAGGATAAATCCATCGCCGACGTGCTGGACATGTCGATCGGCGAGGCCTACGAGTTGTTTCAAAACGTGCCCAAGATTCGCGCCGTGCTGGCGGTATTAAAGGCGATTGGGCTGGATTATCTCTCGCTCGGCCAAAGCGCCCCCACGCTGTCCGGCGGGGAGGCCCAGCGGGTGAAGCTCGCCGCGGAACTGGCCCGGCCGGACGCCGGCCGGACACTGTATTTGCTGGACGAACCGACCACCGGGCTGCATTTGGCGGACATCGCCAAGCTACTCGAAGTACTGAACGGACTCGTCGAACGCGGCAACACGGTCTGCGTGATCGAGCACAATCTCGACGTGATTAAAACGGCCGACTGGCTGATCGACCTCGGCCCGGAGGCCGGCAGCGGCGGCGGGCGGATCGTGGCCGACGGCACGCCGGAGGACGTGGTGCGGGACGCCGCGGAAATCAGTCACACCGCCCGTCTGCTGCGGCCCGTGCTGGAAGCGAGCGGCCGGGCGGAGCGGGCGGCCTTCAACGTCGAGGAGGAGGCGGCCGAGCGAGAAGGCGACACCACGCTCGCCCGGTTCGGCAAGGACGAACAGGCCCCCTGGCAGGCCGACGGCGTGCGGTGGCACACCCGCGACCGCCTCGCCCACAACGGAAAACCGGCGCAGTGGGAGGGGGCGCTGCTGGCGCACGTCGTCTCCACGCTGGAAGATCTCGGCGGCTTCGCGGCACCAAACTGGGGCGAGCGGTCCGTCGTCGAGGTGACCGGGGAGGACAAACCGGCGACCTGGTTCCTGCACGCCAAAACCGCTCAGGAGTGGTTCTGCGCCCTGACCTTCCGCGTGAAGCAGGGCGCCTTCGATCAGGACGCGCTGCGGCGCCGCTTCCCCTGGAAGCCGGCGGACGAACTGGATCTGCCGGTCTACGGTTCAGACGCCCGAGTACGGGCCCGCAACCTCGCGGGCGGCTGGCAGGAGATCACCTTCAAACCGCACTGGTTGAAGGAGGTGACCACGCCGGAGTTCAGCGCCTTCCTGGAAGAAGCCCGGGCGAGCTATCTCGACGCCGCCGCCCCCGCCGACGACGCGGAGGACGACCGTGCCCCGTGGGAACGCCTGGGCCGGGGGTGGCACGCCTCGCCGCAGGGTTTCGTCGGTCGCGGGCCGAAGTGGAAGCCGGAGGTGCTGGACGCCCTCGCCGACAGCATCGCCGCCGCGGTGCCGGACGCCGCAGCGACCTGGACGGCGAAAACCGTCGTGCCGTTCAAACGTAACGGCGACGCCGACGCCTTTGCCGAACTGCACACCAAACGCCCCGCCGGGTTGGACCTGACGATCGCCGTCGAGCCCGGTTCGCTCGCGCTGGGACGGGTGGCGTCGCTGGGGGCGGAGCGGGAACTCGCTCGGCACCGCGGCGGGGAGGCGGTCAAACTGCGGTTCCGCACCGTCACGCAGGCGTCCGACCCGCGGTTGCGAACGCTGCTCGCCGAGTTGGCCGGCGGCTGACGGGCCGGCGCGGCCTCCGAGCGTTCAACAAGGCGTCGCGGCTTTGTGAGCCCGGAGCGCAAGCTCCGGCCGACGGCGCAGCCGTCCCGTCGTTCCATGACAGCCAAAGCTTGCGCTTCGGGCTCACGCGAGGACGCCACGCTCTCCCAGCACGGGGCGCAAAGGGGCGGCCGTCAGGCCTCGGGAACCGTGAGGCTTTCGCCAGTCTGCTGCGGAGTCAGGCCCAGCAGGTAGGGGACGGCCCGTCGGGCGAAGTCGGCGGGGTCGGGGTAGCTGGCGGCCTCCTCGCCCCAGTTGCGGCGGGTCATGTCCGTCTCCACCACGCCGGGGGAGAACGGCACGGCGCAGAAGCGGCCGGGGGCGGCTTCTTCGAGGTCCTTGGCGAGGGCCTTCGTCAGACCCTCCACGCCGAACTTCGCCGCGTTGTACGGGGCGACGCCGGCGCTGGCGGAGCGGCCCCAGCCGGAGGAAAATACGACGACGGTGCGGTTCTTGCCGTCCCGCTTCGCTGCGTCGATCATCCGTGGCAGGAAGTGGCGGGCCAGCGCCGCCGCCCCGCCGACGCTCGCGGCGACCACCGCGTCGCACTTGGCCGCCGGCACCTCCCACAACGGAGCCCGGTCGTTGATCAGGCCGGCGTTGTGGATCAGCACGTCCGGCACGCCGCTTTGCTGGAACACCCCGTCGGCCCAGCGATCGACGTCCGCCTCGCGGGTCACGTCCGCCCGCAGGAAGCGGTGCGGCGGCTTGAAGACGGCCCGCAGTTCGTTCAGCGCCTCCTCCTTCCGACTGCATCCGCAGACGGTGTGGCCGTCCGCGGCGAATCGCTCCGCGAGGGCCCGGCCGATGCCGCGGGTGCAGCCGGTAAGAACGATCAGTTTCCGGTCGGGCATGACGGGGGGAGGCGTGACGGGGGGATCGGGATTGTAGGATGACGCCGCACCGCCGACGAAACATCCCCGATGACGCCCGCCCTCGTTCTGCTGGCCCTGGTTCCAATGCCCGCCCCCCCCGCCGCCGACACGCCCACCCCCCGCGGTCACACGACCGCCGAGCCCGCCCAGATCGCCGTGTGGGTGAACGCCGGCACGGCGACGCTGGTCGACGTGCGGGAGACGGACGAATGGGAGGACGGCCACCTGCGGGCCGCCACGCTGGTGCCGCTGTCGGAGTTGGGGGCGAAGACGAACGACCCGGCGTGGGTCGCCGATCTGAAGCGCCGGGTGCCGACGGACCGCCCGGTCTACACGCACTGCAAAAGCGGCGGGCGCTGCGTCATGGCCGCCGAGCCGCTGCGGGAACTCGGCTACGACGTGCGGCCGATGAAGGAAGGCTACGTCGACCTGCTCGCCGCCGGTTACGAGCGCGACGAGAACTGAGCGGCCGGCCGTCCCTGCCTGCCTGACCGGCACGACCGGCGAGGCGGTCGCGGATCGGGGTCGCGGATGTCGATGGGGGAGGTCGGCCCTTCCCCCCGTTCGCCGCCGCCCGTGCCCGACGCCCCCGTCGCCCCGACCGTCCGGTTCGACCTGCCGGCCCCGCACGGCGCCCCCGCCCCGATCGGCGGGGACGTGCGGTCCGTCGCCGCGGCCCTGTGCGCCCTGCTGGGCGACCCGCTGCTGGGCGACCGGGCGATGCGGGGTTGGGCCGACGGCCTGCGGGCGTTGGCCCAGCGGCTCGCCGCGGCGGGGCTGAAGGGGGCGATCCCCCCGGCGGAGGTCCGGCGGATCGGCGGGATCGTGCGGGCGGCCGCGGCGGCTCGGGCCCAGCGGGAGCGGTTCCTCCGCTGGACCGCCGACCTCGGCCCGGCGCTGAGCGAACTGGCCGTCGCCGATCACAAGGCGGGCGCCCGGCTGCTCGCCCTGACACGGGGGATTCTCGCGGAAACGCAGGACTTCGCCGCCGGTTCGCTCCCCCCGACGGCGCTGCTCGCCGCCCCGCCGTCGGGGCGGACGGAGCGCGGCGTCGCTGGCGCCTGCCTCGCGGCGTGGGCGGCGACGCACTACCGCCCGCTGTGGGGCGAAGCGGAGGCCGTCGTCCTGGCGGCGCTGGCCCGCGACGTGGGGGAACTCACGCCCATCGCCGTCGCCGGGTCGCCTCGACCGAACGCCCGGCGGGTCGATCGACCGAGCGGACCGGCGGCGAATCACGCGGCCCGCTCCGCGGCGCTGCTGACCGTTTGCGACCGGCTCCCCCCGGCCGCCGCCCGCTGCGCCGCCCGACATCACGAACGCCCGGACGGCGGCGGCGGCCCCGCCGGGCTGACCGCGGCGGACCTCGCCCCCGCCGACCGGCTGCTCGGCTGGGTCGACCGATTCCTCGCCCTGCTCCCGGCCCCGACGGACGGCACCGCGGACGCCCCCCCGGATCCGGCCGCCGCCTGGCAGGCCTGCTGGCAGTCCGCCGCCGCGGCGACCTACGCGGCCGCCCGGCGGGGGGAACTTTGTCTGTCGATCACCGCCGCGGGGATCGAGGCGCTGGGGCTGTCGCGGGGCGAACAGGGGGCCGCGGACGCCGCCGGCGTCGGGCCGGTCGGGCTGGCCCTCACGGACCTCGGCCGCACCCGGTTGCGGCTGGACGCCGGGCACGCCCTCGCGGCCCCCCGCTTCGCCGCCGCCGCCCGCCGGGCCGCGGCGTCGCCCGCCGAACGCCGGGGAGCGGCATGAACGACTCGTTCCCGCCTCACGACCCCGCCGACCCGCTCGGGCCGGGATCGTATTTTGAACGCACGCGGCGGCCGATCGTCTGCCTGGCGTTCCTCGCCCCGCTGCTGGCGGCGTACGAGGCCGGCGTCGTCTGGCTGGCGAGTCGCGGCGAGCCGGCGCTGCTGGGCGCCGGCGGCTGGCTGCGGTGGTCGCTGGCGGAGGCCGGAGCCGGGGCGGCGTTCGCCCTGCCGGCGGTCGTGGCGGCGATCCTGCTGAGCTGGAACTTCTACGGACATCACCGCTGGGAGGTGCGGTGGGACACCCTGGGCGGGATGCTCGGCGAGAGCCTGCTGGCCGCCTCGCTGCTGATCGCCGCGGCCCTGGGCGTGCACGCGCTGATCGGCGCCGACGGCGGGGAGGCCGCGGCCGTGACAGTGGATCTGGCGGAGGACGCGACGGCGGAGGCCCCCCGCTCCGCCGCGGCGAACCTCGTGGGAGCGATCGGGGCCGGGGTCTACGAGGAACTGTTGTTCCGCCTCGCCCTGTTGCCGCTGGCCTATGGCCTGTTCCGGCTGCTCCGCTGCGGGCCGGGGGGGGCGGCGGCGCTGGCGGTCGTCAGTTCGAGCCTGCTGTTCGCCCTCTGCCACCACCTCGGGCCGCACGGGGAAGCGCCGACGCTGGCGCCGTTTCTGTTCCGGGCCGGAGCCGGCGGCGTGCTGGCGGCGCTGTTCTGGTGGCGGGGCTTCGGCGTCGCCGTCGGCGCCCACGCCGCCTACGACCTGATGGCCGGCGTGCTGCTGGCGGGGTGACCTTCCGGGCGCGGGTCGCATAATGGCGGCTCCCGTCCCGCGTTCTTCTCAGGCGTCCCCCGTTGCTCGGTCCGCGTTTGCCGCTGGGATCGCCGGGCGGGGTGCCGGTGGGGGTGGACGTCTCCTGGCTGCCGTTCGCGGCGCTGGTGACGTGGGGGCTGGCCACGGAGCACTTCCCCCTCGTCCTGCCGGCGTTGACGCCGGCCTTCTGCTGGGCGGCGGGGGCGGTCGCGGCGATCGGGCAGGCGGGCATGGTGCTGGCCCACGAGTTCGGCCACATCTATTGCGCTCGGGCGTTCGGCACGCCGACCCGGCGGGTCACGCTGTTCCTGTTCGGCGGACTGGCGGAGTTGGAACGCGAACCGCCCTCCCCCAAAGCTGAGGTTCTCGTGGCACTGGCCGGGCCGGCGGTCTCCGTGGCGCTGGCGATTCTGTGCTGGGCGCTGTGGTACGCCCTCACGACGCTGGGTTGGGCGGGGGTGGAGATCACCGAAGAGGGCTTCGCCCCCGGCCTGTTGACGATGGGGCTGGCCGGCGGCGAATCCCTCGGCGACGCCCTGCGGGCGGCGGCGGTGGGGGTGCTCGGTTTTTGGTTGCTGGTGAACGCGGCGATGGCGCTGTTCAACCTGCTGCCCGGCTTCCCGCTGGACGGCGGCCGCGTGCTGCGGGGCCTGCTGTGGGGGGCGACGGGCAACCTGAAGAAGGCGAACCGGGCGGCGTCCGCGGCGGGGGTGGCGGTCGGCGGGATGATCGTGGGACTGGGGATCTGGTCGGCGGCCAACGGCGGCGGATGGGGGGCGGCGTGGCCGGCGTTGATGGGCGTCGCCGTGATCGCCGCCGCCCGCTGGAGCGATTCCCGCGGCCGCCTCCGCCGGGCGGTCTCCGGCGTGCCGGTGCGTCGTCTGATGCGGCCGGTCGCCCTCGTGCACGCCGTCCCCGCCGAGGCCACGCTGCAACAGTATTTTGAAGGTTCGATGCTCGGACTGGGCCGGGCGAACGTGCCCGTGGTGCGGGCCGACGGGGCGCTGGTCGGGCGGCTGTCGGTGCGCAGCCTCGCCGCCACGCCGCCGGACCAATGGCCGCTGCTGACCGCCGGAGAAGTGTGCGAACCGACGCCGGCCGCCGCCCGGGTCCGCCCGGGGGTGGACGCGATCGCGGCGCTGTCCTGGATGCACCACACCGGCCGCACGCGGTTGGACGTGGTGGACGGCGGCGGCCGGTTGATCGGGGTGCTCACCGCCGCCGACGCCAGTCGCGCGCTGCACCGGGTGATGGACCTTGAACCGCCCCCCGAGCCGCTCGCGGTTTTCACTCCGACTCCGGCGATTCCCCCAAGGGCGAACACCTGAACATCCGTGTCGATACGGAGCGGTCCGCGGCTACCCTTCCCGCGGTTCCCGTTCCTTCCGAAAGCCGCTCCGATGGCCGCCGACGCCGACCTCGCCCACCCCAAAACCGACCCGCCGGAGGGCTCCAACGCCGTCAAAGACCCGGACGACTGGACCACCGGCGACGAACCGATGACCGGCGCCCAGGCCAGTTACCTCAAGACGCTGTGTGAAGAGGCGGGCGAGGAGTTCGACCCGAAGACCACCAAGGCGGAGGCCTCCAAACGCATCGACGCCCTGCAGGAAAAGACCGGCCGCGGCCAATAACTGCCGCTCGCTCTCAGGTCTCCCGGTTCGCCGTCGCCGCTAGGCGGCGCGCCTCCGGGCCGGAGAACAAGCGTTTCCGATGCGTGCGGTTGGGCGGGACGGTTCCTAGACTGCACAACCCTCCTCACCCGGACTCGCCGATGCCCGCCCGCCTGCTTTCGCCCCGCTTCCTCGCGTTCGGGGTCGCGGCCCTGTTCGCCGCCGTCGTGTCTCCCCTGACCGCCGGCGATTGGCCGCAGTGGCGCGGGCCGGAGCGGGACGGCTTCGCCGCCGCCGACGAGTCGCTCGGCCCCGCCTGGGGCAGCGACGGGCCGGAGGAACTGTGGTCCCTCGAGGGGATGGGCAAGGGCTTCGCCAGCGTGGCGGTCGTCGGGGACCGGCTCTACACCACGGGGAACTTCGACGACGGCCAGCGGGTCGTCGCCGTCGATCTGCCGGCCGCCGGCGGGCAGCCCTCGATCGCCTGGTCGAAGTCCTTCACCGAGGGCGTGCCGAAGCACGGCTACGACGGCTCCCGCAGCACGCCGACGGTGGTCGGCGACAAGCTGTACGTCACCGGCTCGAACGGCAGCATCGCCTGCCTGTCGACCGAGGGCGAGGTGCTCTGGAGCAAAGACTTCGCCAAGGAATACGGCAGCGGCAGCCAGTCCTGGGGCTACGCCGAGAGCCCGCTGGTGGACGGCGACCGGGTGATCTTCACCCCCGGCAGCGAGAAGGCCCTGATGGTCTGCTGCGATCGCAACACCGGCAAAGAGATCTGGAAAACCCCCTACCCGCCGCAGCTGACCGGCGGCAAGCGCGAGGCCGGCTACAGCAGCGCCGTGATCTCCGAGGGCGGCAAGGTGCGGCACTACGTTCAGATGACCGGCGGCGGCCCGATCGGCCTGCGGGCGAGCGACGGCAAGGTCCTGTGGGGCAGCGACGCCGCGGCCAACGGCACCGCCGTCATCCCCACCCCGCTGATCGGCGGCAAGGGCGGGAATTGGGCGTTCGTCTCCAGCGGCTACGGCGCCGGCGCCGCCTGCTTCAAACTCTCCCCGGCCGGCCGCAACGAGTTGAAGGTCGAAACCGTGTACGAGCTGGAAGGCCGGGACTTCCAGAACCACCACGGCCAGATGATCCTCGCCGACGGCTACGTCTACGCCGGCACCGGCCACGGCGGGAGCGCCAACAGCCCGGTCTGCCTGAAACTGGAAACCGGCGAGATCGTCTGGGGCGGCGGCAAGGACAAGCTGACCGGCTCCGGCAGCGGCAGCGCCGCGGTCATCGCCGTCGGCGACGAACTGCTGTTCCGCTACCAGTCCGGCCAGATCAGCCGCATCGCCCTGACCACCAAGGGCTACGAAGAAAAGGGCGTGTTTACCCCCCGCGTGGTGAAAGACCCCAGTTGGGCCCACCCCGCCGTCGCCGGCGGCGTCCTGTTCGTCCGCGAGCAGGACACCCTGATGGCCTACCGCGCCGGCGAATGACGCCGACCTGCGGGTGACGAGGTGAAGCGAACCACGAGCCGGGGGGCCGCCCCCCGGCTCGTGTTCGTTTCGGTCGGCTCACGCGCCGATCGTCAGCCACGCCTTGCCGCCGCGGCCCGGCTGCTCCGCGACGGCGACGGCTTCGGAAATGCGGTCCAGCGGGAACGATTCGCCCACGTCGTTGGCGATCACGCCGGCCGACAACAGCTTACCGACGGTGCGCATCACGCGGAGCTTCGTCGGCAGGCCCGCGGCGTCCATCCATTTGCCGAGGTAGAAGCCCTCGACGGAGAGCCCGTGAAACAGCAGGTGCCGGGCCGGCACGGCGAGCGGGGCGCCGGAGAGCGTGCCGAAGGAGATCAGCCGCCCCCCCGCCCCGAGGCAGCCGACCGCTGCCCCGCCGGTCGCCCCGGCGACCGGGTCGATCGCGTGCCGGATCACGGCTCCGCCGGTCGCCTCCTTCACCTTCGCGGCGAGGTCGGCGGGGGACTCGCGGTTCTCGTCGAACGTCACCACCGCGTCGGCGCCCAGACCCCGCAGCGTTTCGGCTTGCTCCGCCCGCCGCACGACGTTCACCGTGCGAAACCCGCGGTGCACGCCCAGCCGGATCACCATCTGCCCGAGGCTCGACCCCGCCGCCGTTTGCAGGAGCCACGCCCCCTTCGGCACGGCGAGGACCTTGGCCGTCAGCAGGTACGCCGTCGCCGGGTTCACGAAGAACATCGCCGCCTGCGGCAGGCTGAGGTCGCCCGGCAGCGGCACGCAGCGGTTCGCCGGCAGCGTGACGTATTCCGCCCAGTTCCCGCCGGCGCCGTTCAGCACGGCGACCCGCTTGCCCCGCAGCGCCAGGCCCAGCAGGCCGCCGCCGGACTCGACCACGCCCACCCCCTCGTACCCCGGCACGGCCGGCGGGTCGGGGAGCGAACCGTATTCGCCCCGCACGGTCATCAGGTCGGACGGGTTGATCGGGCTGGCGAGCATCCGCACCAGCGCCTCCCCGCCGGCGGGCGTCGGCTTCGGCCGGTCGATGCAACGCAGGACCTCCGTCGGCTCCCCGAACGAATCGAACTGAGCGGCTTTCATACGAGAACTCCCGGGGTCGGTTCGATGCGGGCCGCGACGGCGGCGAAGTGAGCGAGGCGGTCGAGGGCGGCGGGCCTGCGGGCTTCAGGATGCTCCTCCCACGTCCCCCGGGCGACCCAGGCGAGGCCGCTGAGCAGCGCCCCGGCGTCGTGCAACACGCCGGCCAGCGCCTCCTCCGCCTCGGACAGCGGCCGAACCGTGCGGTAAGCGACGATCAGCGGGGCGAGGCTGGGGACCGCGAAGCTGCTCGCCACCCGGGCGAGGTCGGCGGCGGGAGAATCCGCGAGGGCCGCCGCCGGGTCGATCAGCCCGGTGACGCGGTCGCCGGCGACCAGCAGGTGCTCCCGGTGCACATCCCGCAACACGGGGGCGAGCGGAACCGGTCGACCGGCCGCGGCGTCGAGCCGGGCCGCGAGCGTGGGACCCACGGCCGCCAGCGTCGCGAGCAAGCATTCGCCGTGCGCTCGGAACGGGGACGGCGGTTCGCTCCGCAAGCAGACCGCGGCCCGTTCGCCCCCGCCGTCGAGCCACTGCGCGAGGAGCTGCCGGCGGTCGAGCAGCGACCGCGGCGTGCCGACGGGCGTCGGGGCGAAGTACGGGCGGGCGGCGGGCGACGGATCGAACGTCGCCGCCGCCGAGTGGAACCGGGCCAGAGCCACGCCGGCCGCCGCGAGTTGTGAGGAGGTCGGCGTCGCCGGCAGCGGTTCGCCCGGCAGCCAGGGTTCGAGTTGGGCCAGCCGGTTGCCGAGGGGGAACAGCGTTTCGCCGCCGAGGGTCGCCACGGGCACGGCGATCGGCAGGTCCGGGGCGACGCGGCGGACGTGGGCCAGCAGGGCGTGCAGGCCTTCCAACCGAGCCCGCGGCGGCGGGACCGCCGGCCAGCGCCGCAGGGCGAACTCGCCGGCGGAAGTTTGGACCCGCGTCACCGCCGCGCCGCTGAAGCCGGCGGTCGGCACCCGGCTCGGGCCGGTCGGACGCAGGGCGGGCCCGAAGAGAACCGCGAACTGACCGTCCTCGAGTGGGCCTTCCTCCGCCGGGACGCCCCCCCGCAACGCCGGGGACGGAGAGCGGCGGAGCGGCGACGGAACGGCGATTGCGAGCGGGGGGCAGGGTTCGCGGCGGCGCCCGGCAGTGTGGTCGACGCCGGCTGCCCGTCCACCCGGCCCGGGCGGTTTCCCGGGGGCGCCGACGGGTCCCGCAGAGTTTGACAACGCCCCGCCGCCCGGTAGAACCGGGGTCGTTCGCCCCGCCCCCGGTCCCGCTCCGCTCCGCATGCTCCGCCCCGCCCGCGGTTTCGATCGGCCCGCTCCCTCCGAGCGGCCGCGGCATTCCCTCCGGCGGCTCTCGGCCCGCTGGTTCGGGGGCCGTCGCTGGGTCGGTGCCGCGGCCCTGCTGGCCGGGCTGGCCGTCCCCGCGGGCCTCGGGGCCCAGGCCTACACGAGCTTCTACGGC
The DNA here is from genome assembly GCF_007743815.1 of Alienimonas californiensis. Taxonomy (GTDB): domain Bacteria; phylum Planctomycetota; class Planctomycetia; order Planctomycetales; family Planctomycetaceae; genus Alienimonas; species Alienimonas californiensis. The sequence continues at coordinate 5,300,176 of NZ_CP036265.1, forward strand.
CTGCGGGCGTACACGACGTACACCGACCCCTACTCCGGCGCCTCCACGCAGACCGTCCGGCCGTTCTGGGACGTCCTCGGCGTGTTCCAGCGGCCGGTGGTCGCCTCGGGTTCGGTCGTCTCCGCGGGGTACGCCTCCCCGAGTTCCTACAGTGCCTCCTACGCCCCGGCGTCCTACGGCACGTCGTATTACGGCGGCAGCTCCTACGCTCCGGCGGTCTCCTACTACGGCGATTCGGTCTACGACTCGAGCGCGACCTATTACGGCGGGACGGTGACGGACGGCGCCCTCGGCGGCTCGTTCTACAACTCCAGCTACGCCGGCGGGGCGTTGCCGTACCGGGGGACGACCACCTACAGCGTCTACGGTTCGTCCCGCGGATCGGTCACGCTCGGCGACGCCTGCTGTCAGCCGGCGCCGGCCTGCTCGCCCTGCGCCGATCCCTGCGGGGGGAATGCCTGCCAGGGGGGGAACTGCACGTCGTATTCCGTCCCGGGCGACGACGACGTGATCGAATCCGATCCCGTCTTCGCCGATCCGCCGGAGGATCTGGACCCCGTGCCCTCCCGTCGGCCCTCCCGCCCGTCGACGCGGGATCGCGACCGGGACCCGCTGGACGATCTGGAGCCGCCGTCGTTCGAGGACTCCTTCGACGACGCCGCCCCCTCAGATCGGCCCCGCCCCGCCCCCCGGACCCGGCCCGAGGATTCCGTCCGCGACGAGTTCTCCGACGAATTCCCGGACGACGAACGGCCGACCGGCGATCCGTTCGAGAACCCGCTGGACGACGGGGGCGACTTCGGCGCCGACCCGATGACCGGAACGAACTCGGACGGCGATTTCGGCGACGCCCCCGGCAGCGGCGTGCGGCCGGCGGAGAACACCGCTCCCTTCCGCCGCGACCGCGGCGGCCTCGCCGAACCGCCGGGCGCCCGCACCCGGCCGGTGCCCTCCACCGACGAATCGTTCTCGCCGCTCGACGACCCCACGACCGGCAACTTCCAGGACTCCCGCCCCAACGGCGGTGCCACGCCGGGCAACTACGGCGCCAACCCGGGCGGCGTCCAACGGCCCAGCGGCACGGGGGACGCCTTCGGCGGCGATCCGGACAACGTCGGTCGCCCCGGCGACGGCGCCTTCGCCGACCCCCCGGGCGAAAGCCCCGCCTTCAGCGACGAGTTCTTCGAAGAGGACGTGTTCGGGAACGATCCGAACGCCCGCTCCTCGTTCCGACTGGAGCCGAACGACGTCGACCTCACCGGCCCGCCGACCTCGGAGGATGAGGACGCCGCCGGGGAGACCGCGGACGGGACCGACGCCCCCGAGGACGCCGCCTCCAACGGAGACGCCGCCGAAGACGCGGACGCCGCCGACCCGGATTCGGCCCGGCTGTCGGCGCCGGAGCCGGAGAGCGGCCCGACGCTGGACCCCGCCGAACCGGCCGAGCCGTCGGCCCCCGCCTCCGGCGACGCGGCCGCCGCCCAACCGCGGCTGATCACCGCGCAGCTGCTCCACGAAGACCTGCGTCGGACGCGGCTGACGCTCCGGGTCGGCCACACCCGCATCGCCCGCTTCCGTCACCGGCCGGTCGATTCCGCCACGACCCCGGACGTGCAGATCGCCGCCCAGTGACGGACGGTTCGGCGAATGCGGCGGACGGCTCCCCGCCCCCCCCGCCCGCGGGGGAGGCGCCGGGGAACGGCACGATCGCGGCCCGACTGACGGAACTGGCCGATCTACTGGAGATCGCCGACGCCAATCCCTTCCGGGTGCGGGCCTACCGCTCCGCCGCCCGCACCTTCAAGGGGCTGGCCGAGCCCGCCGCGGCGCTGCTGGCCGCGGGACGGCCGCTGACGGAGTTGCAGGGCGTCGGCAAAGACCTCGCCGCGAACGTGGCGACGCTGCTGGAATCCGGCACGTTCCCCTCGCTGGAAGAAGCCCGGGACGCCGTCCCGCCGGGCGTCCGCACAATGCTGCGGTTGCCGGGGCTGGGGCCGAAGAAGGTCGGGGCGATCTACCGGGACCTCGGCGTCAAGACGCTGGAGGGGTTGGAAGCCGCGATCGCCGACGGTTCCCTCGCGGGGCTGCCCGGGTTCGGCAAGAAGACCGGCGAGAAGGTGCTGGCGAACCTCGCCCTGGTGCGGGAGGGGATCGCCCGCTCGCTGCTGGCCCGCAGCCTGCCGATCGCCGAGAGCCTCGCCGACGCCGTGCGGGCCGCGCCCGGCACCACGGCCTGCGAACCCGTCGGCAGCGTGCGGCGACGGGCGGAGTCGGTGGGCGACGTGGACCTCTCCGCCGCCTCGACCGACCCGGACGCGGCCGTGGAGGCGTTCTGCACGCACCCGCTGGTCGCCGAAACGCTGAGCCGCACCCACCGAACGGCCCGCGTGCGGCTGACGGTCGATCCGGGCCGGCCGACGGAGGCGGAACTGGTCGTCAACGCCCCGGAGGCGTGGGGCGCCGGGCTAATACTCGGCACCGGGTCGAAAACGCACGTCGCGGCGCTGCGGGACTGGCTCTCCCCCGCCGGCCTCACCCTGACCGACGCCGGCCTGATCCGCGACGGCGTCCTGATCGACAGCGCCACGGAGGCGGCCGTGTACGCCGCGGCGGGGGTCGCCTTCGTGCCCCCCGAACTCCGCGAGGGCGGCAACGGCGTGCTGCGGGTCGCGGACCTCGAACAGGGCGGCGGACTGCCGACGCTGGTCGAACTGGGCGACCTCCGCGGCGACCTGCACATGCACACGACCGCCAGCGACGGCGCCGGCACGATCCGCGAGATGGCCGCCGCGGCGAAGGCCCGGGGGCTGAAGTACATCGCGATCACGGACCACTCCCAACGGGTGACGATGGCGAACGGCCTGAACGCGGAGCGGCTGCGGGCGCACTGGCGGGCGATCGACGCGGCGAACGTGCTCACGCCCGGCGTGCGGATCCTCAAGGGGATCGAGTGCGACATCCTCGAGGACGCCACCCTCGACCTGCCGGACGACGTGCTGGCCGACGCCGACTGGGTCGTCGCCGTGCTGCACTACGGCCTCTCGCAGCCGCGGGATCAGATCATGAAGCGGCTGACGACGGCCCTCGAAAGCCCGCACGTGGACTGCATCGGCCACCCCAGCGGCCGGCTGATCGGCAAGCGACCGGGGGCGGATATCAATTGGGAGGCGTTCCTCGACCGGGCCGCGGCGACCGGCACCCTGCTGGAGATCAACGCCGCCCCCGAACGCCTCGACCTCTCCGCCGAGCACGCCCGCGAAGCGGCCAACCGCGGCATCCCGATCGTCATCAACACCGACGCCCACGCCCCGGGCGCCGTCGGGGCCGCGACGTGGGGCGTCTATCAGGCCCGCCGAGCCGGCCTCACCGCCGAGCAGGTCGCCAACACCCGCGACTGGCCGGGGCTGAAGGCGTTGTTGAAGTAGAGCGGAACCGCACACGCCCGGCGCCGTCGCGGCCGGCCGCCGGAGTGTCTCGCTCGCTCCCTCGCCGGTAGGTTGCCGGGGCGATCGATCCTCTCAACAGGCCGCCGCGATGTCGTTCCGAACCGTTGCCTCGCTCCTCGTGGGTCTGTCGCTCTCCGGTCCCGCGTGCGGCGGCGACTCGATGTTCGCTCCGCCGCCGCACCTGGTCGGCGAACTGGGCGACCTTCGGTCCCCGTTGCGATTTAACGACGGCCGGCCGGTCGAAACGCCGGCCCAGTGGGAGCGGCGGCGGGAGGAGATTCGGCGGGACTGGGATCGGCTCATGGGGCCGTGGCCGCCCGTGATCGAACTGCCGCGGGTGGAGACGCTCGGCACGTCGCAGCAGGACGGCTACGAACAACGGCGGGTTCGGTTCGAACTGGCGCCGGATCATCCGACCGAGGGCTACCTGCTGATCCCGCCGGGCGACGGCCCACGGCCCGCGGCGCTGGTGGTCTATTACGAGCCGGAGACGGCCATCGGCGAGGGGACTCCGCACCGGGATTTCGCCCGCCAATTGGCCCGCCGCGGCTTCGTCACGCTGTCCGTCGGCCACCAACCGTCGCTGTATTACCCGAGCCGGGACGACGCCCAGCTCCAACCGCTCTCGGCTCTGGCGTACGGGGCGGCGAACGCCTACCACGTGCTCGCGGCGCAGCCGGAGGTCGACGCCGACCGCGTGGCCGTCGTGGGGCACTCCTACGGCGGGAAATGGGCGCTGTTCGCCGCCTGCCTCTACGAAAAGTTCGCCTGCGGCGTCTGGTCCGACCCCGGCGTCGTCTTCGACGAGACCCGTCCCAGCGTGAACTACTGGGAGCCGTGGTATCTCGGCTACGAACCGGCCCCGGCCCCCGCGGACGGGGCGGACGCACCGGCCGCCGACGTCCCGCCGCAGCACCGCCGCTGGGGCGCCGGGCGGGTGCGGGCCGCCTCCGGCCCCCCCACCCCCGAGGACCCCGCGTTCGGCGCCTACCCGGAGCTGGTCCGGCAGGGCCGCAACCTGCACGAACTGCACGCCCTAATGGCCCCGCGGCCCTTCCTCGTCTCCGGCGGGGCCGAGGACCCGCCGGAGCGGTGGCGAGCCCTCAACCACAGCGTCGCGGTCAATCGCCTGCTCGGTTATGAGAACCGCGTCGCGATGACGAACCGGGCGGAGCACGCCCCGAACGAGACCTCGAACGCCCAGATCGCGGCGTTTCTCGAACGCTTCCTCAAACCCGCGGCGGGTGATTGAATTGGCGGGAGCCGGCCGGCGTTCCGCCCCGTCCCTTCCCCGTCCGAGAGCGAGCCCCGATGACCGTCCAGTTCCGCCTGTTCCGCAGTTCGATGAGCAGTTGGGAAACGCTGTTCGCCGACGCCGCCGCGACGCTTCCTTAGGGCGTGGCGCGGTCGTAAATGAAGACGGACCGCGAAAGGTACAGTTCGTCGGTGACGACGTTCTGTGTGCGAAGCAGACGTCCCTCCCGGACGGAGAATTGCTCGCTCACGACGGTGTCGCCTTCGTCATAACGCACGGGCGAGTCGTCCGAGGCGATGAGGGGAGGACCGTCGCCCGTGGGCGCCGCCCAGGCTTTGCCGTCGATCGTCCGGAGCCGGCCGTCAAACGGCTCCGGGGGAAGCGTCGCAATCCCGTGCCGGTCGTAGAACTCTACCGTGACGCCGAGCTCCGCGGCTCGAAGGAAACGTTCTTCGAACCTCCCGTCTGCCCGGACAGTCAGCGTGAGGCCGGCCGCCGGGGATCCGTTCGGCGCGAGGTCGCCGCCGTCGCCCCGCAGCCACGCCGCCATCTCCGGAGGCCGACCGCCCGCGACCCCCTCGTCCTCGACCGGCAGTTCGTCCGTGATCTGCACGGCCGCGATGAGCGTCCACTGACCGACGAGCGCTTCGACGCCGCTCATTCGGTGCCCGGACTTGCCTGAAGCGCGTCGAGGCGGGCTCGCAGTCTGTCCGCGGCAGCCGCGAAGTCCGGTTCGGCGGAGAGCCGGTTGAGCGCCGCTCGGACCCGTTGATTCGCCTTCGGACCGAACTTCCCTCGTTCGATCAACCGCACCCCCGCGGCGGCCCCGGCGAGCAGGTCGTCCGGTGACCCGGCGCGGTCCAGGTCGGCGGCTTTGCGGGCGTACCGCTCGGCGAGTTCCTTCTCCCGCTGGATCGCCTGTCGGCACTCCACACAGTGAAGGCATTCGGTGCCCAAGTCGAATTGGAGGTCCTCGAACCAGTGTCTCTGCTCCTCCGCGAACCAGAGGAAGCCGCGCCCGCAGTCTTTGCAGCGGCAGTCCTGATCAAAGTAGCCGGCTTCCTGCATCACGCTCGGTGTTTGTCGGCCGAGGTCCGCCTTCACATAGGTTCCCGGAACCGCCTTGGGGCGATCGACGAGCCTTCGAGCGCCTCCAAACCCGAGCACGCCCTTCCACGAGTCCGGCGTGAACCGCGGGCCGCGGCCGTAGCGGGGGTGAACAACGTAGTCGGCGTAGCGGCTGAGGTCGGGCACGGGCGGGGACTCCAGTACGACGGGACCAGTCTATCGACAACGACAAGCCGCCGGCCTGCCGGTTCGGGCGGCGCTGCGGTATCCTTCGCCGCCGCTCCCCCCGCCCTACCCAGTCAGTTACCCCATGGAAGCCGGCATCGTCGGTCTGCCGAACGTCGGCAAGTCCACCCTGTTCAACGCCCTCACCCAGGCCGGGGCGTTGGCCGCGAACTACCCCTTCGCCACCATCGAGCCGAACGTCGGCGTCGTGCCGGTGCCGGACCCGCGGCTGGACCTCATTCAGTCCTTCATCACCTCCCAGAAGGTGATCCCGGCCAGCGTGCGGCTGGTGGACGTCGCCGGGCTCGTGAAGGGCGCCAGCGCCGGCGAGGGGCTGGGGAACAAGTTCCTCAGCCACATCCGCAACGTAGACGCGATCTGCCACGTGGTCCGGTGTTTTCAGGGGGAAGTGACCCACGTCGACGGCGACGTGAACCCGGTCCGCGACATCGAGACGATCCAGACCGAACTGCTGCTCTCCGACCTGCAAATGGTCGAGTCGGCCAGCCAGAAGTCCGCCAAGCTGGCCCGCGGCGGCGACAAGGAGGCCAAGGCGAAGCTGGCCCTGCTGGAACAGGTCGGCGCCGTGCTGAACGAGGAGCAGCCCGTGCGGAGCCTCCAGATCGAGGACAAGGAGCAGCGCAAACTGCTCCGCGGCTTCGCCTTCCTGACGGCCAAGCCGGTGCTGTACGTCGCCAACGTGGACGACACGGACCCCGCCGGCGAGGGCCCGCTGGTGCAGGCCGTGCGGGACTTCGCCGCCAAGGACGGGGCGGACGTGGTGCCCGTCTGCGCCCAGTTGGAAAGCGAACTGGCCGAACTGGACGAGGAAGACCGGGCCGAGATGCTGGCGGACGTCGGCCTGGAAGAGCCGGCCCTCGCGGCCCTCAGCCGGGCGGCGTATCGCACGCTGGGCCTGCAAAGCTTCTACACCGCCGGCCCCAAGGAGGTGCGGGCCTGGACGGTGCCGGTCGGCGCCACCGCCCCGGAGGCCGCCGGCCAGATTCACAGCGACATCCAGCGCGGCTTCATCCGCTGCGAGACCTACAGCGTCTCCGACCTGGTCGAGCTCAAAAGCGAAAAGGCGATCCGCGAAGCCGGCCGCCTGCGGGTCGAGGGGAAGGAATACGTGATGCGGGACGGCGACGTCTGCCACTTCCTGCACAACGGCTGAGGCCGGCGCGGTGTCGGACGGACGGGGTCGTCGGGGCCGGCGAGAGCACGGCAGCGGAGATGGACGCCCCCCTGCCGCCCCCGTCCCGCGCGGGGCTCGGCGCCCGGTGCGAACGGTCCCCGTGAGATCGGCCGTCGCCTGTCCGCTTGCCGAAGTCCGAGCCGGCAAATAACGTCTGGGGACGGTCCATCCGGTTGTCAACCCCCATTGCTGGAGTTCCCATGGCTTCAGTTTCTTCGTTCCGACTCCCGAGGCCGATCGCCGGCCTCGCCCTCATCGTGCTTGGCGGATGTCTGGGGGAGACGGCCGACGAGGCCGGCGCCGCCGTGCGGGCTCCGAGGGCCGGCTCCGCCTCCGGCCGGGTCACGATGCCCGACGAGTCCCCGATCGTCGCGGAGGTGAAGGACTTCTTCGTCTCGATCGAGGGCGTCTCCGAGGCCGGGGAGCGGGTGTCGTACGCCCCGGCCGTCCAGGACGACGGGGCCTACACGCAGAAGCTGGCTCCCGGCCAGTACACGTTCGGCACCTCGAGGATCGCCGTCGTCTTCGACGGGCAGGAGCATTTACTGCCCCTCGAGCCCGTCGGGCGGCTGGCCGGGAAGGATCGCGACGCGGCCGACGGGATCGTGCAGGACTTCGTCTGGAAGCCGACCGGCGTGACCCCCTACGGCCAGTCCCAGGGCTCCGACCCCAACAACCATACGCACTGGTACGGAATGCACGTCCGGCTGAGCGCCGACGGCTATCGCAACGATCTCAAGGCCGCGGCGACGCCGCTCCCGGTCGAGGCCTCGCTCCGCTTCTCGCTCGAGGCCAAGGGCAAAGGGATCGACGGACGGGAGGCGCCCTCGTTTTCCGTCGACCGGACCGTCGATCCGGACGGTTATAAGAATCAGGATCTCAACGATCTGATGCCGGCCCGGTACGTCCTTACCGGCGTCGCGGTCCTCCCCGACGGCACGACCAAGCCGCTGCTGCTCCAGGGGCCCGGCGACTACCCGGGCTACAAGCCGAGCGTGGAGATCGCGCCGATCAACGATCAGATCCTCGGCAAACTGTCCGGCCCCGCCGTCTCGTTCGTGATGAAATGACGGTCCGGCGGACGCCGGACCGCTGATCCGGCCGGGCGGCCGGGGTCGGCCGACGAGCAGCGTCGGTTCGCGGATCGACGCCGACCGGCCGCCCCCGGACCTGTGACGCGGCACGCTCCTGATCGGACGCCGCCCGTCCCGGGGGCGACCCGAGCCACGGCGGCCCCACGAGCCAAGGCCACAGCGGGCCGACCCCGGCCACCCGCCCGCCGAGGGAAAGCTGGAACTGAACACAGAGCGCCGCGGCGGCCAGGATCCGCTACAGCGCGAGGTCAGGCGTCTGCCTCGGATTCGGCATACCAACCACTGTAATCAAAGAACGGGTGGCCCGAGACAAGCTGCCCCGACCGCAACTCGTCGAGTGACCACAGATGTTCTGTGTACTCGTCCTGTGCAGAGCCGCTGAAAATGGCCAGAAGGGAGGTCACGAAGTCGAAGACCTGTTCGTCGCCCGGATGCCTTCCCGACACATCGGCCATAACTCCGGCCGACGGCTCGCCACCGAACCGTCGGACCAGATCCGTCCAGCCTTCGGGCCCCAACTCCCTGGGCCCGCCGCGGTAGAAGTTGATGTACAGGCAAGGATCATCGGCTGAAGTTGCCAGCCACGGCTCGCGCTGAGCAGGATACGCGCCGTCGAGGTAAGCCGCTATTTCCTCCTCAGTCGTGCCACGGAGGAAGACGAAGACGGATCTCACGGTCGCCTCCGAGACGCCTAACGAGTGTTTATTTTGACATCATGCGCGATCAGGCGCGCCGTGCAGCACTGGCGTGTCGCCAGTGAGGAATAATGCTGCTCACAGTTTGTTGCCACCCTACTAAGCGGCGTCGGTCGCGGGGGACGATTCTTTCCCCGTGGAGCGTCAGCGGAGCGAGGTGAGCATGCTAACAATGCCCGACGGCCCGCCGTGTGCGGTGTCGCGTCGCCCTCCCTCTTCGCCTGTCCCCGGCGCGAGCGTGGGCCGCCCCTCGACCGCCGATCAGTTGGGACGCCGAACCTCTTGTTCGCCAATGGGTTCCGAAAAAAACGTCCCGCCCCCGCGTAGGGTGAGGGGTTCGACCGCATGCCGCCCGCAGCGAGGCGGGCGGCGGTCGGGTCCCTCGCGGGGCGACCCGGCCGGCCGACGTTGGTGACGGACGCCGGACCCGCGTCGCCCCCGCGCCGTTCGGCCTGCGCAGCCGCGCGGCGCGACACTGCCCCCCGCCTGTCGGCATGGACGCCGCACCCGCCCCGCCTTCCCTCGGGAGAGCCCACGAGCGTCCGCTCGTCCGGCCCCGGGTCCCGCGGGCGGGCCGTCCCCGAGGCCCGGCGAACCACTGCCGGCGCCCGTATTCCACCTTCCCCACTCCTGCCCCGGCGCACACCGGCCGGGCCCCGGCGCCGGTTCTCCCCGGCACAGGCCGGGCGGGGCGGCGAACGATCCTGCGTGTGGTCAGAACCTTCGGTGACATTTCGATCCGCGACCCGGCTGCGGCGGAGGCAAATCCTCCGCCGCGGCCGGGTTCGCCGCTGCGCCGACAATCACCCGCCTTCCGTCGCCCGCCCGTGACCGCTCCGCCGACCCGTTCACGCCGCCCGACGCAGCGGGGTCTCCGCGGCCCCGCCGTCGGCGATGCGGCCGGCGTAGATCGCTTCCAGGAACGCCGGGAAGGCCTCCGCCGACCGGGGGGCGCCGTTCCAGGCGGCGGCGACGCGACGGAAGAAGTCCATCTCCCACCGGGCCGCGGCGAGTTCGCCGGGGGCGGTCAGCGGGTCGACGTCCTCGGCGGTCCACGGCCGCGGACACAGCTCGTAGGCCGGGTGCGTGCCGGAGCGGCCCCGGGCCGGCACGTCGTGCACCTTGACCAAATGGCCGTCCGAGGCGAACCGCAGCGGGAACGAGCGGCAGGAGGCCGGCCGCTGCCCGTAGACGCCGCACCGGCCGGTCCCGCGGGGGTTCTCGGCGGTCGGGGGGGTCTCCTGGAGGAACCGGCACTTCGTGCTGCCGGGGAGCGTCGCGCTGGGCTCGTGCGTCAGGCAGAGCACCGTCGCCGCCTGCGGATCGTCGGCGAAATACAGCACCGGGGCGTAGCGGCGGGAGATCTTGCCCTCCGCGTCCGGCCAGCGGCAGGCGACCTCCCAGAACGACCGCCCCGTCTCCCGGGTCAGACGGAACACGTCCGCCCCGGTCACCGGCACCGCGAAGCTCCGGCAACACCCGGCGTGGCACCCGTCGCAGGGCGTGCCGCCTTCCGGTTCGACGCCGCACCCCTCGCCGGAGCCGCACCCGCCGCCCGAGCAGCCCCCACGTTCCCCGCCGCCGAGCACCGTGAGCGTCGGCAACGGGAGCAGGGTCGGGCCGTCGTCGCCGCCCGTTCGGGGGGCGCCGGGGGGGTTGTGCCGGGGGGCAGGTCGGCCGTGGGTCATCCGCCGTCGCTCCATGCCGGGTCGGAAGGGGGTCCCCCCACTCATCGGTCCCGGGGGCGCCGGGGTTCACCGGCGGCGGCGCGACCCTCCCGGGCGGGGCGATCTGCGAAAAACTTCGCCGGCCCCGACGGTTTCGTGCACGAAACGGCGTCGGCGTTCCCACCACTACCTCAGCCCCCCGCCCCACTCCCACCCGCCCCGCCGCGATGCGCCTGACGCTGCGAACCCTGCTGGCCTACCTGGACGATCAACTCTCCCCGTCGGAGATGCAGGAGATCGGGGCGAAGTTGAAGGACGCCCCCGCCGCCCGGGAACTGGCCGAGCGGGCGAAGGAGACGATCCGCCGGCGCCGACTGGGCGTGCCGGGCGATCCGGGTGCCGGCGGCGACGCCGGCGCCCCGACGCCGGACGTGGCGGCGCTCGATCCGAACGAGGTCGCCGCCTATCTGGACAACGCCCTGCCGCCGGAGCGGGTCGCCGCGGTGGAGCAGGTCTGTTTGAACGATGACGCGCATCTCGCGGAGGTCGCCGCGGGGCACCAGATCCTCACGCAGGTGCTGTCCGAGCCGGTGGCGGTCCCGCCGACGCTCGCCTCGCGGCTGGCGGGCCTGGCCCCGGCGGCGGCGGCCGATCCGGACGTTGCGGCCCATCCGTCCCGGCCGGCCCATCAGTCCTCCCCGAACATGGCCGCGGTCCCGGCGGGTCCGCGGTCCGAAGGCTTCGAGGCGGGGCTGCCCGAGCATTTGCGCAAGCACACCCGCCGGAGTTGGGGCTGGGTCCCGTACGCGGCGGCGGCGTTGCTGGCGGCGATCTGGCTGGGATCGCTGGCCTTGGACGAGGACATGCTCCGCGGTTGGGCGGGCGGCGCCGACCCGGCGAATCCGGACGCGACCGGCCTGCCCTCCGCCGCCGTCGCCGACGCGGAGAACGCCGCCGAAGTCGACGACCCCGCCGGGGACGCGGCGGGCGAGGCCGGGGACGCGGTCGACGCCTCGGCCGCCCGCCTCGCCGCGGCCGAGGCCGCCGCCGCGGCGGTGGTCGCGGCAGACACGGCCGCCGACGAGGCCGAAGCCGTCCGGCTGGCCGACACGATGCCCGTCGACCCTCCCCCGCCGGAAGCCGGGGCCGGTCCGGTCGCCGTCGCCTCCAGCGACGCGACGATGCCCACCGCGGACGCGGCGAACGCCAACCCGGCCGCCCCCGCCGCGGGCGACGCCGTTTCGGGCGACGCAGTTGCGGGCGACGCAGTTGCGGGCGATGCCGCGACCGCGGACGCCGCCCCCGGCCCCGCGGTTCGTCCCTCGGCGCCGCTGACGGTCGCGGACGGTCGTGGCCTGTACGCGCTCGACCTGGAGCGTGGGGGCTTCTACCTCGTCCCCGCCGGGCAGCCGGTGCCGAAGGGCGTGCCGCTGGTCGTGCCCGAGCCGTTGCAGGCGACGGTCGCCGTGGAGGGTCTGCCGCTGACCATCGAGCTGCTCGGCGGCACCCGGGCGCTGTTCGATCCGGCCCAGGCCGACGGGGCGTTGGTCGGCCTGGCGGTGGTAGACGGCCGCGTGCGACTGATCCGCGGCGACGCGGCGACCGATGGGAACGAACCGGCCGTCGTGTTGGGCGCCGGCGCGGCGAAGTGGCGGTTGACGCCCCAGCCGGGCGCGACGGCGGCGATCGTCGTCGAGCCGCGGCGGCCGGAGGGCGCCGGGGCCGACCTCGCGGGCGCTCCGCAGCGGGCGGCGTTGGCGGCGCTGGGCGGGGCCGTGGAGGCCGTCGATCTGGCGCCGGGTTCCCAGCGGGAACCGGTCGCCCTGCCGCCCGGCAGCGCCGTCGCCATGATCACCGAGGCCGGCCAACTGGCCGCCCCCGGGGCGGCGCCGGCCCTCGCCGCCGGAATGTTCGTCGACGGCCTGCCCGGCTGGACGACCGGGAACCCGCCGTCGGAGGCGGAGACGCTGCTCGCCGATCAGTTCGCCGCGGCGTTGATCGACGGCCAGCCGCTGGAGATCTCCCTGCCGCCGCTGGTCGAGGATCAGCGGGAACTGCTCGCCCGGCAGGCGGTCGCGGCGCTGGCCCTGGCCGGCCGGGCGGGCGATCTGGCCCGCACGCTGAAGCGGACCCCGCACCCCTCCGTCGTGCTGGTCGCCGCGAACGGCCTCCGCACCCTCCTGGGACGCAACCCGGAGATGGACGCCGAAGTCCGCAGCGCCCTGGACCGCGAGTTCCCCCCGGAGGCCCGCCTAGCCCTCGGCCGGCTGCTCGACCGGCTCACCGACGCCGAGGCCCGCGATCCGCAGGTCAGCGCCGTGGTGATCGACGCTCTGGAGAGTTCCGAACTGGCCGTCCGCACGCTGGCGATCACGGAGCTGGAGCGGCTGACCGGCGTCACGAGGTCCTATCGGCCGCTCGATTCCGCGTCGCAGCGCGAGAGCGCCGTGAAGCGCTGGCGGCGGGAACTGGACCGTACCGACGGGGCGATCCTCGATCCGAACGAGGCCGCCGCCGAACCGGTCGACGCCGGCGCCGAGGCTGCGGAGACGCCCGCCGCACAGCCCGGCGGCGCCACGCGCCCCGGCAATCCCACGGGGGTGGACTTTGACCGCCTCATCCCCGGCGACCTTTGATCGCTCGACGGGTTCGCCGCTCTCATCAAGAGAGCGGCTAACCCGCGTTCGGCTCGTAGACCACCGCCATCAGCACGTCGCTGGGGGCGAAGGCGCTTTTCGTCAGGCCGTGGGAAGCGTCGTCCGGCACAACTGTCTGCGGGGCGATGTTGCCGAACACCTGCACGACCTTCGCCCCGCTGTCGCGAAGCCAGTCGTTCATCTCGGTCTCCAGCGAGGTCAGGTCCGCCTCGGTCGCCTTGAAGAACTTGATCTGCTGCATCGTGACGCCCGGTTGAGGGAGGGGGCCGATCCGTTGGCATCGCGTCCCGGACGCTTCAAGCGTTCGGGGCGCTCCGCTTCGAGAGAATTACTGGGCGGCCTGGGCGGTCGGCAACGATTCGCCCTTCAGGGCGACGTCGAACATCGCCCTCATCGCCGCCCAACTGCGGGCGTCGGCCTTGGCATCGTAGCCCAAGCCGTCCCGCCCCTGGTCGTCGGCGCCGGGGTTGGTGAAGCCGTGCTTGGCCTTGGCGTAGGCGGTGAAGACGTAGTCGGCCCCCGCTTTCTCCAGCGGGGCGAGGCAGGCTTCCACCTGATCCGGCGGAACGAACGGGTCGGCGGCGCCGTGGCAGATCATGATGCCGGCGGAGACGTTCGCCGCCTCCTCCGCCGAGGCGGCCGGCAGCGCCCCGTGGAAGCTCACCACCGCCTTCACCGGGGCGTGGGCGTAGGCCATCTGCAGCACCGTCGCCCCGCCAAAGCAGTAGCCGATCGCCGCCAGATTGTCCGGGTCCGTCTTGGGATGCTTCTTCAACTGATCCAGCCCGGCGAGGGCCCGGCCCCGCCAGTCGTCCACATTTTCCCGCACCATCCCGGCGAACTTCGACGCCTCCTCCGGGTGCTTCGCGGTCTTGCCCTGCCCGTACATATCGACGGCGAAGGCGACGTAGCCCATCTCCGCCAGCATTTCGGCCCGGTGTTTGGCGTAGTCGTTCAGGCCCCACCACTCATGGACCACCAACACGCCGGGCCGGGGGCCGTCGAGGGCGTCGTCGTAAGCGACAAACCCTTTGAACGTCGTGCCGTCGTGCTGATATTCGACCGTCTCCGTCTTCACCGCCGCGGGGGCGGCGACGGCGCCAACCGCAAAGGCGGCCACCGCCGACAGCAGGGCGAGCGGACGGGGCGACCGACGGACGAGGCGGGCCGGGGCCGGGAGAGATCGGGCGGGGGCGTGCATCCGGGCGATCCTTGGAGGGGACGGGGGGACGGGCGGCGGGGTCCGGTTGAACGCTCCGGGGCGGTTCGATCAAGCGGGCGGGAACAATCCGCGCCCGCGGACCGTACCACCCGGACGGTCCGCGGCGGTATCGTCCGAATCGGGGGCGGACCCTTCTGTCCCGTTCCGGGATTCGCCCGACCCCGCCGCCCCGTCCCCGGGCGATCCCGTTCCTCGGTCGCGTCGTCGATCTCCCTCCCCGTCACATCGCCGACCTGCTGGAGAACCCGCAAAGTGCCTGCCGCGATCGTCGCCCGCTGCCCTGATTGTGCCAAGGGGCTCAAGCTGAAGCCGTCCGCCGCGGGCAAAACGGTGAAGTGCCCCGCCTGCGGGGCGGCGGTGCCCGTCCCGGCCGCGGCCGGCGACGGGGCCCCCCGGGCCGACGACTCGACGACGCGGCGGAACCCGGCGAAGGCCAAGCGGAAACGCAGCGCCGAACCCGCCGCGGCGGCGACCGGCAGCGGCAACAGCGGGGAGATCTTCGCCGGGCTGGACCTCGGCGAGTTCGGCCACGAATCCGGCTCCCAACGTTCGCTCGCCAAGCAGGGCCTGCCCGGCCGCGTCCAGAAGGGCCCGCTGACCGACGAGACGGAGGTGATCAACAACGCCCCCAAAAAGAAGGAGGAGCCGCCCACCCCCCTGCCCGTGGTACTGGGGATCGTCGGCGGCTCCCTCGCGGTGCTGGGGATCGCGGGGGCGGCGGTGCTGTTCCTGCTGCTCGGCTCCGGGCCGGTGGAACCGCCGGGCGAACTGGTCCGCTACACCCACCCGGAGCGCGGCAAGTTCGCCATCGACGTCCCGGACAACTGGGCGACCGCGACCGAGGGCGGCGGCCAGGGCGGGCGACCGGCGTTCGCCACCTTCGAGGGCCCCGGCGGCGAGGTGCAGATTCGCCAGAGCCTCAGCGGCTCCGCGATCGGCGACATCGCCAGCGCCGGCGACACCCAACTCGCCCCCGGCGAGGAGCTGCCCGAAGAACTGACGGCCATCTACGGTCAGCACGAAGCCGTGAAGGGGCAGGTCGAGTCGAACTTCTCCAACTACTCCGAAACCGGCGGCAAGAACTTCGATTCCAAGGCCGGCGAGGCCCGCCGCAGCACGTTCACCGCCTCGGGAGCGTTGGGCGGAGCGATCACCGGTTACCGGGGCACCTATCGGATCGGCAACGACACCTACACCGTGGTGATGCAGAGCTCCACCCGCGACTTCGCCGTCATGGGGCCGGTCTACGAGAAGATGCTGGAGAGCGTCGGCCGCTGACCCGCCGGAGAGTGAACCGTGAGCTCGAAGCGCAAGCTCCGGCCGTGCATTCCTACGCCGGACGACGCACGGCCGGAGCTTGCGTTCCGGTCTGGTATCAGACGGAGAACCCCGCCGCAGCGCTCTCTAGAACACCCACACGGCCGCGGCGGTGCCGGCCGCGGCGAGGGCGGTCGCGGCGGCGAGCAGCCAGGGGCCGAGCGGTTTGCGGACCGGCCCCAGACGCAGGGCGTACCGCCGCGAGCCGAGGGTCAGCACGTCGCCGTGGCCCAGTTCCCCGCGGGCGCCGCCGTGCAGAGGGGCGTCGTTAATCGCAACGCCGCCGCCGAGGTCGACGACGCTCCAGCCGCGGCCGTTCCAACGGAACTCGCAGTGCACCGGGGCGGCGCCCGGATCGGTCAGCCGCACGTCGCAGTCGGCGGAGCGACCGAGCGTCAGCCGGCCGCCGCGGACAGGGATCTGGGGGAGGAACCAGCTGGCCAGCCCGGCGGGCGTCAGCCGGGTGGGCGGGGAGATCGCGGGCAGTTCCAGGCTGCTCGGCGTCGGCTCCGCCGCCATCGGCGGGGCCTTCGGAGACCAGTCATCGACGACGCTGGAGTCCGGGGCGACGTCGGATCCGGCGCCGGCGTCGGACTCCCGCCGTCGGCCGACGTGCGACAGGCGGGAGAAGGAGTCCCGCACCTGCGAGCCCTGCTCCGCCCCGAGGATCTGCGAGGCGAGGTCCGCGGCGCTGCGGCCCGTCCCGAGCGGGGCGGCGGTGAGGATCGACGAGGAATCGTCACGGCGTCCGGCGTCCGGCCGGGCGGTGTCGAGGTCGGCGGTGGTGCCGGTTTCGCGGTCGGACTCCGACGGCGCCTGCGGCGGGGCCGAGTCCGGCAGAACGTCCGGCTTCTTCGTGCGGGCGGCCTTTTGGGCCGCCTCTTTCCGCCGCCGCTCCAACTTCATCGCCGCGGCCCGGGCGCGGGAGTTCAGAATCGCCTCGAAGTCGAAGGCCACCGGCTTGCGGCGGCAATACGGCTCCAGCGCCGCGGCGACTTCCGCGGCGTCGGCGGGGCGCTCGTCCGGCTCTTTCGCCATCAGGCGGGCCACCAGCGCCGCGACTTCCGCCGGGGTGTCCGGCGCCTTGCGACGCACGTCCGGCACGGGGTGGCGACGGTGGGCCCGAAGCACGTCCCGCCCGGTGCGGGCCGGGTACGGCACGCGGGCCGTCAGCAGCGAATACAGCGTGCAGCCGAGCGAATACAGGTCGGCCCGCGGGTCGATCTCCGTGCTGTTGCGGCTCTGCTCCGGCGCCATGTAGTCGGCGGAGCCGACGCAGTCGTGGCCGAAGATCATCTGCAAACTGAACTCCGCCGCCGCCTGGTCCGTCAGCAGGGCCAGGCCGAAGTCCGCCACCTTCACCGTGCCGTCCGCGGCGACCAGCAGGTTCGCCGGCTTCACGTCCCGGTGAATCAGGTACGCTTCGTGACAGGCGGCCAGCCCCAGCGCCGCCTGACGGGCGATGTCGCAGGCGGCGCCGCTTCTGACCGGCCCGCCCCGGATCAACAACTCCTCGGCACTGACCGCCTCGACGTACTCCATCACCAGCAGGTGATCGCCGGGGCCGTTGTCCGCCTTGCAGAACCGCAGGGACCGCACGACGTTAGGATGGTCCACCCGCCCCGCGGCGACGCCCTCGTATCTCAGCCGGGCGATCATGCCGGCGTCGTCGCGGAGGCCCTCGGCGAGCACCTTGAGGGCGACCTTCCGCCCCGCCGTCGGACCGTCGCCCTCGTCCCGGGCGACGTAAACATTGCCCATCCCGCCGGCCCCCAGCACCGCCAACAGCCGGTAGCGGTCGAGGAAGAACCCGCGGTAGCGCCCGGCCCGCAACCGGTCGGCCTGATAGCGGGTCAGCAGCCCCTCGCGGACCAACTCGGACGCCGCCGCCTCCGGGCTCCAGCCGCCCAGGCTCTGCGTCAACTCGGCGACGCGAGCCTCGGGGAGCAGGTCGCTCTTGCCAAGCGTCTCCAGCAACCCGCCGGCGTCGCCGGCCCGGGCGATCGAGTCCTTCCGCGCAGCGGGGACGTCGGCGGTGGATCGGGAGCGGGGCACGGGCAGAACGCGGTCGCGGGAAATGCGTCCGGAAACAGCTTTGAAGTGTGGCGAGCGCCGGACATAAAGTATCACCCCGCCCCCGGTCCGGGGAAGCACGTCGTGTGCCCGGCCCCGTTTTTCATTGACCGGGAGCCGAACCGTCCGGTCCCGCGGGCTCAAGCTCCGGGATCGCCCGATTCCAGCATCCGGCCCAACTCGGTCGACCGGTTCCGCAGCCGATCCAGTTCGTCCGCGAAGGCTGGATCGGTCGCCAGATTCTTCAATTGCAACGGGTCGGCGGAGAGGTCGTGCAGGAACTCGAAGGGGGGCGACTGCTCGTAATAGTTGGCGTAGACCCATCGCTCGCCTCGCACGCCCTGCCACTTAGGAATGCGGGGGTGGTTCATCCGGTGCTCCGCGAGAAAGTCCGTCCGCCAGTCCGCCGGCGTCTCGCCCTTCAGGATCGGCACGAGCGACCGGCCCTGATAGTGCTCCGGCACCGATTGGCCGCAGGCGTCCAGCATCGTCGCCGGCAGATCGACGTTCAGAGCGATCGCGGCGACGTCCCGGCCGGCCTCCTGCTCTGACCCCGCAATGCCCGGGGCGGCGGCGACCCCCGGCCCGGCGACGACCAGCGGCACCCGCAGGCTCTCCTCGAAGTGCGACCACTTCCCGGCCAATCCGCGGGAACCCATGTAGTAGCCGTTGTCGCCGGTGACGATCACCAGTGTTTTCTCCAGGCGCCCGGCCTGCTGCAGCGCCGCGATCGCCCGGCCGACGTTGCGGTCCGCAGCGCTCAGCAGGCGATAGTAGTCACGGGTGTTGCGCTCTCGCTGAAAGTTGGAGTGCCAGCGCCACTGCCAGCGGTCGCGGTTCATGCTCTCCTGCAGGAACGTCGGCAGGGCGTCGAACGCCTTCGGCGGGGCCGGGCCGATCGAGGGGAGTTTTTCGTCCCGGTACAACTCGGCTTCGGTCTCCGGGTAGGGGTAGTGATCGCGCAGGTCGCTGTCTTCGGCGTGGCCGGCGTTGAAGGAGAGCGACAGGCAGAACGGCTGATCCGCCGGGGTCGAGGCGACGAACCGCTCCGCGGCGTCGCCGATCAGGTCCGCGGTGTGCCGCAGCGTGCCGTCCGGCTGTCTGCGGAAGTAGGGGGAGCGGTCGATCGGCGTGTAAACGTCGAACATCTCCGCCTGGGATCCCCGCGGCACGCCCACGCCGAACTTCCCGGCGAAGCCCGTGCGGTAGCCGGCCCGCTTCAGGACGGCCGGGTAGCTGTCCCGAATCAGTTCCTCCCGCAACGGCGGCTTGCCGAAGGTGTAGCCGTGGGAGAGTTCGTAGTGCCCGCTGAAGATCGTCGCCCGGCTGGCGGCGCAGATGCTGGTCGTGACGAAGGCGTTTTCGAACCGCACCCCGCGGGCGGCGAGGGCGTCGATGTGCGGCGTCTTCAACACCGGATGTCCGGCGCAGCCGAGGTGGTCGTGCCGGTGATCGTCCGTGAGGACGAACAGCACGCTGACCGGCGGCGAGCCGGCATTGCCCCCCTGCCCCCCCGCGTCGGGGGCGGCGGCGAGTAGGGCAGTCAGCAGGAGGGCTGTCACGGGGCGTCGCCGGGGTTCGGGGAAGCGTTGGTTGAAGAGGGCCCGGCCGCCGCGGCGGGGGCGTCGTCCAGGTCGATGCGGAGGGCGTCCGCGGTGCGTTCGTCGGGATTCACCGCCAGGGTGACCCACCGGCCCTCCGCCGGGTCCAGGGTGATCGCGGCGCCCTCCACGTCCTCCTCGGCCAGGCGGCCGAGGTCGTAGCGGATCGCGGCGCCGGCGCCGGAGTACTGCCAGAGCGTCACGCCGGAGGCGTCCGCCTCCCCCGCCCCGTTCAGCACCCGCAGGGTGACCTGGCCGGTCGCGTCCTCCGGCAGGGGGAACCGCAGCAGGGCGACTTTCAGGCCGCCGAAGAAGTTCGCGGTCGGCAAATCCGCCGTCGGCAGGGCGCCGGAGACCTCGGAGAACCGGGTTTCCCACGGGTATTCGGACGGCCGCTCCGCCGCGTCGCCGAGGCCGTTGGCCCGCAGGCTCTGGCTGATCGCTCCCCAAATTTCGGGGGAGTTCACCACCTGCCAAGTCCGCACGCGGCGGCCGGGGGCGACGCGATAGTCGCCGCTCTTGCCGAGCGCCCCGAGGAACGCCACCAGATCCGCCAATTCGTCCGGCCGCAGGGAGGCGACGAGGTCCTCCGGCATCAGCGAGACCGGGGAGACCTCTGCGTCCAGCACGGACGCGGTCGGCACGACGACCAGCTTTCCGTCCGCGTCCCGCAGGGTGTAGGCCTCGTCCGTCTGGGAGACGAGCACGCCGTTGAGCACGACGCCGTCGTCCCGCAGCACGGTGAGGGTGGCGTAGCCCTCCTTGATCTTCGCCGACGGCTTGAGCAGCGATTCGAGCAGGTAATCCAGCTGGGCGCTGCCGCCGATGCTGGTCAGGTCCGGCCCGACCAGCCCGCCGGCGCCGCCGATCGCGTGGCAGTCCAGGCACTTCAGCTTCGCCTGCCGATAGACCGCTTCGCCGCGGGCCGGGTCGCCCTGGGTCCGGGCGCGTTCGACCAAGGCGGCGAACTGCTCCGGCGTGAGGTCCTTGACCGGCTCGATCCCGCCGGCAGACCGCAGCGCGGCTTCCAACCCCGCCACGCGGCCGCCGCGGCCGGTGAGGGTCCGCAGGGCGTCGGCGGCGACGGTCTCCGGCAGCGATTGGTCCTTCAAAGCGGCGGCGAGAGCCTTCGTACCGGCGTCGGTCGCGGCGAAGGCGGCGACCAGATCGGCTCCGCTCCCGCCGGCTTTCAAACGTTCGACCGCCAGCGGGGCCGCCGCGTTCGCGTCCACCTTCGCCAAGGCGACGAGGGCGCTGGCAGCGCCCGGGCCGGACGCGGCGGCGATCCGCTTCAACTCCGCCCGCCCCTCCTTGCCGAGGTTCGCCAGGGCCTCCGCGGCGGAGAACCGCACCTGTCGCGGGAGTTCGACCGTCTCGGCGACGCCGGCCAGATCGCTCACCGCCCCGGTTGCCTTCCACAGGCCCAGCAGTTCCGCGGCGGCGATGCGGACGGCGTCGTTTTCGTCCGCCAGCAGCCCCCGCACAAGGCGGCCCTCATCCTCCGGCACGATCTTGCGGCGGGCGGCGGCGGCCAGGGCGGCGAGCGTCGCCGGCTTCGGGGCCTGCGGGTCGTCCAGCAGTTTGGCGGCCCGTTCGACCGCGGCGGCGTCGCCGAAGCGGCCGATCAGGGCCAGCACCTCGCCCCGCTGGGCGTCGTTGAGCGAACCGGCGTCCCACAACGCCAGCGCCGGCGGGAGGGCGGCCGGGTCGGCGGCGGCGGCGAGGGCGAACAGCAGCCGGTCCGGCGAGCCGAAGTAGTCCGGGTCCTCCGCCACCTTCGGCAGCCATTCGCTCGCCAGTTCCCGAGCGGTGAGCCGCAGGGCGTAGGAGAGGTTCTCGTCCAGCGGGTGATCGACGGCGACGAAGGCGTCCCGGGCGGCCTCCGCCGAGCCGAGCCGGCGGAGCATGTTCACCGCCTCGAGCCGCACACGGGGGTGCGGGTCGGCGGCGAGGGCGGCGAGGCGGGCTCGCTGGTCGTCTCCCCGCTCGACCGCGAAGCCCAGGACGCGGGTCGCCGCAGCCCGGAGGCGGTCATCGTCGTCGGCGAGCGCCGCTTCCCGCAGCCCCGGCATGTCGAGCCGCAAAGCCTGTGCGAGCCACAACGCCTCCAACCGAGCCCGGCCGTCGTCCGCCGGCCGATCCCCCACCCAGGCGAGCAGGTCGGGCCAGACCGCGTCCGCCCCGCGGGCGATCAGCAGCCGGCGGGCCATGTCCCGCACCCAGCGGCGGGGGGAGGCGAGTTCGTCCAGCAGTTCAGGCGTCGACAGGTCGACCAGCCGCGGCCCTGCGGGGCCGGCGGCGTGATCCATTCCCTTCGGTGCCATCCGCCAGATGCGGCCGTGGATTTTGTCGCGGCGGGGGTCGCGGAAGTCGACCTCGCCGTGCTGGATGATCGGGTTGTACCAGTCGGCGACGTACACGGCGCCGTCCGGGCCGACGTGGGCGTCGATCGGACGGAAGGCGACGTGATCGCTGCCGAGCAGGTCCGCGGTCTGCCGGGCGACGTAGCCGCTGCCGGTCGGGGCGTCGTTTACCTCGAAGGCGTTGACCCGATGGCCGCGGAAGTCGCAGGTGACGAACCGGCCGCGCCACTGTTCGGGGATTGCCGGGTCGTCGAGGATCGCCAGCCCGCAGTGCTTCGGCTGGCCGGGGGACAGGCCGTGCAGGATGTCGTCCGTGCCCACCGCCGTCGGGAATGCGGAGCCCGGGAAGACGGGGGTGATCCCCTCGCCGTTCGCCCCGTCGGTGGCGAATTCCTGCCCCCACTGGTCAAAGCGGTGCCCCCAGGGGTTGATGAAGCCTCGCGCCCAGACTTCGAGCTTGCCCACGTCCGGCTCGTACCGCCAGATGCCGCCGCCGTCGAGCCGCTCCAAGCCCAGCGGGGTCTCAATCTGGGAGTGAATGTAGATCGACTGGTTGAAGTAGATCTCCCCCGCCGGCCCGGCCCGCAGGGTGTGCAATATGTGGTGGGTGTCCTCCGTCCCGAAGCCGTCCAGCACGACGGTCCATTCGCCGGGGACGTGGCGGTCGGCCCGGCCGTCGCCGTTTTCGTCCCGCAGATAGAGCAGTTCGGTGCTGTTGGCGACGTAGGCCCCCTGCCCGTCCGCGTCCGGCAGCACGCCGGTGGGGATCAGCAGGCCGTCGGCGAAGACGGTCGTTTCGTCGGCGGTCCCGTCGCCGTCGGTGTCATCGAGGATGACGATCTGGTCGTTCGCGACCTCCCCCGGCTCCAACTGCGGATAGACCCGGCTGGTGGCGACCCACAGGCGGCCGCGGGCGTCCCAGTTGGTTTGAATCGGTTTGGCGATGTCCGGATCGGCGGCGAACAGCGTCACCTCCCAGCCGTCGGCGGGGGCGAACGCGGCCCGCTCGGCGACGGGGTCCGGCGCCGGAATGTCCGTCAGATCCCGCTGGGCGAAGGCCGGCGAGGCGTGAAGAGCGAGGAGAGAGGAGGCGAGAAGGGCGAGCGGAACGGGGCGGGCGAACGTCATTCGGTCTCTGCTTTCACGATCTCTTGACGAAGGGCCTGAATCTCCGCGTCCTTCGCGGCGACCAGCGGCTCGAACTGTTCAATTTCCACGGCGTTGTTGCCCTGCTCGTGGGCGCGGAAGCCGCGGAGGTAGGTCTCGTTTTGCGGGCGGTGACGTTGGAAGAACAGGTCGTTCTTCTCGCGGATGAGGCTTTCGATCGGGGCGGCGGCGACCCGCTGCGACCGCAGCGGCTTCGCGACGGCTTCTTCCGTGAGGACCCGCAGCCCGCGGCGTCCGGCGATCGACCGGACCGCGGCCGCGTACGGTTCGGCGTCGGCCGGAGACACGAGGACGACCCGGTCGGTCCGCTTGATCAATTCGTCCAGCAGCGACTCCATATTCTGCTCGAAGTCGTCCACGCTCATCCCGCCGGGTAGCGACTCGGCCTGCCCGTAGGCGACGAAGATCACCGTCGGCTCGACCAGATCAACGTGCTCCAACAGGTGTTCCCGCCCCTCCTTCGCCGTCTTGAAGAAGCGACGGGCGGACTGGTCGGCCATATCGCCGGCCCAGCCGAGGTGCCGGAAGGTCACGTCGGCCGGACCGTTCATCGTCCGTTCCGCTTCGAACCGACCGCTGCGGCGTTCCGCCTCCCAGAGGCTCCCGCCGACGAAGGCGACGCGGTCGCCGGGCTTGAGCAGCGGTTCGGGGACCGCATCGTCCGCGAAACCGCAGGCGAGCGCCGTGCAGGCCAGGGCAAGCGTGATGGGCACAGGGGATTCCCTCTCGGGTGGCGGGGGTCGCGGCGGGGCGGCATCCTACGGATGAACCGCCCCCGATGGGAACGAGCCCGTGCCGCTTCGCTTCGTCGCCTGCGTCCTCCTGACGTGCGCCGCCCTGCCCGCCCTCCCCCGACACGCCGCCGCGGCGGACAGACCGAACGTCCTGTTCCTGCTGACGGACGATCAGCGGGCGGACACGATCGCGGCGCTCGGCAACCCGCACATCGTCACGCCGAACCTCGACGCGCTGGCCAACCGTGGGTTCAGCTTCTCGGAGTGCTACTGCCTGGGGGGGAACAGCGGGGCGGTCTGCTTTCCCAGCCGGAACATGCTCCTCTCCGGCCGCACCTACTTTCGGCACGAAGTGAAGCAGGGCGGCCGCACCTCCGCCGACCCGGCCAAGCCGAACTTCGCCGCGGCCCTGGGCGCCGCCGGATACGAGACCTACCACCACGGCAAGAAGGGCAACACGGCCACCCTCCTTCACACGCGGTTCGAGCATTCGAAGTACCTGTCGAACGACCACGAAGTCCGCATGAGCGGCCAGCCGGGCGAAGAGATCGTCGACGCGGCGTTGGAGTTCTTTGAAGAACGCGACGACGACCGCCCCTGGGCGATGTATCTCGCGTTCTCCACCCCGCACGATCCGCGGGTCGCGGCGGAGGAGTATCGGTCGCAATACGACCCGGCGGACCTGCCGGTCCCGCCGAACTTCCTCCCCCTGCACCCCTATCAAATTGGGTCCGACGTGGTGCGGGACGAAGTGCTCGGCCCCTTCCCCCGCACGCTGCCGGATACGCGGGCCCAGATTCACGACTACTACGCCGCGATCACCGGACTCGATCACCACATCGGCCGGTTGCTGGCGGATTTAGAGGCCCGTGGCGAATTGGAGAACACGCTGATCGCGTTCAGCTCCGATCACGGCCTGAGCCTCGGCAGCCACGGGCGGTTCGGGAAGCAGTCGCTCTATCGCGAGAGCATGCGGGCCCCGCTGATTCTCGCCGGCCCGGGCGTCCCGCACGGCAGCAGCGCGACGCCGGTCTATCTGCACGACATCTACCCCACGATCTGCGACCTGCTGGAGATTGACCCCGCCGGCGGTTCGACCGTACCGGCGGAGTTGCACGGCCGCTCGTTTAAATGGGCGCTGGGACAGGGCAAGGGCGGGCGGCCGGCGCTGTTCGGTTCCTATCTGGACGTGCAGCGCAGCGTGTACGACGGCCGGTGGAAGCTGATCCGGTTCCCGCAGATCGGCGTCACGCGGTTGTTCGATCTGGAAACCGACCCGCACGAGATCCTCGACCTGGCGTCCGACCCGGCCCAGGCGGAGCGGATTGAGGAGCTTTTTGCCCTACTCAAAGAGCTTCAAAAAGAGGTCGGCGACGATCTGGACCTCGACGCCCCCGCGACGATCGACGACCCGACGTTCACCCCGCCGAATGCCGCCCGGTTGGAGGAACTCCGCCGGCCGTGGAAGGGCCGCAGCTGAGGAGTTCATTTCATACCAGCCCGACACGCAAGCGTCGGCCCTGTATTGTCTCGAGCGTCTGAGCGGGGCGGTAAAGTCGGCTCCGCCGACGGCCGATGCTTGCGCATCGGGCTGGTATGAGACGCGACAACTGCCGTTCGATCAGCCCGCGATGCTGCGGCGGGCCGGGGGGTCGATGTCGTCGGCGAAGGCCAGATCGCCGATCAGCACCGGCCGTTTATATTGCTCCGCGACGCCGCCGGTGAGGGCGAGGCGGCGGGCGTCCCACGCCTCCCAGGCCCCCGCCGGCAGCGGCCGCACGGCCAGCGCCCCCAGCCGGCCGCTGGCCCGCTTGGCGTCGTATTCGCAGTTCAACGAACGTAGGCGACGGTCAATCTCCGCGGCGACCGCGGGCGGCGGGGCCTCGCCGGCCGCGGCGAACAACTCGTAGCGGGGCGACCCGGCGTGAAACACCGGCGCCAGCGCGTAGGCGTTCAGCCGGCGGCCCAGCGATTCCAAGGCGCCGCTGACGGCGGCGGCGGCCTGATATTCGGTCAGTTTCTCCCCCGTCACGCTGCTGAAGTTCCGGCCCTTGGAGAGGAAGCTCAGCGACGGCGTGCCCGGCCCGGCGGACCGCTTCAGTTCGCGGGCGGAGCCGGTCGGCGGGGCGTAGCCTTCGCAACGGACCACGTCGCGGATGTCGTACCGCCACAGCCCGCCGGGGGTGGTCATCAGTACGTAATAATTCCGCCCCGGCGTGAGTTCGTCCGCGAGGAGGACCGGCGGGTCCGGCTGGTCGATGCGTTCCTCGGGGACGAACTCGAAGAAGGCTCCGCGGACGTCCAGCAGCCCGGCGGGGGTGCCGTCCTGCATGGGGATCGTGGTGCGGCCCTCGCTGGCGATCAGACCGATGTCCCGGATGCGCGCGTCGCCGTAGAACTCGCGCAGCAGCGGGAGGTAGTGCCCCAGCGTGCCGCCCGTCCAGCAGCCGATGATGTTGAGATTCGCCCAGACGTCCGCCGGCCGCAGTCCGCCGGCGTTGCGGGCGATCGCCCGCAGGGCCTGGGCCCGGGCCGGGTCGGCGGGGAGATGCCTGCGGGCGGCCCTGCGGACGGACCCCGGCAGGTCCACGCCGGCCAGCGCGCCGCCGGGGGCGAAGAGGTCCTCCGGCAGCCCGCCGCGGGCGGTGTGGTCGATCAGCAGTTCCGCGTGCGCCGCCCCCCAGCGGGCGAAGTTGAGGTGCGACGCCGGATTCGGGGTGACGAAACTGCTGACGTCGCAGTGCACCCCGAATCGCCACTGGAGGTAGTACTTCGCCTCGGTCAGTCGGGCCGCGGCGCCGGCCGGGGAGGCCTCGCGCCGCAGAAAGCCCGCCTCCGGCGGGGCAACGTAGGTGCGTTTCATCGTGCCCGGCTGCAACTGGGCGAGCAGACCGGAGATGCTCCCGCAGGGCGTGCCGCCGGGGCTGTGCTCCTCGGCCGGATCGCCCGCCAGCGCCAGCTTGCCCCGCAGCAGAGCCGGCGGGTCCGGCAGGAAGGTGGACAGCCCCCAGACGAACCACCCGCGGCGGTGGTTCTGCACTGCCCGCCGCGGCACCGGCAGGAACTTGCGGGCGTCGGTCGTGCCGCTGGTCAGGGCGAACATGGCGATCCGCTCCCCCGGGCGGAACAGCGCCCGCGCCCGGCCGGCGAGCGTCGCCTCGATGTAGGGACGGTGATCCGCGTAGTTCATCACCGGCACGCGGCTCCGCAGTTCGCGGACGAGCAATTTGCGATCCCGCTCGCGGATCGACGCGAGGTCGCGGTCCCTGCCGAAGTCGCTGCGGCGTGCCCGGCGGATCAGGCTGCCGAGCAGTTCGAGTTGCGTGCCCCGCACGTCGCGGCCGGCGGCGTGCAGATCCGCGGTGACGCTCGCAGACCGCTTGAAGAGCACCCGCTCGACGATCCGCTGCCCCAGCGTGAACCGCTCCCCCACGACGTGCCGCCGGGGCCGGAGCGGCGGGGCCGACGCAGGGGGCGTCTCGTCGCGCACCGTGTTCGCCTCGTTCGTCGGGACGAACGGGCGCAGCGCGGGCGGGGGCGGTTCGACGGGCACTCCGGGAGATGTCGGTCGAGGCGGATTGTGGTCGCCACCGGCAACGCGCTGGCCGGGTCTGCCCAGTCTACGCCGCTCGATCGTCCCAGACCGCCCATCCTGTGCCGCTTAACGATCTGGGGGAGACTCTGCGTATTCTCGGTAGGGCTTTCCCAACCAGCGTTTCACCAGCACGGTTTCGCCGGCGTCGTTCCCCTCGATCGCGTGCCCGAGGAACTGCAGCGCGTAGCCGCCGACGAACGCCGCCAGGGCCCACCACGGCCGCTCCTCGACCAGCAACCAGACCGGCAGCGCGAACGTCACCGGCAGTCCGATCGCGTGCAGCAGCACGTTCGCCGGGTGCCGGTGGCGGGCACCGTAGTTCGTCAGGAAGTTGCGGATCACGTCGTTAATTCTCTCCCGCCGCATT
The DNA here is from genome assembly GCF_007743815.1 of Alienimonas californiensis. Classification (GTDB taxonomy): domain Bacteria; phylum Planctomycetota; class Planctomycetia; order Planctomycetales; family Planctomycetaceae; genus Alienimonas; species Alienimonas californiensis. Next base: position 5,327,917 of record NZ_CP036265.1, read on the forward strand.
CTGGCCGACGGCCCAGCGGCGGAGGCGGTCGTCGGTGATCGGGGTTCGCTTCGGCAGCGACTTGAGGCCCTCCACCACGCGGGCGGTCGCGGCGTCGTCGTCCGGCAGGTTCAGTTCCTTCAACCGCACCCGTACGGCGCCCCGTCCGCTGTGCCGGCCCAGCACCAGATGCACCGGCGGGCCGCCGACCAGCTCCGGGCGGTACGGCAGGTAGGTGTCCGGGTGCTTGAGGAAGCCGTCCTGATGGATGCCGGCCTCCGTGGCCCAGACGTTCGCCCCGTAGACCGGCTTCATCGGGGAGACCGGCACCCCGGTCAGTTCGCTGACCAACTGGCCCAGCGGGGCCAGCTTCGAGAGGTCCAGCTTATGGGTGCGGCCGTACTGCTGCTTGTTCAATTCGAGGGCGACGGCGACCTCCTCCAAGCTGGCGTTCCCGGCCCGTTCGCCGATCCCGCCGACGGTGCACTGCACCACGGCCGCCCCGGCCTGCACCGCCGCGAGGGTGTTCGCCACCGCCAGACCGAGGTCGTTGTGAAAGTGCCCGGCGATCAGGCAGCGGTCGATCCCGGGGACCTGCTCCTTCAGCAATCGCACCCAGCCGGCGGCGGTTTCGGGAGTGCAGACGCCGACGGTGTCCGGCAGTCCGCAGGTGCTCGCCCCGCACTCGACCGCGGTGGAGTAGCACTGCACAAGGAAGTCCGGCTCCGTGCGGGTGGCGTCCTCGGCGGCGAAGGAGACGACGGCGAAGCGGTCCGCGGCGTGCGTGACCGTCTCGGCGATGAGGTCGAGCACCTCGGCCTTCGACTTCCGGAGCTTGTGCTCCCGGTGCAGCGGGCTGGTCCCGCAGAACAGGCTCACCCCCTTGCGAATCCGCGGCTGCTTTTTGAGAGCCCCCGCGGCGAGGTCGATATCGCTTTTGAGCGTCCGGCAGAGGGCGGTCAGCACCACGCCGGGCACCTCGTTGCACATCAACTCGATCCCGGCGACGTCCGCCGGCCCGGCGGCGGGGAAGCCGGCGTCGAGGCTGTGCACCCCCGCCTCGCCCAACGCCCGGGCGATGCGGAGTTTCTCCTCCGGTTCGAGCGTCGCCCCCGGCATCTGCTCGCCGTCGCGGAGGGTCGTGTCCGAAAACAGCACCACGCCGGCGCGGTTATGATGTCCGATCACGAGTTTTTTCACCTGCGACTCAAGGAGCCGCCGGGGCGAGAGGGACGACAGCAGGGACCGGCGACGCACGCCGTCAGCTTACGACCGACGGGCGGGCGTCGTCACGCCCGCTTTCCTCCGCGAGCCGAACGATCACGCGGCGACGCGTTCCTCCGCGTCCTCCTTCGCCTCGACGCGGCCCTGGGCGGCGACGGCGGCGGCGTGCTCCTCGTCGCCGGCCCGGCCGGCGGGGCGGGAGTCCAGTTCTTCGACCCGGTTGCCGTTCGCGTACACCAGCAGCGTGTCGTAAGGCCGAATCAGCGTCTCCCCGTGCGGCGCTCCGACGTACGCTCCGCCCTTCCGCTGCACGCCCAACACCAAGACGCCCTCCTGCGGCAGGGCCAGTTGAATGAGCGTCTTGTTCGCCAGCCAGTCCTCCGGTTCGACTCGCAATTCGCTGATGACGTAACCCTGCGCGAGGTGCAACAGGGCGACGTAATCCTGCACGTTGAGGGAGGTATATTTCCGCAGCGCCCGGGAAATAATCCGGTTGAGCCGGCGTTCCACCCATTCGCTGTTCGCCAGCCAGATCAGCGTCAGCGTCCCGGCGATAAACAGCCCCACGGCCTTCCAGATCGCCCACGGATCGTAGTTCTCGTCGCCGGGCCGGGCGGCGTCGTTGATTGAGGCGACCGACAGCATCACCGTGCCGGCGACCGTCGCCACGCCCAGGTTCCCCAGCAACATCAGGATCATCGCGATCCGCCGGCGGACCGGGTGATTCATGACGCTTTCCGCCTCATGGGTGGCGTACCCCACGCCGGTGAAAGTGCTGCGAGCCTGAAAGCGAGCGCTTTCCCGGCTCATCCCGGTCGCCATGAACGCGACCGTGGCGACCCGGGTCACCACCAGCGAGATCGCCAGCGTCGCCAGCAGGGACAGGAACGCGGCGGCCACGCGGGGAGACTCGGAACGGGGGCGACAGAGGTCGGGGCGGCTCAAACCCCGGACGGAGCGCGGGGTTATGCGCCTCGAACTGCTCGCCGGCAAGGCGCGAACCGGGCTTTGCCTCCGATCCCCGCAGATCGGGCCGCGACCGCGGGTCCTTCGCCCTGTACACTGTGGGAATCGCCCCGACCCCGTTTCGTTCCGCCCGGGGCGGTCCGCTCCCCACGCCGCCATGCCCGCCACCGACATTCTGTCCTTCGATTGCCCCGGCTGCGGCAAGACGTTGAAGGCCAAGCCCTCGCACGCCGGCCGCACCACCGCCTGCCCGAAGTGCGGCGAATCCCTCACCGTCCCCACGGCCGGGGGCGCAGCGGACGACCTGCAGGAAGCGTTCACGCAGGAACCGGCCGCGGACGCCGCCGCCGGGTTCGAGCCGCCGGCGGAGGAGGTCGAGGAGTTCCCGCCGATGATCCGCACCGGACCGGTGGTCCGCGACGAACCGGAAGACGAACCCACGGACGAAGCGGCGGAAGCGGCCCCGGCGATCGAACGCCCCGCGTCCCCGCGGAGCCGTGGCGGTCGGCGGCGGGGTCGCTCGGCCGACGACGGGGAGGCCCGTACGAAGACCCTCCCGCTGGCGATCGGCGGCGGCGCCGTGGCGGCGTTGGGCCTCGGGCTGGCCGCCTGGGCCTTCTGGCCGGGCGACGAGACGGCGACCGCTGACGCCGGCCTGCTCACCCCGATCGCGGAACAGTCGGCGACCGAGGGAGAAACGCTGGAGGTGGTTCTCGTCCCCGCCGACCGGCTGGGATCGATGGCCGAAACCCACGCCCTGACCCTCACCCAGGCCCCGGACGGCGCCCGCATCGGCCGCGACGGCCGGACCTTCACCTGGACCCCCGGCGAAGCGGACGGCCCGGGCGTCGCGTCGGTCACCGCGGCGCTGACCCACCGGGCGACCGGCGAGGCCGCGGAGACCGTCGCCTTCGACATCCAGGTCGCCGAAGAGGATCTTTCCCCCTGGATCGCCCCGCTGGCGGCGGTCACCGTGGGGCCGGGCGAATCGCTGACGCTGAAGGTCTCCGCGGAGGACCCGGACCAGCCGGCCAACGCCCTCGCCTTCGAACTGGAGGGCGACGTCCCCGCCGGCGTGAGCGTGGACGGGGAGGGCGTCATCACCTTCGCCCCGCCGGCCGACGCCCCCCAGGTGGACTCCGCCTTCGGCGTGAAGGTCGTCGAGCAGCGGGCGGACGGCACGGCGGGCGCCAGCTCCGTCGCCCCGGTCCGGCTGTCGGTGATGTCGAAGAACGCCCCGGGCCGGAAGCCGGCGTCCGCCGAACCGGAGCCCGCCGTGGCGATGGCGGAGCCCGCCGCCCCGGACACGCCGGTACCGGCCGCGGACGAACCGGCGATGGCGGAGAGCGCCGTCGCCGACGCGGCGATGACGACGCCCGACGCCGCGACCGCCGCGGAAGGCACGACCGTCGCCATGACGGACGATCCCGCCCCGGCGGAGTCGATGCCGGAACCGATGCCGGCGCCCACGGAGGAGCCGGCCCCGGCGGAGTCGTCGGAGGGCGGCGTGAGCGCCAGCGTCACCGCGATGCTTGGCAACGAGGCGGCCGTCCCGCTCAACGAGAACGCCGCGGCCTACGAGGAGAACTTCGTCGCCCCGCTCGTGGCGATGTACGGCGGTCCGGACGAACGCCGCCGCCCGCTGCTCTCCCCCAAGGAATATGGCACGCTGCGGGCGCTGTTCGCGGAGGAGTTCGCCCGCGCCCACGAGGACCAGATTCGCGCCGGCTTCGGCGAGAAGGCGGACGAGATCATGGCCTGGCTGAAGGAACGGCCGGAGGTGCGGGAGACGCTGTTCAACGCCTTCAAACCCTCCGACGACGTCGCCGCCGGCATGACGGTGTTCCGTCAGCTCTATGACGAGTTCGGCGACGGACTCGACAAATACGGCGGCCTGGCGACCGCCGCCGCGGTGGTCTGGGACGATCCGGAGCGCGGCCCCTACAATTACGAGTTTCACGCCAAGCGGGCCAAGGCGACGCTGCCCGCGTCGGAACTCCCCGCGGCGGTGGAGAACGTGCGTTATTTCCTCGACCGCGAAGCCGCCATGCAGGGCCGGGCGGAGCGTCTCCCGTGGGAACTGCTCGTCCTGACCGTCGACCACGAGACCCCGATCGACGAGCGGGACTGGGCGCTGACGATGTACGGCAACGTCCGCAACCAGTTCGGGAAGTGTTATTCGCAGGTGCCGTACGACACGAACATGATTAAAACCGACGAGCGCGAGACCGAGCTCGACGGCCTGCCCTATACCCTGCCGACGATTCTGGAGAAGGGCGGCGTGTGCGCCCACCAGGCGGACTACGCCGCCCGGGTCGGCAAAAGCCTCGGCGTGCCGGCGATGTACGTCCGCGGCGACGGCAAATTCGGCGGCGCCGGCCACGCCTGGGTCATGTGGGTGGACGTGACCGGTGTGACGGACTCCGCGTTGAAGTTCACCCTCGAAAGCCACGGCCGGTATCAGGACGACAATTATTACGTCGGCTATCTGAACGAACCGCAGACCGGCGAAGAAACCACCGACCGCGACCTCATGCGGCGCCTGCACTCCGTCGCCACCGACCGCAACGCCTCGCGCCACGCCGACCTGCTGATGCGGGCCTACCCCATCGTGGCGCAGCGGGCCGGCGAAGGCGGCGAGGAGCTTTCGATGGACGCACGGCTGGATTACCTGGACGCCGTCAACCAGATCGACACCTGGAACGGCGCCGCCTGGCGGGAGCGGGCGCGGCTGGGAACTGAGAACGCCGGCAATCTCTCCAAGGACCAAACCCGCCGCTATAAACAGGACCTCAAGCGGCTGTTCCGCGACTTCGCCCCCTTCCCCGACTTCACCCAGGAGGTGTTCGCCGGGATCAGCGTCTACGAGACGGACGAAGAAAAGCGGCTCGAATTGACGCGGCAGCTCTTGGACGCCTACGCCGCCGCCGGGCGGCCGGACCTGTCGTTCGAGACCCTGCCGGCCTACGTCGACAGTCTGATCGCGCAGAACCGCACCGCCGAGGGCGTCGGCCTCATCACCGACGCGTTGATGAAATATGCCGACGAGGGCCGCTACACGCCGGCCGCGCTGGACCGGCTGGACGAACTCGGGGCGGAGTCCCCCCAGGAGTTGATCGAGTTTTACAAAGGGTTCGTCATGGCGATCCCGCCGACGCGGGGCAATTCGCCCAGCGAATACGCGGTCGCCATGCACAAGCGAATCATCGAAAAGGCCCAGGCGGCCAATATGCCCGACGTCGCCGAGTATTTCACGGAGCGGATGCGGGCGATCGGTTCCGGCAAATTGAAAACGAAGAACGGACAGCGCTAAGTGTTTGCGGATCATGTGTTGCTACATTGCAAGGCCGGCGACGGCGGAAACGGCTGTATGTCGTTCCGGCGGGAGAAGTTCGTGCCCAAGGGCGGCCCCGACGGCGGCGACGGCGGCGGCGGCGGCAGCGTCGTCGTCCGGGCCAACGAGAATATCGGCAGCCTCATTCACCTCGTGGGCCATAAGTTCTGGAACGCCGGCCGCGGGGAGCACGGCCGCGGCAAGCTCCAGACCGGGGCGACGGCGGACGACATCCTCATCGAGGTGCCCCCCGGCACGCTGGTGAAGGACGCCGAACGCGGCCACACGCTGCGGGACCTCAGCGCGCACGGCGACGAAGTCGTCGTCGCCCGCGGCGGCTCCGGCGGTCGCGGCAATCGCAAGTTCGCCACCGCCACCCACCGCGCCCCCCGTGAGTGCGAACCCGGCGGCGAGGGCGAATCACGCGACGTGGTGCTCGAACTGAAGCTGATCGCGGACGTCGGCCTGCTCGGCAAGCCGAACGCCGGCAAGTCGACCCTCCTGGCCCGCCTCAGCGCCGCTACGCCGGAGATCGCCGACTATCCCTTCACCACCAAGTACCCGAACCTCGGCGTCGTCCGCGAGGGCTCCGGCTGGGACGCCAAACGGCAGTACGTCCTCGCCGACATCCCCGGCCTGATCGAAGGCGCCGCCGACGGCGTCGGGCTGGGGCACGAGTTCCTCAAACACGTGGAGCGGACCCGCGTGCTGGTCCACCTCCTCGAACCGGACCCGCACGACGGCACCGACCCGGTGCACAATTACCAAACGATCCGCGCGGAGGTGGAGCGATACAACCCGGACCTCGCCTCCCGCCCGGAGGTGCTGTGCGTCTCCAAGGGCGAACTGCCCGACGCCGCCCCGGCCGCGGAGTTGCTGCGGGAGGAGTTGGGCGTGGAGCCGCTGATCATTTCCGCGGCGACGGGTTTGAACCTCGACGAATTACACCGCCGCATCTGGGCGGCGCTGGACGAGACGAACGCAGACTGAGCGGCCTTCGCCGCCAGGGTTCTTCGGCTGGCCGCAGCGGTTCCCAACCCGGAGCGAAAGCTCCGGCCGTGGATCATTTCGTTTGACGGCTGCGCCGACGGCCGATGCTTGCGCATCGGGCCGGTATGGAACGGCACGCCTCGCTGAAGAACGCTTGATCTACGGCCCCGCCAATGAAAACGCCCCAGTCCCTCGCGGGACCGGGGCGGACGCGTTCCGTCGAAGGCGTCAGCGGGTGAGGAAATATCCGTAGGTCGGATAGTAAGCCGAATAATATCCGGCGCGGCGGCCCCCGTAGCCGTAGCTCACGGAGCGGTATCCCCCGTAGCTGTAGGGGCTATACGACGCGGTGTAGCCGTAGGGGGCGTAGGCGCCGTACCCGTAGCCGTAGGGGGCGTAGCCGTAATTGTAATAGGATGCGGCGGCGTAGGTCGGCGTGACCGGACGATAGAAGCTCGTCGCGGAGTAGGTGTAGCCGTTGCCGTACGGCGCGTAGTACCCGGCCGGCACGGCGACGGCGGGGGCCACGTAGGCGGACCGATAGTACGACCCGTACCCGGCGGAATACGGCAGGCCGTATCCCCCATAGCCGCCGTAGCCGCTGCCGTATCCGTAGCCGCCGTAGTAGCTCCCGTAGGCGCTGGAGTACGGATAGGCGCCGTATCCATACCCGTAGCCGGCGGAGGCGTCCGGGGCGGAGCAGGCGACGGTCAACGCGACGGCGGCGGCGGTCAGAGCGGTGCGGGCGACGGACATTTCGGGTGGGGGTTCGGAGAGGCGATCACAGGATGAACGGGGATTATGAACGCCCTGGGTCCCTCAGACGGAAGCCGGAGCGGCCCCGTCGCCGCACCGGGAAAACCCGGACCGCTCTGCTCCAACAATGCCGCCGCCCCGGGCGCCGCGTTCAGAGCCACTCCCACAGGGATTGGGTGCGGACGACGATGCGGGCGTCCGCGAAGGTGTGGATCGCGTGAATCAGCAGAGAATCGGCGGCGACCTCCGCTCGGATCAGGCCGATCGAATCCCCCGTCAGTCGCCCGCCGGAGGCGAAGCGGCAGGCGAGCGCCCCCGGCCGGGCGGTGCGACCGGGCTCGTCGGAGCGGGCGATCGGCGATCGTTCCTCGCCGTCGCCGCGGGCGGCGGTGGCGGCGGCGTCGGCCCGCAGCTCCGCGGTGATGTGCTCGAACACGTCCGCGGCGGGAGTCTCCGCCTGATGCCCGGCCTGATACCGCACCGCCGGGCCGCGGTCGTCGTCGAAGGTCACGTCCTCCAGCCCCGCCCCCCGCACGCCCCGGCCGACCCGCCGCCCGCCGGCCGGCAGCACGTAGTCCTTGGGGGCCAGGAGTTCCGTCAGCGTGCGCCCGCCGGTGCAGACCTCAATGCGATGCCCGTCCTCCCCCAGCGACAGCGTCGCCGTGTAGCCGGGGCGTACGATCCGCTCCGTCGCCGTCGCGGGGAACAGCTCCGGGTGCAGCGGTCGATCGAACAGCCGGAAGGCGAACGCGGTGACGGCGGGACGGGGCACTTCGGAGGCGGAAGGAGCGAGGCGGAAGGCGAAAGGGCCGACGTTCAAGCAGCGAGAGGAACGTGTCCGGGGGCCGCCTCGAGGGCGAGGAGCCGCTTCTTCAACTCGATCCCGGTCGGGGCGCTGAAGCCGCCCAGTCGTCCGCCGGCGCCGACGACACGGTGGCAGGGCACCAGCAGCGGCGTGCGGTTCGACCGCATCACCCCGCCCACCGCCCGGGCGCCCCGCGGCGAGCCGGCCCGGGCGGCCAGTTCGGCGTAGGAGACCGTTTCCCCCCGCGGCACCCGCCGCAGCTCGGCGACGACCCGGCGGGCGAACGGCGTGGACGGCTCCGCCACGGCGAACGCCTCCAGATCGACCGGCTCCCCGGCGGCGAAGCGGGTGAGGGCGTCCGTCAACGCGGGCCGCCAGTCGCGGACGTCCTCGTCGTGCGTGCCGGCCGCGGTCCGCATTGCGGCGAGGGCGGCTTCCGGGCCGGCATGGCCGATCGTGAGGTGCGTCGCCGTCTCCGCCGACCCACGAACGGCGAACCACCCCAACGCGGTCGCGAAGCAGTGCACGGCCATCGGCGTCGGGGCGAAAGCGGGGAGGAAGGCGGAGCCGCAGTGTACGCGGCGACGCCGCCCGGGTCCCCAACGTCCCCGCTCCGTCGTACACTGCCGACTTCGACTCTGTTCGACTCCGTATCGCCGTCCCGCCGGCCCCCGTTCTTTCGCCCCGCCCGCCATGGACGCCTACGGCACGCTCGCCGACGACTTCTACGTCAACTGCAACCTCAACACCGAGATGCGGCTGCCCGAGGGCCGCGAGACGACGCTGCAGTTCTTCGAGCGGATCCGCAAGAAGTACGACACGATGCGGAACTTCTACACCCGCGAGAACGGCGACTTCGTCCTGGAAGAGGATAAGGACGGCGGCCACCAGCGCTGGGTCAGCCTGGAGCCGCGGCGGGTGTGCAGCGGGTACATCAACCCGCCGGACGTGGAGGACGCGATGGAGCAGCACATCCTCGTGCTCCAGCAGGTGCCGTACATGCTGTCGATCAGCCCGCTGGACTGCGAGGCGCTGGACTACACGCTGGGGTTCGACTTCACCTACCGCGGCAATCACGACGCATTGGTGGTCGAGGCGCTGGGCTCCGGACCGGGCATCGAACCGCTGACGGACATGCCGGGCTGCAGTGTGCTGAACTACGAGCCGGGCATCACCGTGGTGCTGGACGAGGAGTGCCGGTTGCAGGCCCGTCTGGCGGTGGAGACCCGCACGAACGCCTACCAACTGCGGCGGGACGACTTCCCGGAGGACCAGATCAGCGTCTACTTCACCGTCCGGCAGTACGGCAGCCTGGACGCCGGGGTCGCCTTCGAAGAGCGGCTGCTCACCCTGCGGGAGCACTGCGACCGGTTGATGGAGGAGCACGTCACCGACAGCGTGCTGCGGCCGTTGTCCCACGCCATCGCCGCGAAATAACGAACGGACCGCCGCCGCCGCCGCGCCGCGGCGTGCCGGAATCAGATGAGCGACGACGCCCCCCCCGCCGCGGTCGCGGAGACGCCGACCGACGACCGCCCGCAGCCCCAGCGCCGCCGGCCCCGCCGCTGGCGGCGGCGGCTGCGGGCCGTGCTGCCGTGGGCGGCGGGGGGCTATCTGCTGGCGGCGTTCACCGCGACGCACCTGCCGATGCCGAAAGAGGTGGGCGTCGAGATCGCCTACTTCGACAAGCTGGTGCACGCGACGATCTTCGCCGGCCTGAGCCTGCTGATCGCCGCCTGGCGCGTCACGCGCTTCGACCCGCCGCGGCGGGCCGCGGCGATCGCGTTCGCTCTCTGCCTCGTCTACGGGACGCTAGACGAACTCTCCCAGACGCTTGTCGACAGCCGCAAAGCGGACGGCTGGGATTTGCTGGCGGACGCCGTCGGGGCGCTGCTGGGGCTGGCGACGTTCTTCCCCCTGCTCCGCTGGTGGCGCCGGCACGGCTGAGCGCCGCAGGGGTGAGGGCGGCACGGGTGCGGACCGCTCAAGGTTTACCGGCCGGTTCGAGGCGTTCGCGGAGGCTCTCGGCGAAGGCGTCGGCGGCGTCCACGTCCCCGGCGACGACCGCCGGCCGCGTCGCTCCCGTTCGCGAAGAAACGCCGCGTCGGCCCTGCTTTTCGGGCCAGAGGCGGAAGCCGCCGCGGTCGACGCCGCTGGCCAGCGTCCATACGCCCCACAAACTGCCGTCCTCGGCGAAGCCGCGGTATTGCACGGAATAGCGGCCGTAGGACTTCGACCACTCCGCGACGCCGCGGGCGGTGTCGTAGGTCCCGGAGAGGGTGAACCGGCCGCAGTCGTCCGCCCCGGCGCCGGTCAGGCGACCGCCGCGGAAGTGCATGTCCTGAGCGGTCGGGCGGTCCGTCCGCTGCTGGAAGAACCCGGACCACGCCCCGGAGGGGAACCGCGGGTCGCGTTCGGCGAGGGCGGACGAGTCGGCGGGGGCGGGACCGGGCACGGGTCGCGGCGGGGGATCGTGGAGGATGGATTGGACGAACGATCGTTCGCCGCGTCGCCAGGAATCTTCGCCCGTCGCGGCGGCGGGACCACCTGAGCGGCGTCGCGAAAAAGGGTTCGATCGGCACGGGTCAGGGCGGAATTGGTTCTTCACCGCGTCCCCCGCCTACACTAGGCACCGCGCCGGCCGGCGGTCTCGCCGCCCCGACGCCCCTCATTGTTCCGACCTTTCGACCAGTTCCGGCCCCCATGGCGACCAAGTCCGCCTTCAGCGCCTTCAAACCCGGCGGGGTGTGGCATCGCGCCGTTTCCACGCAGGTCATGCGCGGTCTGCGGGCCGCCGATTCGATGGGGGCGCCGCTCTCGCTGACGCCCTCCAAGAAGCTGAAGGGCATCCGGAAGTACTGGAACCGGGAGATGATGGACCGGTACATCGCCAGCGGCGGCACGGAGTTGCCGCACGACGAAATGTGCCAGCTCCGCGTGCCGGACCCGCTCGTGCCGAAGACGGAGGACGTCGCCCCGGAGAACAAGCTGTCCACGGAGGACCTCGCCGCGTTCTACCGCAACGGCTACCTCAAGCCCTTCAAGGCGTTCGAGCCGGAGCAGATCAAGGACTTCGGCCGTCGCCTGCTGGAACGCTGCGGCCAGCCCAGCCAGGTCTATCCCGGCGGCGATCCCCACCGGGACCGCCATCTCGAGATGCCGGAGATGATGCGCCTGATCGCCCACCCGGCGATCACCGACCGCTGCGCCCAACTGCTGGGGCCGAATCTGCTCACCTGGCGGAGCCAGCTGTTCCACAAGCCGCCCGGCAACAACCCGGTCGGCTGGCACCAGGCCAGCACCTACATGTTCGAGGAGGAGTTCGGCGAGCCGAGCGTCTTCCCGCCGGACATCAACAATCTGTTCATGCTGACCGTCTGGATCCCCGCCGACCCCAGCACCCGTAAGAACGGCTGTCTGAAGGTGGACACCCGCAGCGTCACGGAACGCACCCGCTGGATGCGGCTGGGCGGGGACGTGGGCTTCCACGCCGTGAACTACGGCCCCTGCTACGAGGTGAAGGAAGAGGACGTGCACTACATTGAGATGGAGCCCGGCGAGGTGCTGATTTTCACCGAGCGGGCGATCCACGGCTCGGACGCCAACCGCACCGACTCCAACCGGATGGCGTTCAACTTCCGCGTCGTCCCGACCGACGTGCAGGTTTACCGGCCCGGCAAGCGATTCCATAAGGCGTCGCAGATGAACCGGGTCTACGACCTGACGAACTGGCGTCCGGTGATCATTCGGGGTACGGATACGGTTCGGAAAAACGAGTCCGTGCCGTGGACCGACTACGCCGGCTCCGAACTCATTCCCGGGAAGATCACGCCGGACGGCGCCCCCCCCAATCCGTCGGCGGCGACCGAGCCCGTCGCCGCCGCGTCGGAGGCCGTCACAGCCGGCGCCTGAGCCCGAGTCCCCCGAGGTCGTCTTGAACGTCGCGTCCGCCCCCCCCGCCGCCGCGGAGCCCCCCGCCGCCGCGTCCCCGGGGCCGGGGCCGGGGCCGGGGCCGACCGCGGCGACCGCGGCGACCGCGACGCACGGCCTGCCGGCCCGCCTGTCGCTGACCCCGGTGGAGCGGTTCATGCTGGACGACGACCGGCCGTCCCACCCGATGACCGGCATTCACGAGCTGGTCGTCCGCGGCCGGCTGGACGACGACCTGCTGGCGGGCGCCCTGGAGGCGGCCCGCCGCCGGCACCCCCTGCTCTGCCGGATCGTCGACGACTCCGGCCGGGAGCCGGTCTGGGTTCCCGCCCCCGCGGACATGACGGTCGCCGTCGATCGGGCCCCGGCCGGCACGCCCCGCACGCATCCGCTCGGGCACTGGCTGGACGTCCGCCGCGAGATCGGCCTACGCGTCTGGGTCCGCGACGAGGAACCGGACGCCGACGGCACGCCGGTCTGCCGGTTGTCGGCGGCCGTGCATCACAGCGTTGCGGACGCCCTCGGCGGGATCACCTTCCTCCTCGACCTGTTCGCCCACCTTTCGGCGGCATTGGGCGGCGTTCCCGTGCCGGCTCCGCCGGATCCGGAGCGCGTGCTGCATCGCGGCCAGTTGTACGAACCGTCCGGCCTCCTGCCCGGCCTGCCGAAGGGGCGGCTGGGCGTGTGGGGGCACCTGCTGATCGGCGCCCGGCGGATGAAGCGCACGAAGACGCTGCCGCTGGCGCCCGGGTCGCGGGGGAAGCCCGTCTCCGCGAAACCGCCCCCCGGCGCCGACGCCGAGGCGGCCGGCGTCCCCCCCGTCGACGCCGTGTCGCCCCCCCGCACCGTCTCCTTCACGGAGGCGGAGACGCACGGTTTGAGGGCCGCTGCGAAGGCCCGCGGGATGACGCTGAACGACCTCCTGCTGCGGGATGTGTTCCTCACGGTCCGGGAGCACAACGCCCGCTACGACAACGCCGGCGCGACGCTCGACGGGAGCCCCGCGGCGGTGCGGATCAACGTGCCGGTGAACCTCCGCGACGAGGCCGACCTGCCCGCCGCGCTCCGCCGGTCGCAGTCCCGCGGAGTTCGCGGCGGCGGGCTGACGGTCGTCAACAAAATCGGCATGGCCCTGGTCACGCGGCCGACGGCACTGGCCGACGACCCGGAGGCCCTGCTGCGCTCGGTTCACGAGGAGATGAGCTGGGTCCGCCAGACCGAGCGCGGCCGGCGCTTCGTGGAGGCGGTCCTGCTCTCCTACCGCCTGCTGAAACGGCCGCCGGGGGGCATGTTCGACGGAACCTGTTACGCCACCGCGGTACTGTCAAACATCGGCGATCTGTCCCGGGTCATCCCGCCGGAGTTGCGGGACGAACGCGGCCGGCTGCACGCCCCCGCCGCCGACCCCGCCGACGCGCTGACGGTCACGGAGTACGCCACCGGCTCTCCCGGTCGCGCCCTCACCCGGGCGACCGTGCTGGCCGCGAGCTACGGGGGCCGCCTGCAACTTCACCTCCGCACCGATCCGGAGGAGATCGCCCCGGAGGACGCCGCGGCGTTCAGCGCCGACCTCGCCGCCCGCGTCCGCCGCAGCGCCGCGGGGTGAGGCGGGCGGGCGACCCGGTGGAGCCCCCCTCCCGCGAGACGTAGCATACGGGCCCGCGCGCCGCCTTCGGCCGGCGCCGTCCCGCCCCCCGCTTCCGGTCTCGCCCGTGCGTTTCGCTCCCGCCGCGCGCTTCGCCCCGCTGTTCGCCGCGGCGTGCGGCCCGTTCCTCGTCCCGCTGACCGCGGGGGCGGCGGACCCGGCGCCGGAGTCCGCGACGCATTACGCGGACGTCGTGCGGCCCCAACTCGTCGAGTACTGCGGGGACTGCCACGCCCCGGACGACGAGGACAACCACGTCAACTTCCTCGCCGCCACGACCGACGGGGCGATCAACGACGCCCGGGGCCTGTGGGGCAGCGTCGCGGAGCAACTCCGCAACCGCACGATGCCGCCGGCCGATTCGGCGTTCCAACCGACCGAGGACGAGCGCCGGGAGCTGGCCGATTGGATCGACGGCTTCCTACGGGCCACCGCCTGCGAGCGCGGGCCGTACGCCGGGCCGGTCGTCGCCCGGCGGCTGAACCGGCAGGAGTACGACAACACGCTGCGGGACCTGCTGTACGTCGACCTGCGGCCGGCCGAGGACTTCCCCGCCGACGGCGCCGGCGGCGAGGGCTTCGACAACAACGGCGAAACGCTGTTCTCCTCGCCGATCCTGCTGGAGCGCTACCTCGCCGCGACCGCCGAGGTGTTGGACGCCGCGATCTCCACGCCGCGGCTCAATCACACGATCCCCCCGTCGAAGTTGCGGCCCGTTCCCGAGGAGAACGCCGACGCCCCGCGGACGCTGAAGCCCGGCGAGACGCTGTCGGCGCCGCTGACGGTGTACGTCGCCGCGGACGTCACCGTCGCGGTGAAGTTCGAGCGGGACGCCGCCGGCCCGGTGACGTTGAACGTGGACGGCGTGCCGGTGGGCGCGCTCTCCGTGGACGACGCCGGCGGCGTGCCGCCCCGGGCCAAGGCGACCCTGCGGTTGGAACGCGGCGATCACGTGCTGGAACTGACCAATCCCGGCAAGTCGCCGCTGCGGATTAACGGGATCGGCGTCTGGGACGATCGCCCGGACGCCCCCCGCGACGACGCCCTTGTCGCCCATGAACGGCTGCTGGGCGTCCCCCCTTACCAACGGCCGGACGCCCCGCGGGCCGGCGCCCGGGACGCCCTCGCCCGGCTGGCCCGGCGGGCCTTCCGGCGGCCGGTCGAGCCGGCGGAGGTGGAGGCCCTGATGACGCTCTACGACCGCTCCGCACGCCGCGGCGATCCGTGGGAGGAATCGGTCAAGCTCGCCGCCCGCGGCGTGCTGCTCTCCCCGAAGTTCCTGTTCCGCACTGAACCGCCGCAGGAGAGCGGGTCCCCGGCGGACGGATCGGAAGAGGGCGAACCGCAACTGGTGGACGACCACGCCCTCGCCTCGCGGTTGAGCTACTTCCTCTGGGCCTCAATGCCGGACGAGGCGCTGTTCGAACTGGCCGACGCCGGCCGACTGTCGGACCCGGCCGTCCTGGACGCCCAGGTGGACCGGATGCTGGCCGACCCGAAGGCCAACGGCCTGGCGAAGCACTTCGCCGGGCAGTGGCTCGGGACCCGCGAGGTCGGCGGGCGAATCGCCCCGGACGTCAACCGCTTCCGGGCGATCTTCAGCGACGAACTGCTGGACGATCTGAACGCCCAACCGGCGGAATGGTTCCTCTATCTGCTGAGGGAGGACCGCCCGCTGCGGGAGGTGATCGACGCGGATTACGCCGTCGTCAACGAGCGCCTGTCGTACCACTACGGCCTCGCCGAGCCGCCCGAGAAGCTCCGCGGCGACGCCGGTAAGACGGCCGATCGCGGCAAGAAGTGGATGCACGAGAAGAAGGTCGACTCCGCCTTCCGCCGCTTCGATCTGAAGGGCGAGGACCGCGCCCGCCGCGGGGGCGTGCTGGGGCTCGGCGGGGCGCTGCTGGCCAGCAGCTATTCGCAACGCACCAGCCCCGTGCTGCGGGGGGCGTGGGTGCTGGAGACGCTGCTCGGGATCAAGGTGCCCTCCCCCCCGCCGGACGTGCCGGAGCTGAAGGGCGGCAATAACTCCAAGGGCACGGTGCGGGAGAAGCTGGCCCGTCACCGGGCCGACCCGGCCTGCTCCGCGTGCCATAACCTGATGGACCCGGTGGGGTTCGCGCTCGACAACTACGACATCCTCGGCCGCTGGCGGACCGAGGAGGGCGGCGCCCCGATCGACGCCTCCGCCACCCTGCCGGACGGCGAAGCGTTCGAGGGGCCGGAGGGGCTCCGGCGAGTCCTGTTGAAGCAGGAGGACCGGGTCGTCCGGCACCTCGCCGCCAAGCTGCTGGGTTACGCCCTGGGACGCAGCCTGGAGGACGGCGACGACTGCACGATCGACCGCGTCGTCGCCGAGGCGACGGAAAACGGCGCCACGACGCGGGCCCTGGTGAAGGCCGTCGTCCGCAGCGTCCCCTTCCGCATGATCGCCCGGGACCCGGCGCCGCCGCACGACGCTGCGCATGAAAACGCCCCGGACGAGCAGTCCGGGGCGAAGCGGTGAGCAGACCGCGGGGGCGACCGGCGCTGCCGCTCACATGTTCGGAACGGGCATCGCGTAGGGGACGGC
Organism: Alienimonas californiensis; assembly: GCF_007743815.1. GTDB lineage: Bacteria > Planctomycetota > Planctomycetia > Planctomycetales > Planctomycetaceae > Alienimonas > Alienimonas californiensis. The sequence goes on from NZ_CP036265.1 coordinate 5,344,118, forward strand.
GTCCAGCAGCCAGAAGCGTTTGGCCAACCGCACGTCCGTCTCGCCCTTGGGGACGGCGACGATGGTCGGCTCGGGCACGCCGGACGTGGGGTCCGGCTGAGCGGCGAACTGCCGGGCCACGCGGATTGCCGCCGGGTCCTGCGCCGAGTCGAAGCTGCCGACGGTCACCACGCTGCGGTAGCGGTCGTGCCAGACGTACGCCTCGTGCCCCTCGCGGTTCCGCAGGATCTGGCACAGTTCCCAGGCGTCGCGGCCGCCGTCGTTGAGGTCGTCGGAGACCGCAACCCGATCGCCGATGTCCTCCGTCTCCGTCCCGCTGACCTGCGTGAGCGTCTTCCCGCGGAACTCCTTCACCACCACGCTGTATTTTCCCGGGCACCGGTGCAGGGAGTATTCCTCGCCGGCGTTCAGCGCGGTCAGCAGCGGGTCGCGGATCTTGCGAAGCTGGCGCACCTGTTCGGCGTCCAGCAGCGGGTTCACGGTGACGAACGCCCGGGACAGCGGCGAACCCGTGTGGCCCTGCGTCCGTTGGAAGAAGCCGCCGCCCCGCGTGCGGGTGTAGCCGCCGTCCGCGGCGACCGGCTCCAGCGTGGGGCACTTAGCCTTGGTCTTGATGGCCGTGAGGCAGGACTGGGTGACCTGATCGTCGGCCGACTTGAAGTTCCCCGCCAGCACGCAGACGCCGCCCCGCATCGTGGCCATCAGCCGTTCCCGCTCCTCGCCGTCACGGCTGACGGTGGACAGCGACTGCGTTTCGGTCGGCACGTCGTAGACGTACGCCGGGATGCCCTGCTCGCGGAGTTCGTAGCAGACCTGATCGGCCGCCGCCGACGGGGTCAGGCCGGTTTTGTTGCCGCCCCGCAGCGGGGAGATCGCGGCGACCATGATCATGTACGGCCCGTTCTGCTTGCCGAGCGTGTACCGCTTGGTGCGATCGCACTCCACGCCGCCGACCGCCGGGGCCGCGGCGGACAGCAGAACCGCCAGCGCGAGGGCCGCCGGGACCAGCCGCGACGGGGCGGAAGGCAGCGGCGAACGAAAGGGGCGACGGGCGGTCACGGGCCGGTCTCGGATGCGGGTCGAGGGGACGAACGGCGGGGCGGCGGTGGTAGAACGCGTCGCAGCGCCCGGTCCACCCCGGTTCGCGCGCGACGGACAAGCGATCAGCGGGTGACCGTGAGCCCCCACTGTTCCTTGTACCGCTGGGTCAACTCACGGGTGCGGGCGCCCTCCAACCGTTCCAGCAGGTCGTGGGCGAGGGCGAAGCGGGCCATCTCGTCGGGCACGTCCACGTTGGAGCCCTCACGGCAGCCGGTCTGCGCCGTGCAGTCCGGCGCCGGATGCACCGGGCCGAGCGGGCGGTACAGCGCCCCGCCGAGCGGCTCCACCGCCGCGACGTCCGCCGGGGCGACGACGGCTACTCGGCCGACCTCCACATCCCCGCTGCCGTTCTCGTCGGGAGACCGGCCGAGCACGGCCCCGGACGCGTCGACCCAGACGCGGGTCAGCTCGTCGGGAACCGCGATCGGCTCCCCGTCCGCCCCCCGCACGCGGCGGTCCGGGTGAGAGGCGAGAACCAGCAGCCCGTTCCGCACGCAGAAGGACCCGTCCCGGGTGAGGACCGGAGTTGCCCCCCCCTCTTTGGGCAGCAGAGCGAACCAGCCCGGGCCGATCAGGGCCAGGTCCAGCGGACGGCCGGTCTCCTTCACCGGACCGGGGGTCAGGACGACCCGCACGCCGTCGGCTCCGGCCGGTTCGACCCGCCGGAAACCGGGCGTGAAAGCCCCGGCGAGGTTCGCCCGGCCCGCCGCGACGATCGCTCGCAGCCCCGCAAGATCGCTCTCGGACGGAGCCAGCAGTGCCGCCGGCTCGTCGGCCAGCGGCGTCGGCGTCGGCGGGGTCAGCGAGGCGGGCGTCTGCGGCAGCGGGGCGAAGGGGACGAGCGAACCGAACTGCTCCCGCATCGCCGTCAGATCGTCCGCGGCGGCCGGCGGCAGATCGGCGAGGGCGTCCGCCCAGGGGTCCAGCGGATCAGACTCAGCCACGGCCTGGGGCGGCAAGGCGCTCTGTTCGACGTTCACCTCTGCCGGCGGCTCCGCACAGGGTCCGAACGGATCGAGGCAGCTCTCGCCCGGATTGGACTGGAACGGGATCGGCGGCGGTTCGTAGTCCTCCGGCGGCGACGGCCAGCGGCGGACCGGCCCGGCCCCCGGCAGCGACGCCACCCGCACCGGCAGCGCGGAGGCCGGCGGCGGTTGCTCATGCGCCGCGACATCTGTTTCCTCGGCGACGGCCGGCGCCGGCAGGGCGTCCGCGGTCTGCACCGGCTCCGACGGAACCGGCTCTGGGGCGGCGAGGGCGGCGGCCAGCACGGTCGACCCGGCGAACAGCCCCCACCCGCCGAGCGTCAGCAGGTTCCCCCGGTCGATCCAACGCCCGATCCGCAGCAGCGTGGCGGTCGCGGCCCCCGTCGCGGAAGTCGGTTCAGCGGGGGGAGCGGCGGCGGGCGGATCGGACGGGGCGGCGCTCATGCGGGGCGCGTCGCACACCTGCGGCGATGCAGTCAAGATCGGTTCGCGCCCGCAGGAACGGGACTCCCCTCTCCCCCTTTTGGGGGAGAGGGGTCGGGGGTGAGGGGGCTGCGGCGCCCGGACGCTCCTCACAGCCCCCTTCGCTCGCCCCTCCGACAGCCGATCACCGCAGAGAGCGGGGGCGTGTGAACCGTGCGTCACTCTCACCCCCGGCCCCTCTCCCTCAAGGGAGAGGGGAGACCATACCGTTCCCTCGTCAGAGTCCGAGGGACTCCCCCGCCCCGGCCGCTTCTTCGCGGCGTTGGCGGTCGATGCGGCAGTAGCGCAGGCCGAGCCAGAGCAGCACCGCCGTCCACATCGCCCCGAAGGCCGGCACCGCCCACGGGCCGACCGCGGCCAGCGGGAGGGCGGCGGAGAAGAACGCCGCGGCGATCAGGTAGCAGACGCCCCAGGCGTGCCCGCCGAGGGTGTAGAACGCCGCCCCAGCCATCAGCGACGCCACGCCGTAGGTCACGCCGCTGTCCCAGCCCTGCCGCCAAGCCATCACCGTGAGCATCCCGCGGGCGACCAGATAGCCGGACCAGACGGCCCAGATGGGGCGCTCGACGCTGTCGGTCGGCAGTACGCCGTGCCCTTTTCGGCGCGCGCACCACAGCACGGCGGCCAACCCCAACAGCATCGCCCCGGCGGGCAACAGGTGGGCGACGAGAAAGCCGTACCCGGCTCGCTCCGCGAAGAAGATGACGACGTGGGCCGCGGCCACCACCCCCGCGAACGCCAGCAGGGAGCGGCCCCAGTAGCGGAAGTGATCCTCGTGTCGGCTGGCCGTCAGAGCGCCCGCGACACGGTACGCCAGCCCGCCGGCGCCCCCGCCCGCCGCCTGCACCGGCTCTCCGGCGAGGAACCGGCGCATCTCCGCGGCGACCTCCGCGGCCCCGCCGTACCGCGACCGTGGGTCTTTCCGCAGGCACTTCAAGGCGACGGCCTCCAGTTCCCGGGCCGCCCGGGGATTGAGCGACCGGGGCGGCAGCGGGTCGGCGTCGAGCACCCGCCGCAGCACGCCCATCGGTCCGTCCCCTTCGTCCGTGAACGGCACCCGGCCGGTGAGGAGGTGATACAGGATCGCTCCCAACCCGTAGACGTCCGCCGCCACGCCCACCGCGACGCCGCCGCGGTCGTGGCCGACGGCCTGCTCCGGCGCCATGTAGCCCGGCGTGCCGACGATCTGGCCGGTGCGGGTCTGGCCGGAATCGACCGTGACCGCCTCGCCGCTGCCGTCGACCGCCGTCGGGCCGAAGCGTTTGGCGAGGCCGAAGTCCGCCACCTTCGCGACCGGCGCCCCGCGGGCGTCGGGTTCGTCATTGCCCGGCCTGCCGTACCCGCTGGAGCTCCGTTCCGCGGCGAGGTCCAGCAGGACGTTCGCCGGCTTGAGATCGCGGTGCAGCACGCCGCGGGCGTGGGCGTGACTGACGGCGTCCGCCACGTCGGCCAGAATCGCCGCCGCCTCCCGCGGGGGCAGCGGCGAACCGGCGGCGTAGTTGGAAAGGTTCGGCCCGGCGACCAGTTCCATCGACAGGAACGCCCGCGGCCGACTGCCGGGGGCGCCGGCGTCCGCCGGCAGCACGCCGGCTTCGTACACCCGGACGATGTGCGGGTGGCACAGGGCGGCGCTGGCGGCCCCCTCGGTGCGGAACCGGGCGAGGTCCGCCGCGGTGAGTTCGTCCGGCCCGGCCCGCAGCACCTTCACGGCACAGGGCCGCGGCGGGGCGAGTTGCCGGGCCTCCCAGACCACGCCCATCCCCCCGCGGTCCAGCTCGCGGACCAGTTCGTAGTTACCGAACCGCGGCGGCGGGCACTGATCGGCGTCGCCGACGGGCGGGCCGGCGGCGTCGCGGAGCCGGTCGTGGCCGGAGAAGAACGACCGCAGATCGTCGGCGAGGTCCGGGTGCCGCTCGTACGCCGCCGCTCGGGCCGCGGAGTTGGGGTCGTCCAGCAGCTCGGCAAGCACGGCGTCGAGCCGCTCTTCCCGATCGTCGTCCCCGGCGAGGAGCGTGATCGGGCGAACCGGCTCGAACGCCGCCGTGGGAGCGTCGTCGGAGGCGGCGGTCGGGGGCGAGGGGGTCACGATCGACGAACGCCCGGCCGGCCGGGCCGGCTCATCGGCGGCGCCTTCCCCATCAGTCCTCTCCCCAACCCAACCAACGCTCGCCGGCGTGGTGGATGGTGCCGAACAGGCGCACCGGGACCGGGGCGGCGTCGGCGTGCTCGTCCGGGGCGGCGGCGAGATCCGCCGTCACCGAGTACTGCATCACCGGTTCAAGCCGGGGGATCGACAGGAACACGCTGCGGCCGTCCGGGGAGAGCGTCGCCTCCGCGACCGGCCAGAGGTCGTGCCCCTCGGTCTCCGGATCCGAGGGCCGCAGTTCGTCGGAGCCGTAGTCGGCGCTGCGGAGGTAGGTCCAGGCTTCCACCTGCCAGGCGGCCGGGTCGGCGGCGGCGTCGGTCAGCTCCGTGGCGAACCGCAGTTCCAGCCCGTCCCGGTACGTGCGGACGGCGGTCGGCAGACGCAGCGGGGCCTCGGTGCGGCGGAGGCGTTGCAGGCAGCCGTCCTGCACCGCCGCGGTCTGCCAACCGTCCAACCCGCAGACCCACAGGTCCGCGGTCCCCGGGAAGAACCGCCCGCGGCAGACGCCGGCCAGAAACTGCACGCCCGGCAGCGGCATCGCGACCCCCTGGGCCCGCGGGACGCCGGAGGCGTGCAGGGCCTCGGTCAGCACGAGGTTCGCCGTGCACCGACCAAACGACAGGTGCAGCATCGAACCGGCCAGTTCGCCCCAGCTTTCGCCCCGCTCTCCGCAGGGCACCCAGCACTGCCCGCCGGCGCTGGTGCACACCGCCCGCGGCAGCCACAGGGCCGGCGGGTCGAAGGCGATCGCGGCCTCCCGGTGGGCGGTGGGCACGAACCCGGCGTAGTACTCGGCGGCTTCGGCGTCGGAGACCGCCACGCCCGGGTCGATCAGGTGCAGCGGGGTGGCCGGGACCCAGTTGCCCTCGTTGTCCGCGGCAGTCAGCAACCCGGCGACGGAGCACCCGTCCGGGCAGAACCCGAGCCCGTTGGGGTGCCGGAAGCCGGTGGCGACGACGTTCATCCGCGACCCGTCGGCCGTCACCTGCACCAGGCAGCCGCCCTGCTTCGTCTGGGCGGAGCCGCTTTTCAGGAAGTAGAAATTGCCGGCCTCGTCGGTCTCCAGCCCCATGGCGTAGGCGTGCGGCTGGCCGAGGATGTCGAGGTCGGCGTTGAAGCTCTCGTAGACGTCCGCCTCGCCGTCGTCGTTCACGTCGATCAGCCTGGTGATGCGGTCGCGGCCGAGCGCGAAAACCTCCGCTTCGCCCTCCGGCGTAATCCGCACCGTCAGGCCGAGCGGCTGGTAGAACCCGGTGGCGAACCGCCGCCACTCGATCCGCGACAGGTCCCCGCCGAGCCCCTTCACCTGCCAGACGTCCCCGTGGGCGGCGGCGACGTACGCCGTGCCGTCCGGGGCGAAGCCGAGGCCGGACAGATACAGCAGGGCCTCGTGCGGGTTCGTGAACGGCAGTTCGACGGTGTCGACGGCGAAGGCCCCGCCGGCTTCCTCAATCGGCTCCCCCAGTTCGCCGGCCGTGACCAGCGGGCCGTTCCAGCGCGGGTTCGGGTCGGCCGGGAGGGGCGGAAGAGCGTCGTCCAGAATCCGCAGCCGCGGCCCCCCCGCCGGGGCCTTCAGATTCTCTCCGCCCGGACCGACTTCGAAGCGATATCCGAATCCGGCCCCGTCCGCGACGAATCGCACCGGCTCCCCAGCGATCGTGAAGTGCAGGGTGACGTGTGATGCGTCGGCGGTGAGCGCGTCGTAGCGCACGTCCGCGACCTCGCCGCCGACCGTCCAACGGGCAGAGTTCGGCAGAACCCAGTCGCAGGAGGCGCCGAACTTCGGCAGGTCGATGAGCCCGTAGCGCCGGTCGCTGTGGTCAAGGAACGGTCCACGCCAGCCGCAACGGGCGACGCCGGTGAGGGTATCCACGCACAGGTGCCGCTCCGGGTCGGCGCCCGGTTCGGCAGCCGGAACGGTGATCGCCACCCCTTTGAGGATCTTCTCCCCGTCCGGCAGCGTCAGGCTGCTGAAGGAGAACGGGCCGGGGTCGGTGCGGCGGATGCGGTCGTCGATCCAGTCCGGCTCGCCCTCGGTTTCGTAGGGCAACTTGGCGTCGGACCGGCTGACGGGAGTCCACAGTTCGTCGAACGTCCGCACCCCGCCCGCGGGCACCTCCAGCCCGGCGGTCCAGACGATCGCGTTCAGCAGGAACCGGCGGTGATTCGGCTCCGCCCCCTCCTCCCCCTCGCCCTGCCCGGCGCCGGAGAGGTTTTTCTCGAAGTGCCCGCCGGTGAAACCGACCGCCCTGTGCGTCGGTCCGCCGGCGTTCACGGCCCGCTCCAGGGCCCAGGCCACGGTCTGTTCCGCCTTCGTGCCGTCGTCGTTGGGCAGCGGGGCGCTCAGCAGCGGCGTCCAGCCGGCCTTCGCCATGGGAAAGGCGAGGTGGTGGTAGAACTCGTCGTGCAACTTGTGCGGCTCGACGCCCTCGGTGACCGGGTGCCCGGCGGTGACGTCGACGGTGGGTTCGGCGAAGTTGATGCGGCTCTCCCAGCCGTTCTTGCCGTCGCCGCCCTGGTAGTCGAACCGGCCGCCGACGACCTTCATCGCGGAGGCGTCCAGCCGGTCCGGCAGGAAGGTGGACCAGTGCAGCAACACCACGCCGCAGCCCCGGGCCGCGGCGGTTTCGAGCTGCGTCCAGCGATCGCCGACCAGCAGCGGGTGGTCTTTCTCGTTGCGGTCGCCGCCCGCGGAATAGAGGAACACGCAGTCGGCCCGGCCCAGCGCCGTCGGGTCCTCCGGCCAGCCGACGGCGGTTTCGATTTTCAGCCGTTCGCCGACGTTGGAGTCCTTCAGATAATCCGCCAGCGCCGTGACGGTCGCCTCGTATTCGTGCGTGCCGGCGGGGTGGGAGTCGTCTTTCCCCGCGATCAGCAGGACGGTGCGGGGCGCGACTGCGGCCTCGGCGGCGCTCGCCCGGGCGACGGACGGGTCGACCGAACCGCCGTCGCCGAACGGCGGCGGGGCCGGGACGGCCACGAGAAGAACGGACAGAGCGGCGGAAGCGAACACGGGCGGGCGTTCCTGGGGGCGAACGCCGGTTATCCTACCCGGGTCCGACGCCCGCCGTCCCGTCCTTTTGTACCCTCCCGTCATGAGCGTGCCCGCCGACCCCGCGAACGCCGCCGAACCCGCCGGTTCCAGCGATCACCGGTTTCAGGTCGACCTGCGGGGCGTGATCGAACTGCTCAGCGAGCACCTGTACTCCGGCCCGCGGGTCGTCGTGCGGGAACTGCTCCAGAACGGCGTGGACGCCCTCACCGCCCGCACGGCGAAGGACGAAGGCTTCGACCTGTCCGACGGCCGGGTGACGTTGGAACTGCTGCCCGGCCGCACGACGGAGGACGGCACGCAGCATCCGCCGACCCTCAGCGTGCGGGATAACGGCGTCGGCCTGACCGAGCCGGAGGTGCACGAGTTCCTCGCCAAGATCGGCCGCAGCGCCAAGCGCGGCGACCTGCAGGAAGACAGCTTCATCGGCCGGTTCGGCATCGGACTGCTGGCGGGGTTCCTGGTGGCGGAGGAGATCGTCGCCGTCACCCGCAGCGTGATGCCGGGGTCGCAGCCGGTCGAGTGGCGCGGCCGGGCGGACGGCACCTACACCGTCCGCACGCTGAACGTCGACCTCGCCCCCGGCACGCAGGTGTTCCTGCGGGCCCGGGAGGATCGGCTGGAGCACTTCGAGCCGGAAGTCGTGAAGAAGCGGGCCGCCTCCTACGGCTCCCTGCTACCCTTCCCGGTCACCTTCAAGCACGGGGCCGCGGACGAACTGCTGAACGAAACCCCGCCCTGGGAACGCTTCCCCACGGACTCCCCCGCCGACCGCGAGGGCCTGTTGGAATGGGCTGAGGGGGCGCTGGGCAAGTCGTTCCTCGACGCCTTCCCGGTGAAGTCCGACGCCGGCAAGGTTCGCGGAGTGGCGCTGGTGCGGCCGGAATCGACCGTCCGCAGCCGGACCGGCGATCATCGGGTCTATCTGAAGCGGATGTTGCTCTCGGAGAAGGCGGACGGCCTGCTGCCGGACTGGGCCTTCTTCGTGACCTGCGTGCTGAACGCCGACGGCCTGCACCCCACCGCCAGCCGGGAGGAACTGCGGGACGACGAGGACCTCGCCGCCGCCCGGGAGGAACTGGGCATGAGCCTGCGGCGCACGCTGCTGCGGTGGGCCGCCAAGGACCGCGACCGCCTGCACCGGCTGATCGACGTGCACTACCGGGCCGTCAAACGGCTGGCCGTGGAGGACGAGGAGTTCCGCAAGCTCGCCGCCGACTGGCTGCCCTTCGAGACCACCGCCGGCCGGCTGCGGTTGGAGGAGATCCGCAAACGCTCCGACGACCGGCTGCGGTTCGCCGCGACGATGGACCAGTTCCGCCAACTCGCTCCGGTGGCGAGCGCCCAAGGGATGGTCGTCATTAACGCCTGCTACACGGACGAGCAGGAACTGCTCGAATCCCTGCCGGACACGCTGCCGGTGACGACGGAGAAGGTGACCGCGGCGGACCTGTCGGAGGAGTTCAGCGAACTGGACGACGACGCCTGGGACGCCGCCGCCGACCTGCTGAACGTCGCCGCGGACGCCCTCGCCCCCCTGGACTGCACGCCGGACGTGCGGCGGTTCGATCCGCAAACGCTGCCGGCGCTGTACGCGATCGGGGCGGAGGCCCAATTCCTCCGCGACGTTGAGCGGTCCAAGGAACAGGCCGATGACTTGTGGGGCAGCGTGCTGGACGACATGGCCGCGGGCCGGCCGCAGGTGGACGGCCCGCGGCTGTGCCTGAACTGGGCGCACCCGCTGGTGCGGAACCTCGCCGCCACCGCCGCCACGCCGGACGAAAAAGGCGGCGCCGTGGCCCGCGGCACGGTGCGGACGGCGGTGGAACTGCTGTACGTCCAGAGCCTGATGCTCGGGCACTACCCGCTGGGCGAGGCGGAGTTCGAACTGTTTGGCGACAGCCTGCTGGGCCTGATCGCCGCCGCCGTCGAGGGCCGCGGCGTCGGCGGGAACGGCCCAGGCGCCGGGAGTTCCAGCGACCGCGGGGGGGCCGATGGCTGAATCGGACGCCGACGCCGGCAGCCCGCTCGATCCGTTCTTCAGCGAACTGTTCGAGCTGGAGGTGATGCCGCCCGGCGCCGCGAAGGTCGCGGCCTTGGCGGACCTGGCCCGCCGCACCGAGGCGGCCGGAAACCCGGGCCGTCTGCGTCGCGCCCGCTGGGCGCTGCTGATCGCTGCCGCCGGCACGGAGTTGGGCGACGACCGCGTGCTGCCCACCTTCGCGGCCCTACTGGCGGACTTCGACGCCGACCCCGACGCCGCCGCCGCGAACGGCTCCCCGCCCGACCGGCTCCTCACCGCCTACGCCGAGGTCCTGCGGTACACCACCCGCTACCCCTCCATCCCCCGGGAGCGGGTCGAGGCGCTGCTGGACGACTTCGCCCGCCGGGTCGAGGCGCTAGGCGGGGACGAGGCGGACATGTACGAGACCCGCCTGCACGCCCGCGGCACGCTGGGCGATCTGGAGGCGGTGCCGGCCCTGTGCGTGGCGATGAAGCGGGCCCGGGCCGCCGCCGATCTGCCGCCGTCGTGGGACGGCGAGGCCCTCGCCGGTATCTACACCGCCCAGCCGGAACGGGCGCTGGCGGCGATGCGGCCGGTGATCGCCAACCGCGTTCCGGGGGCGTGGATGTGGCGGAGTTCCTTCCTCGAATGGTCCCTGCGGCCGCTGATCTGGGCGGGGGCGGAGGAGGAAGCCGACCGCAACTTCGCCGAGGCCGACGCCCGCTCCGGCTCCTGGTTGTTCGGGGACATCCTGCTGACCGAATACGCCTCCCGCCGCCTCGCCCGCACGCCGGAGCGGATGACCGACGAAGACGTCCGCCGGCTGCGGACCCGCGTCCGTCGGCTGCTGCGGACGGCGCCCGGCATGGGGCCGAGCTTCCGCGGGCAGGCCTATCAGGCCTGCGGCTTCGCCTGCGAGGCCCTCGCCGCCGCCGACCGCGACGCCCCCGCCCCGCTGCTCTTGCCGGGGGAGGAACTGTCGGAGAACCCCTCGCCGCGGCGGCCCTCCGAGGTCGTCGCCCCGCTGCTCGCCGAAGCGGACCGGCTGGACGAAGCCTTCGCGGCCCGCAACGGCAACGCCTACCTGGCGGTGGAGACGGCGGGGAACCGGGCGTTCGTCTTCGGCCCCGGCAGCGGCGTAGACCGCGTGCCGACGCCGCGGCGGGACCGCCTGAGGGACCTGTGGGAAGAGGTCGAGGCCTCCGGCGATCCGCTCCCGCGGCCGGGTCACGGCGGATGACGGACGACCTGAACCAAGCGCTGGAGGACGCCGCCGACCGGCCCTACGACGCCCGCCGCGTGGACGCGTTCGCGGAACTGGCCCGGCAGGCGGACGCGGAGGGGTCCGCCGAAGCCGCGTTCAACGCCCGGTTGGGGCTGCTCGACGCCGCGGTGATGACGAACCGGTTCGACGTGGCCCTCGCCGCCTTCCCCCGCCTGCTGGCCGACGTCGACGCCGAACCCGGCCGCTTCGCCCTGGAGGACCAACTGTTGTTGGCCTTCCCCATGCTGCTGGGCGGGGCGACGAGCTTCCCGGAGATCCCGCGGAGCCGGCTGCGCGAGCTGGGCGAGGACTACGCCGGCCGGGCCGCCGCCGCGGGGCGGCACGCCTCGGAGATCGCCGGCGGGCTGTTCCGGCTGGCCGCCGCGACCGGCGACTTGGACCGGGCCGCGGAGTTACTGCGGCAGATGTCCGATCCATGGGGCGGGCACTTCGCCGAGTGCCCGCACTGCCGCCTGCGGCACGAACTGATGCTCCCCTGGTGCGCCGACGATCAGCCCGCCGTGCTGCGGCTCGTCCGCCGGCTGATCGACGACGATCTGCACTGCACCCGCTTCGAATTCTGCGGCCCGCGGGAGGCGCTGATCCTCCGCCCCCTTGCCCTGCGGGACGCCTTACCGGAGGCCGTGCGGCGGTATCGGGCGGCGGCGTCCGGCATTCGGTCCGGCCCGTTCTGGGTCGTGATGCCGGGGCTGCACGTGGGATTCCTCGCTCATCTGATTCGCCGCGGCGGAACCTCGGACCTGAGCGTCGCCGACGCCGCGGACGCCCTCCGCCGTCTGCTGATCCGCTGTGCGGCGCTGTCCGAGGGCGTCAGCCCGGACAACCGCATGGAACTGCTGACCGCGGCGGCGCCGGCCGTCGCGGCGCTGGCGGAACTCGACGCCGTCCCCGCCCTGCGACTGCCGGCCGGCGATTCCCTCGCCCCGCTGGCCGGCCGCGCGGGACAGGCGGCCCCGGACGCCTTGGCGGCGGCGATGAACGCGGAGGCGGAGGCCCTCGCCGTCGCCTTCGACCGCCGCAACGGCAACGACTTTCACCTCCGCCACCACCGCCGTCACCGGGCGTTCGCCCTGGGTCGAACCGACCCGGACGGCGCCTGAACCCAGCCCGCCCGCCCCTTCGAGAAGCCCGCCATGACCGATCCTGACGATCTGCCCCCCGAGGTGTTCGAGGCGGCGGAACTCGCTTATTTCGCGCCGGAGGGGCCGACGAAGGTGGCCCTGTGGGAGGCCGCCGTCGCCCGGGCCGACGCCGCCCGGCTGCCGGCGGAGGTCCGGATGGGCTTCCGGGCCGAGTTGGTCGAGGCGGCGGCCTCCGACGGCGTGAAGCAGTACGACCGGGCCTTCGGTCCCTGGGCGACGCTGCTGGCCGAGGCCGACCGCGATCCGGAGGCGGACTGGGTCGATTGGTTCGATCTGCTGTGGAAGTACAAGTGGCTCAGCGATTCGACCGGCGAGTACGCAGCGATCCCGCGGGCGAGGATCCTCGCGGTGCTGGACGACTTCGCGGCCCGGGCGGCGGCGCACGGGTTCAGCGCCCGGCCGGCGGAGAACTACCGCGCGAACAATCTCTGGCTGATGGGCGACTCGGACGCCGCCGCCGAGGCGATGCGGCGATTCGAAGCCGCGGACCGCGACGACCTGAGCGACTGCCACGCGTGCGAGACGGCCCGGGCGGTGCAGTTCGCGGTGCACGTCGGCGACGACGCCGGCGCCGTGAGACGATTCCAACCCCTCGCCGCCGGCCGGATGGCCTGTGCGGAGGAGCCGGAGAACACGCATGGCGTGCTGCTCGCCCCGCTGGTCCGGCTCGGCCGGCATGAGGAGGCCGCGGAGCGGAATCGCATCGGTTTGGAGGGACTACGGCGCTTCCCGCATTTCGTGGCCCGGGCGGCGGAACACCTCGACTACCTCACCCGCACCGGCGATCTGACGACCGGCGCCCGAGTGTTTCGGCGGTTCACCAGAGCCGTCCCGGCGGTCTCCGATCACGACCGCTGGCGGTTCCTCGGGGCGGCGGAGACCTTTCTGGAAGCGGTCGCGGCCAAGTCGGACCGGCCGAAACGCTTCGCGCTGCCGGACGGCTTCCCCGTGCCGGACGCCGGGGGCCCGGTGAAGCCGTCCGAGCTCGTCCCGCAGTTCAAGGCGGCCGCGGACGCGATCGAGGCCCGGTTCAACGCCCGCAACGGCAACGACGTCTTCACCCGCCGCCGGGCGGAGGCGCGGGCCTTCGCCGAAGGCGCCGGGTAACCTGCAATCGACCCGCGGGTCGAACCGATCCGGCTCCGTCCGGGTCGGTCGATCGTTCCCCGTGCCCCCGCGTTGCGATGTCCGACGGCCTGCCCCCCGAGGTGGCGATCCCGCTGGAACTGGCGACCTCCGCCCCGCACGGGCCGGCGGCGGTGGCGCTGTGGGAGACCGTCGTCCAGGCCGCCGACGCCGCCGGGCTGCCGGTCGGCCTGCGGATGGACTTCCGGCTCGAACTGGTCCGCGAGGCGGCGATGCACGCCAAACTCTACGACCGGGCGCTGGGGCCGTTCGCCGTCGTGCTGGCCGAGGCCGACCGCGACCCGGAGGCCCGCTGGATCTTCTGGCCGGGGCTGCTGTGGAAGTACAAGTGGCTCTCAGACGCGCTGGCGAGCTTCGTCGCCTTCCCGCGGGAGCGCGTGCTGTCCGTGCTGGACGACTTCGCCGCCCGCTGCGTCGCCCACGGGTTCAGCCTCCGGCCGGCGGAGAACTACCGGGCGAACGCCCTGTGGCTGCTGGGCGAGGAGGACGCCGCCCGGGACGCCTTCGCCCGCTTCGAGGCCGCCCCGCGGGACCCGCTGAGCGACTGCCAGGCCTGCGAGGCCAGCCAGTCCGTCACCCACGCCGTGCGGTTGGGCGACGACGCCGGCGCCGTGGAGCGGGCCGCTCCGCTGCTGGGCGGGCGCCTGAGTTGTGCCGAGGAGCCGGAACGCACCCACAGCAAAGTCCTCGCCCCCCTGCTCCGCCTGGGCCGGGAGACGGAGGCCGCGGAGCAGCACCGCCTCGGGCTGGCCGCCCTCCGCCGGTTCCCGGCCTTCACGTTCTGCGCCTCCCGGCACTTCCTCTACCTCGCCCGGCGGGGGGAGACGGAGGAGGTGGGCGGCCTGCTGCAACGCACCGCCGGGCCGGTCGGCGCCACCTCGGACGATAACCGCCGCGAGTACCTCGCCGCCGCCGGCGTGGCCCTGAACGCTTTAGCAGATCACTCCGACCGCCCCCGCCGGTTTCGTCTGCCGAGTGACTTCCCGGTGCCGAACCCGGACGGCGTCGTACCGCCGTCCGAGCTGGCCGTGGCGTTTCGGCAGGCCGCAGACGAACTCGCTGCCCGGTTCGACGCCCGCAACGGCAACGACGCCGTCTCCCGCCGCCAGCAGGCCGAACGGGCCTTCGTTCGGCCAAGTTGAGCGAACTGCTCGCTCACACCTCGTTGTTCCGCACGGCGGCCCGTTCGGTGAGGCCGGTCAGGGCGGAGCGGCTCAGCGGGGTCTCCACTTCGTACCCCTTCTTCGCCGCGGTGACCTGATCGCCGATCGGCCCGGGGGCGTCCGGCATCGCCCGGCCCAGCAGGCCGAGCAGATCGAGGCTGAAGTTACGAAAGACGCCGTGGAAGGTCGCGACCGCGGCGAACGGCCACGGGGTGATCACCTCGGCCCGACCGTCCTTCACGGCCTCCAGCGCCGCGTCGGCGGCGTACTCGGCACTGCAACTGAGGCCCGGGAGGCTGTCCAGAATCTTGAAGCCGGCGTACTCCACCTCGTGCTTGCCGCGGATCAGGGCGTGCCGCGGGGAGCCGGTCCGCATCAGGCCGGGGCAGACGGTGGTGACGTACACGCCGAACTTCACCGCCTCGGACCGCAGCCCCTCGCTGTAGCCGACCAACGCGTGCTTGCCGACGGTGTAGGCGTTGCCGTGCACCAGCGGCACGCGGCCGCCGATGCTGGCGACGTTGAGAATCCGCCCGCTCCGCCGCCGCTTCATCATCGGCAGGACTTCCTCGCTGAAGAAGTACGGCCCCCAGAAGTGGGTGGCGAGGCTGTTCTCGTAGTCGCCGGCCGTCAGCGAGGCCTGCGGGCCGAAGGAGATCAGCCCCGCGTTGTTCACCAGCAGATCGACCGGGCCGAGGGCCTCCGTCACGGTCTTGAGGAACCGCCGCACGTCCTCCCGGTTTGTGACGTCGCAGACCCCGCCGACGACCCGGCCCGGTTCGCCCCGGCGGGCCAGCTCGTCGGCGGCCCGGCGGACCTGATCGGCGTCGCGGGCGCAGATCGCCACGGCGGCCCCGGCCCGCACCAGCTTGCGGGCGATCACCAGCCCGAACCCCCGCGAGCCGCCCGTGACCACGCAGGTCTTCCCGGCGAAGCTGTAGCGGCCCCGCAGAACGCGGGTCGTCAGCTTGTACCCGGCGGCAGTCCCCGCGGCGGTCAGCGTCGCCGCGACGGCAGTCCGGGCGAGTTTGGAGGACAGCGACATGCGGACGGGCGCGGGCGGGACGGACGGAACGGGAACAGTTCGGCGATCTTACCCGGGACTGACCCCCCTCGCCGCGGGAGCGACCCGCCCTTCAAGCGCTGGGGGCGGCTCGGTAGAGTCCGCGCGCTTCGTCCCCCCCGCTGCGCCGAGCCGACATGCCCCTCTCTGGTCAGACCACCCCCGGCGGACCGCCGCTGCTGGGCATCGACGTGGGCGGCACCAACATCAAGGCCGCGGTGGTGGACGCCGGCGGGGTCGTCCGCGGGCACGGATCGGTCCCCACGGAGCAGGAACTCGGCCCCGGCGCGGGACTGGACCGGATCGAAGCGGCCGCGAACGCCGCCTTAGAGGACGCGGGCGTCGGGCTATGGGACGTCGCCGCCGTCGGCCTCGCCACGCCGGGTCCGATGAACCTCAAGGCGGGCACGCTGCTGTGCCCCTCGAACCTGCCCGGCTGGCAAAACTGGGCGATCCGCGAGGCCGTCGAAGCCCGCTTCTCCAAGCCGACGACCCTGCAGAACGACGCCAACGCCGCCGCCTACGGCGAGTACTGGTCCGGCGCCGGCCGCGACGCGGACAGCCTCGTCCTCTGGACGCTCGGCACGGGCATCGGCTGCGGGATTATCCTCCGCGACGCCGTCATCGAGGGGGAACACAGTCACGGCAGCGAGTGCGGCCACATCATCATCGACTGTCGCCCCGACGCCCGCGTGCACCCCGGCACCGGCATGCGGGGCACGCTGGAGGCCTACTGCGGTGCCCGCGGCGTGATCGCTCGCGCCCGCGACGCGCTGAACGTCGACCGCGGCCAATCGGCGATGCACGAACGGCTCGCCGGGGGGGCGAAGCTCACGCCGAAGCTGATCTGCGAGGTCGCCGCCGAGGGCGACGAACTGGCGCTGGGCATCCTCACCGAGACCGCCCAACTGTTGGGGGTGGGCACCGTTTCGATTTTGCACACGATCGACCCGGACTGCGTGCTGCTGGCCGGGGCGATGACCTTCGGCGGTCCCGGCACGACCACCGGCGACCTGTTCCTCGACACGCTCCGTTTGGAGGTGAAGCGCCGGGCCTTCCCCACGGTCGCGGAGCACCTCGACGTGAGCTTCGCCGGCCTCGGCGCCGACGCCGGCGTGGTCGGGGCAGCCGGTTGCGCCCGGCGGGCCTTCGCCGGTTGAGGGGAGGGGCGATCCCTGAACGTCCGGCGACCGATCCGGCGTCGGGGCGATCGGACAGCGGCGGGGACGGGGTCGATTCCACGTGGCAACGGCGATTGGCGCCGAACTTGCGTCCCGAATGATTCGCCCGTGAATCGGTCGCCGTGACCGCGGAATTGCCGCTCGATCCTCCCACCCTGATTATTTCCATGAAGGCTCTCATCGCATCCGCCGCCATTGCCGGCGCCGCCCTCCTTGGCTCCGCCGCTCCAGCCGACGCCGGCGGGGTGAGCATCGGATACAGCTCCGGGGGCTACGGGTATAACTCCGGAGGCTACGGTTACAGCCCCTACAGCTACGGCGTCCGGCCGAGCTACGGCTATGGCATTCGTCCTTCCTACGGCGTCAGCCCCTCCTACGGTTACCGGAGCTACGGCTACCGCGGGTACAACCCGGGGTTCAGCAGCGGGTTGTACGGCGGCCGGGTTTACGGCAGCGGCCTCTACAACAGCGGTTACGGCTATAACCGTGGCTACGGCTATAACCGTGGGTTCTACAACCGCGGATATGGCAGCGGCTACGGCGGCAGCGGGTTCAGTCTGATTATTCGCTGAGGTCCGCGACTCCCGTCGCCTCACTTCGCCGTCGCGCCCTCCGGTGCGACGGCGTTTTGCTGCGCGAATCGGAACGGGGGAGCGGTGACGGAGTGAGCCGGAGCGACGCGAACCCGGGGTTCGCGCGCGACGGATCGTGTGCGATGACCGCGACGCGACCCCCCGATCGGCGCTCCGAACCGGAAGTCGAGGTCGCGACCCACATTCGCCCCCGTCTCAAGGAAGAGACCGCTGATGAACGCCCTGAAACTCGCCGCCGTCGTCGCGATCGGCTTTGGCACGGCCTCGCTGACGACCGCCGCCCCGCCCTCTTGCGGCGCCTGCCCGTCCAAGGCCAAACGGACCGTCCAGGTCGAGACGGCCGACGCCACGCTGACCGCGTCCGACCTCTTCGTCACGGTCGCCGCCTGCTCCGAAGGCTCCTGCCCCACCGCGGACTGCCCCGCGACCTGCACCGGCCCGGGCTCCGCCTGCTGCGCCGAGATGGGCTGCTGCAAGAAGACCGCCGCCTGCACCGGCGCCGCTTGCGAGAAGACCGCCGCCTGCACCGGCGCCGCTTGCGAGAAGACCGCCGCCTGCACCGGCGCCGCCTGCGAGAAAACCGCCGCCTGCACCGGCGCCGCCTGCGAGAAAACCGCCGCCTGCACCGGCGCCGCCTGCGAGAAAACCGCCACCTGCGACGCCCCGGCCCCGACCGCCTGTTCGCTGGCCACCTGCAGCGACGCCGTGCCCGCCACCGCCGTAGTCGTCTGCTCCGCCTCGTCCGAAGCCGCCCCGCCGGCCCCGAGTCGCACGTTCGCCTGTAGCGGGACCGCCTGCCCGATCACCGTCTGCGTTGCGACCGCCGACGCCTGCCCGACCGCCGCCTGCGGGACCTCGGCCTGCACGACCGCCGCCTGCACGAAGACCGCGTGCGAAACCGCCGCCTGCTCCGCCGGGTCTTGCGAGATCGCCGCTTGCGGCACGAACGCCTGCGGCTTGCGGGGGGTGATCGCCAAGCAGTTCACCACCATCGTGACCAGCGCCGCCAACGACCTGTCCTCCTGCGCCGCCGAGTGCGCCCTCGCCTGCGGCACGGCGTGCCGCGGCGCCGCCTGCGACGGCGGCCCCTGTCCGAGCGGCGTGTGCAGCGAGATCGCCTGCGAGACCAGCCCCTGTAAGTCCGCGCCGGCCTGCACCTCGACCGACGACTGCCCCGGCTGGGTCTCCGCCCCGGCGCTCGCCGCCCCCTCGCACGCGATCCCCTACCCGATCGCCTACGAACCGGCCGGACTTTACGGCGTGCAGCGGACTGCCGCCGTCGACGCCACGTCGTTCGGCTACGCCGCCCCGGCCGCCTACGCCGTGCCGGTCGAGACGAACTCCGCCCTGCCGGTCGGCCGCTGGACCCGCACCCTGAACGACCAGTCCGTCACGATCGCCGTGAGCCCCAACGGCTCTTTCACCGCGACCTGCACCGTGCCGAACGCCGGCTGCTCCCTGAGCGTCTCCGGCGACTGCCGGGCCACCGAGGACGGCCTGCTGTTCGGCGTCGTCACCTCCGCGAAGGTCTGCCCCGGCTCCGGCAGCCACGACGGCTCCGTCGATCCGGTCTCCTGCGTGGAAGTCGAAGGCTTCTGCCGGGCCCTGATCGATCAGCCCTTCAGCGCCCGCTGCCGGGTGAAGGACCAGTCCATGACCGTCTCGCACGCCCTGTTCGGCGGCATCGGCTTCATTGGCACCCCCGGCCCCGGCGAACCGGCTCACCTCGCCCTGACGATGTTCAGCGGCGCCTACCAGGCCGAGTGACGCCGCCCGGCGCTCGCTGAAAACGCACCCGCAGCGTCCCGGACCCTCCAAGGGTCCGGGACGCTTCCGTGCGCGGGCGCTCAGACGTCAGGGCGATTTGAAGTCCCGCGGCGGGACCATCTCCGCATTCACCTCGTCCCACTCCCGAATGAGCCGCTCGTAGAACTCCGGCTGCTCGCCGGAGATGTCACGCGACTCTCCGGGATCTTGGGCGAGGTGATAAAGTTCCCAATCGGCCCCGTCTCGGGGACGGACGAGTTTGAGGGCGCCCACCCGCAGGGCCGCCTTCCCACCCATCCGCCAGTACAGCGGGCGATAGGGGATCGGGCTTTCGACGGGCGTGACGCCCTCCGGCACCGTGAGCGCCGGCCGCAGGTCCATACCGTCCCACTCCCGCGGCACCTTCCCGCCTGCGGCGGCGAGGGCGGTTGCGGTGAAATCGAGGCTCCACATCGGCTCCTCGAAGTCGACGCCGGCCGGGAACACGCCCGGCCAACTCGCGAGCATCGGCACCCGAATCCCGCCCTCGTACAGGCTGCCCTTGCCGTCCCGCAGGGGCAGATTCGTGCTCGTCAGTTCGGCCGTCGGGCCGCCGTTGTCGGAGACGAACAGGACCAGCGTGTTCTCACTCAGGCCCCGTCGCTCCAACGATCCGCGGAGGGCGCCGACGCTCTCGTCCAAGGCCTTTAACATCCCGCCGAACACCCGCCGCTGGGGGTCGGCGAACTCCGCGAACGCCGCGTAATCCCCTGGCAACGCCTGCATGGGCGAATGCACCGCGGAGTAACTGAGGCACAGGAAGAACGGCCGGCCGGTCGCGTCGTCCAGGAAGCGGTCGGCCTCCCGGGTGAGGACGTGGGTGAAGTAGCCCTCCGGCGTGACCGGCGTGCCGTCGGCGAGGACCGGATTGTTGGCGTCGTAGGGCGGTTCGGCGATCGGGGCGCCGGTGTGCAGGAACAGGCGGCCGTTCGGGCTCTGCCAGGCCCCGTCGGTCCGCCCGTCCGGCAGCGTTTTGCGGCGGAGGAAGGAGACGACCGGCGGCCCGGCGAACGGGTCGGCGTAGGTGTGGCCCTCGTGCAGGAAGCCCCAGAACCGCTCGAACCCCCGCCGCAGCGGGTGGGCCGTCGGGTGGCTGCCGAGGTGCCACTTGCCAATCAACGCCGTGGCGTAGCCCTGTGACTGCAGATGATCTGCGAGCGTTTTCCGGCCGACCGGCAGCCCGGCGTTCGGGTGCTCGTTCGCCGCCCCCACGGGGTTCAATTCATGTCCGAACCGAGTCTGGATCACGCCGGTCAGCAACCCGGCCCGACTGGGGGAGCAGTAGGAGGCCGTGACGTAGCCCTGCGTGAACCGCACACCGTCGGCGGCGAGGGCATCCAGGTGCGGCGTCGG
This sequence comes from Alienimonas californiensis, assembly GCF_007743815.1. Classification (GTDB taxonomy): domain Bacteria; phylum Planctomycetota; class Planctomycetia; order Planctomycetales; family Planctomycetaceae; genus Alienimonas; species Alienimonas californiensis. The sequence goes on from NZ_CP036265.1 coordinate 5,364,623, forward strand.
CACGGCACCGACGCCGCCCTCGGCGACGGACTGCGTGCCCGGCCCGTGCTGGAAGCCGCATTCGCCCCAACCGAGGTCGTCCGCGATCAGCAGCACGACGTTCGGCCGCGGGGCCTGCGCTGCGTCGGACTCGGCGGCCGCCAGCGGGCCGGCGACGAGCAGCAGGGCGCACAGGGCGAAGGGCGGACGAATCACGGGGGGCTCTCCGATCGACGTGGGCGGGCGGGTAGGATGATGGGAACTCCCGCTTTTCCCCGCACGCCCCGCCGGTTCCATGCCCCGCTCCGCCTCCCGCCCCCGCCGCGGCCGGCCGGCGTCCCTCGTCGCCGCCCTGCTGATCGTGTTGCCCCTATCGGTCGGACCGGCGGCCGGGTCGGCGGTCGGGCAGGACGAGCCGCTGTTGCCGGGCCTGCCGGAGGGCCTCGCCGCCCCCGAGGGGTCCACCGGCGAGGCCCTACGGCAACCTCCGCCGCAGGAACGAGTTCAGGAGAACGGCATCGACGCCCGCCGCTTCACCCCGGTTCCCTCCGCCCCCGGCTCCCCCGGCGACGCGTCGCCGGACATGCGCTCCCGCGACGACGGCGCCCGGCCGTCGAACGGCTACGAGTTCAACGCGCCCTCCGGGCAGGTCGTCCCGCCGGCGCCCGTCGTCCCGGGGGCGCGACTCGCCCCCGGCCTGGGCGGCCGGCCCGGGTTCGATCCGGACGACAGCCCCGTGCTGCTGGGCGTGAACGGCACCGACACCACCGCCGGCGTGCTGGTCACCAACGTGATCCCGGGCACCCCCGCCGACCGGGCCGGGCTGGAACGGGGCGACCGCGTGCTGACCGTCGCCGGCTATCAGGTCGGCGTGGTCGGCACGCCGGGCGGGCCGCGGGTTTATCCGCTGGGGGTCGAACTGGCCCGCCGGCTGGACGCCCGCGGGGAGGCCACGTTGCTCGTGCAGGATCACCGCAGCGGGCAGATCACCCCCGTCAGCGTCCGGCCGATCCCGCGCTACGGCCCCACCAATCCGCCCGGATACGGCGGCGGCCCCGGCGGGCCGTATGGCAGCGACGGCGGTTCGATCTACGGTCCCGACCCCGGCTTCGGCGCCGGCGCCCGCCCTTACGACTCGAACCTGTACGATGCGAACCGCTATGACGGCGGGCTGTACGACCAGCGGAACGACGCCCTCGAACGCAATCCGCTGTACCGCGTCGGCACGCCCCGCCGCTGACCGCGCTCCCCTTCGTCCCTTCGCCCCCGCTTTTCGATGCGCGCCTACCTCGTTTCCTCCGACGGCGGCCCCGACGCCATTCAGCGGGTCGAACGTCCCGACCCCATGCCCGGCCCCGGGGCCGTGCGGGTGGCGATGCGGGCCGCCAGCCTGAACTACCGCGACAAGATGGTCGCCCTCGGCGGCTATCCGCGCAACGACTCCCGCCCGGTCGTGCCGCTCTCCGACGGCGCCGGCGTCGTCGAGGCGGTCGGCGAAGGGGTGACGGAGTTCGCCGTCGGCGATCGCGTGGTGAACTGCTTCTTCCGCGACTGGGTCGCCGGGGAGCCGGACGACGCGATCATGCGAACCGCCCACGGCGGCGGGATCGACGGCGTGCTCGCGGAGCGGGTCGTCTTCCCGGAGCGGGCCCTGCTGCCGATCCCGGGCGACCTCTCCTTCGAGGAGGCCGCCTGCCTGCCCTGCGCCGCCGTGACCGCGTGGCAGTCGCTGTTCGTGAAGGGCGGTCTCACCGCCGGCCAGAGCGTGCTCTGCCTCGGCACCGGCGGCGTGAGCGTCTTCGCCCTGCAGCTGGCCAAGGCGGCCGGGGCCACGGTGTTCATCACCTCCTCCAGCGACGAAAAGCTGGAGCGGGCGCGGGAACTGGGGGCGGACGGGACCGTCAACTACAAGGCGACCCCAGACTGGCACAAAGAGGTGCGAAAATTGACTGACGGCCGCGGCGTCGATCACGTGGTGGAGGTCGGCGGCCCGGGCACGCTGGCGAAAAGCATGCGGGCCAGCGCCTTGAACGGCCGGATCGGTCTGATCGGCGTACTGACCGGCGCCGACGGCGAGGTGAACCCCCTGCCCTGCGTGTTCGAGCGACTGTCGATCCACGGCATCTACGTCGGCAGCCGGGAGATGTTCGCCGACATGAACCGCCACATCGCCGCGAACGGCATTCGCCCGGTCATCGACCGCACGTTCCCCTTCGACGACGCGATCGCCGCCTACAAGCACCTGCAAAGCGGCGCCCACTTCGGCAAGGTCGTCGTGACGATCGACGCCGATTAGAGCGCTCTCTTCAAGAGAGCGGCTCACTCACCCCGCCAGGTGTCGCACCAGCGGCCGAGCGAGGCCCGGAGCCCGATTGAGCGCCGCGGCGGCGACGGTCGCGGCCAGCGGCGTGCGGGCGGCGACGGCGACGGCCCGGCACCAGCCCTTCCGGCGGCCGACCCGCCGTTGGTATATGCGCCGCCACTGCGCCTCGGCGGCGGCGTCGCCGTTGAGGAGGGCGTCGATCGGGTCCGCGGCGGCCCGGGCGGAGGCGAGCGCCCAGCCCATGCCCTCGCCGGTGAACGGTTCGACATAGCCGGCCGCGTCGCCGACGAGGAACACCCCGTCCGCGGCCACGTCGCCGGCGGTGCGGGTCAGCGGCGGGGTGCCGGTCCAGTCGGCGTCCGCCATCCCCTTCGCCACCGGAAAGCCGGCCGCCTGGAAGATCGCCGCCGACGCCGCCCCCGGTCCGCCACACTCCTTCAGGAAGGCCAGGTCGTAAGCCCCGGCGAGGTTCAACTCGCCCCCCTCCGTGACCGTCGCCCCCACATAACCGCCCGCGGCGACGGCCATGTGAATCGTGCCGGGGCCGAAGAACGCGGCGTCGAACGCCCCCCGCGCGAGTTCGCACCCCGCCCCCACCCGGCTGCCGGGGCGGACGGCGGAGGCGAGCGATTCGAAGCCCCGTCCCGCTCCCGGCAATCCGCAGGCGAGCGCCACCGCCCCAGCCCGCAGCGTGCCGGCGTGTGCGCCCTTCAACGTCAGCGTGCGGTCCGAACCGAGGGTCGCCCCCGCCCCGTACAGAACGACGGCGCCCGCGGCGACGGCCGCGTCGGCGAGGGCGGCGTCGAACCGGCTCCGCGACAAGGCGAAGCCGCCGACCGTCTGCACGAACGCCGCCCGCGGCGCCCGGTCCTTCGCTTCGACGCCCAGACGGAAGCCGGTCTGCGGGATCGCCCCGGACTGCTCCAGTAGACCGTCCAGCCCCGCGGCGGTCAGTTCGCGGACGGCGTGGCCGCTCAGGCAGGCGCCGCAGACCTTGCGACGGGGAAAGGTGGCTCGTTCGATCAGGACCACCGACCGCCCCCGCAACGCCAGTTCGCGGGCCAGCACGGAGCCCGCCGGGCCGGCGCCGACGATCGCCACGTCGCAACGGTTCGGCGGGGCGCTCACGTCGCGGCCCCGTCGGCGGGCTGCTGCCAGACGAACAGGAACCGCTGCGGCCAGACGGTGCGGATCTCGTAGCCGGAGAGCCCCGCGGCGTCGGCGACCCGGCGGAACTCCTCGATGGTGAAGGCTGCCCGCACGCTCTGCGGCCCGTCGTAATGCACCACCGGACTGCGGGAGAGCGCCCGGCAGGCGACATGGGCCATCGCCAGTCCCAGCCGCGTGCGGCGGAGGTCGGAGATCACCACGGCGTTCGCGGCCGCGGCCATGTTGCGCAGTACGCGGGGGGCGTCGTCGTCTTCGAGGTGATGCAGAAACAGGCTGCTGACGGCGGCGTCGTAGCGTTCGCCGCCCGGGTCCGGGAGGCTTGGCGCCGGCAGCGGACCGGCGAGGGCGTCGGCCTCGCGGAATTCTGCGTCGAGCCCGGCCTCCAGCGCCAGTTGGTTCGCCGCGGCGACGGCCACTGGCGAAAGGTCGCACCCGTCGACCTCGACGGTGCGACGGAGCAGAATCGACAGTCGCTGCGCCAACGCGACGGCCCCGTCGCCGCCCCCGCAGGCGACGTCCAGCACCCGCGGAGTGCGGACGGCGGGAACGGCACTGAGGATCGGCTGGAGCGCCCTCGCCAGCGACGCCGTCGTACCGCTGACGGCGTTGAGCCGCCGCAACCCGGTGAGGGCGGCCCGGTGGGCAGCGGGATCGAGGCCCGGATCGTCCATCACCTCCGGTTCGACCCGCCGCACGGCGAGCGGGGCGGTCGGAGCGGGGGAGGTGGGGGCGGTCGGCACGGCGTCATCGTACGATCCGACGCGGACGAAACGCACGGGCGCGTACGCCAAAGCCCGGCCGCACGCCCGGCGCGTTATCCTGCGGTCGTCCGCCACCGCCGCCCAGTCCCGGCGGGCGTTTACCCCCGTCACCCCCGACACATTGTGGGACAAACAGTGGTTTGGCTTTAAATAGAGCTTGAAGGAGAGGTTTGTTGAGTCCTACAGAGCTTCGTGATCGGCTCGTCGGCATCTTTCCAGCACTGGCGACGGAATTCTCCACATCGCTCTTTCGCGAGCCTGACGGAACGCTCCCTTTCTGTGGCATTCTTGCGGAGTGCAGTCACTATGTGCGCGACCACATTGACGAGCTACTGCCATATCAGTTGGGCCGACTCGGCACCTTGGTTTCCGAGAGCATGATTGTCAGGGGGACAGAACTCGACGAAGCGGCGGCGACGTGCTTTCTTGAGAACCTTGCGTTCGAACGTGGTGCGGAAAAACTCACGCCGTTCCTCTCAGGCAATGCAGCGAGCTTCCTCGAGCAGTTCGGCGCGGCCGAACGCCGGTTGCAGGGCTCGTGGGACCGGGCATCATTTCATTCTTCTGGCTAATTGTGGGTCCACGCCCCCGAACCTCTCATTTATGTTGCACCAGCCCGCCGGCCCCGTCCCCGTCCCCGTAGTGGCGCTGCGGCTTGGTCAGTGCGAGTGCCGCAACGACCTTGAGTGCCGATTCCTCGAGCGCCTCGACGACCGCGCGAACTGCGGCGGCTCGTACGCCGATTCATGGTCGCACACGACGGACCACGCGCTGATCGCTATCTCGCTTGTACGAGACAACTGCGTGTACCGCGACCTGCGGGCCGACTTTCTTGGCGACCGCCTGCTGGTCGGATACGACGAGACGCACCAGTTCGGCACGCCGCTGGACGCTGCCCGACCTGGCGTGACGGAGGTCGTCCTGCCAACGCCGGAGGCGATGGCCGAAGCCGCTGCCGACTGGTTCGAGCGTGAACTCGCCGCGGACGCCGCCGCGCGTGCAACATAACGTTCTTACGTTATGCAGTTCTGCACGGCGGGTTCGGGCGGTGCCGGCGAACCAGGGGCCGAGCGTTGGGGCGGCCGGTCCGCCCAGTCAGGCGGGCGGCTTCTCCGGCAGGGGCCGCGACAGCGCCGCGAGGATCGCGCCGCAGGCGACGGCGGCGTTCAGGCTGGTGACGGGGCCGACGTTGCCCGGACCCGGGGGGAGTTGGCAGACCTCGTCGCACAGGTCCAGCGTGCGGCGGCGCAGGCCCTTCTCCTCCCCGCCGATCACGACCAGCCAGGGGCGGTCGCGGTCCACGTCGAAGGCGGAGCCGGAGGGCGTGCTCGCCGCCTCGCCGAGGATGCCGGCGTGCTCGCTGGTACCCAGCGTCCACAGGCCGGCGTCCTTCGCGTTGGAGAGGGCGGCGGCGAGATTCGTGGGGGCGGCGTGCGGCACCGCTTCGACCCCGCCACAGGCCACGTCGTAGGCGGCGGCGGTCAGCGGGGCGGATTGGTCGCGGGTGAACACCACGCCCCGCACCCCGAAGAACGCGGCGCTGCGGAAAATCGCCCCCAAATTGTGCACGTCCTGGATCCGGTCCAGCGCGAGCCACAGACCCGGTTCGTTTTGCTTCACCCCGGCGAAGAGTTGCCCCAGGCTGACGGCCGGCTTGGGAGCGACGTTCGCCTCGCCGCCGCCGCCGCGGGCGTCGCGGTCCGGCGGACCGCCGCGGCGCTGGCGACGCCCGCCGCCCGAGCGCGGGGCCGCGTCGACCAGGGGCACACCGGCCTCGTAGGCGGCGTCCAGCACGGCGGCCCACGCCGGCGAGGGGCGGCCGGCGGGCGGGGAGACGGACGTGACCGACCCGGGCCGCAGCCGCAGGGCGGCCAGTACACTGTGGGGATTACGCAGGGAGAGGCTCATCGCCGGGACCTTAGCCGATTCGGCCCGCGGCGGCAGCGGACCGCCGCTCAGCGTGCCGAATGCTTCACGCGTCCGGGACGCGATCTTTCGGGGGCCTCACAGCACGTGGGCGGCCAGCAGGCGGGCGACGTCGTCCTCGCCCCCGGACGGGAACTTCCAGACGAACGGCTCCGTCGCCCCCCGCACCCAGACCTTCACGTCGCTGTCGAGGTCCGCCCGGCCGGCGGTTTCGACGCTGAACATCGTGACCTGCTTGTAGGGCAGCGACAGATACTCCCGCTTCTTGCCCGTCACCCCCTGCTTGTCCACCAGCACGATGCGGCGGTCGGTGAACACGATCAGGTCGCGGACCAGCTTGAAGGCCTTTTCGATACTCTCCTGTGGGGCGAGCAGCGACTGGAACTCGGCCTCGATCGCTTCGGTGTCGGCTTCGCCGGCGTGACCGAGCAGCGTGCTGAACAGACCCATGAGGGGACGGCGGTGGGGGGTACGCGGGGGAGAAGGCCCCCACCCTAACGACCGCGGCCGCCCGTCGGTTCACCCGGCGCCGGGCGCCTTCGGCCGGGCGATTCGGTTCGGAACCGATCTTGCAGTGCGCGGTCGCTGCGGCCTAAGCCCCGAGCACGCTCGCTTCGCTGACCGTTCATCCGGGATCTCCTCATGCGTTCCACGGCCCCCGCCGCGGCCTGCGCCGCCGCCGTCCTGTTGCTGACGGGGACCGGGTGCGCCACGACGCGTAGCTCCGACACCGCCCGCACGGCGATGGAGCAGTTGCTCGTCTCCGACGCGATCGACCGCAGCATCTCGAAGATCGACCTGCGGCCGCTCGCCGGCAAGAACGTGTTCGTCGATTCGCAGTACTTGGACTGCGTCGACAAGGGCTATCTGATCAGCAGCATCCGGCACCGGGTGATGACCTCCGGCGCCCGCCTGGCAGCCAAGGCCGAGGAAGCGGACGTGATCGCCGAACTTCGCAGCGGCGGCGTCGGCACCGACCGTCAGCAAAGCTACATCGGTACTCCCAACATCTCCCTGCCCGGCATTGCCCCGGTCGAGATTCCCGAGGTCAAACTCTGGACCCGCGATCGGCAGATGGCCACCGCGAAGATCGGGCTGGCCCTCTACGACGCCAAAACCCGTCAGCCGCTGGGTTCCGGCGGCATGAGCCTCGCCCGCAGCGACGACAACAACACCTACCTGATGGGCATCGGCCCCTGGCAGAACGGCACGGTGAAGGAGTCCATCTCCGTCGGCGAACGCACCGGGCGGCCGATCAATCCGCTCCCGTATCAAGTGGCCGTCAACGCCCCGCCCGCCGACAGTTCCCCCGTGCGACTGGCCGAGGCGAACGAGGACGAGGCGAAGCCGGTCCCCGCCGACGCCACGGCCGACCTATTCGAAACCGAACCGTGACCGTCGCGGAGACGCCCGGTCGCCTCTCGCCGGCGGAGTGGCGCCGGCGGGCGCTGCACATGAGCCCCGGCCTGTTGCCGGTGATCCTGTGGTTCGTGCCGCACCGGGTGCCGATCTCCCCGATCCTGCGGGGGATCCTGCTGGCGGCGTTCGCGGCGCTGACCGCGACCGCCTGGTTCCGCTGGCGGGAAGTACGACGGTCCGACGGCGAGGACGCATCGTTCAACGGCCGCTTCGCCAGCGTGTTCGGCTACGCCGGCGGGGTGTTGCTGACCCTGTTCGCCTTCCCCGACCGGCCGGAGTGCGGGTTCGCGGTGCTGGGGGTGCTGGCCTTCGGCGACGGCTCCGCCACCCTGTTCGGCAAGCTGGCGGCCGGCTCCCGCTGGCACGCCCGCCTGCCTTGGAACCGGGAGAAGTCTTGGGTCGGGCTGATTGCGTTCGTCCTCTGCGGCACGACCGGGGCGGCGCTGCTGTACCGGGGGGAATCGTTGAACCTCGAAGCCGTCACCCCCCCGGCGAGTTGGGGCGTGGCCTTCCTCGTCGGCCTGAGCGGCGCCCTGCCGGCGGGGCTGTGGGAGAGCGCCCGCAGCCGGATCAACGACAACGTCCGCGTCGCCCTCGCGGCGGCGCTCGGCGTGCTGACCGCCCACGCGGTCCGTGTCGGCGGATTCTGACCGACCGAGACGCCGGGCTCGCGGGGTCCGGCGGGGTCGCCGAACGCGGCGGACGGGCGTAGGTTCCCGCCGTGCCCACCGCGCTCGCCCCGCCGCCCGCCAGCCCGTCCGCCGCGGAGCCCGCTGCCGGGGAGGCCGCCCTGCGGTTGAGGAACCTCCGTAAGTCGTACGGGGACCTCACCGCCGTGGCGGACGTGAGCCTGGAGGTCGCCCCCGGGGAGATCTTCGGCCTGCTCGGCCCGAACGGGGCCGGCAAATCGACCACCATGATGATCGCCTGCGGCGTGCTGCCGGCGGACGGGGGGACGGTGGAGCTCAGCGGCGAGATCCTCTCTCCCGACCGCCGCGACCTGCGGCGCCGGCTGGGCGTCGTACCGCAGGATCTGGCGATCTACCCGGAACTGACCGCCCGCCAGAACCTGCGGTTCTTCGGGCGCCTGTACGGTCTGGGGGGCACGGAGCTCAACGACCGTGTCGCCGACGCCCTGGAACGTACCGGACTGACGAACCGGGCGGACGACCGCGCGGAGCACTACAGCGGCGGGATGAAGCGCCGTTTGAACTTCGGCTGCGCCCTGCTCCACCGGCCGAGCGTGCTGATCCTCGACGAACCGACCGTCGGCGTGGACCCCCAGAGCCGGGCTCACCTGCTATCCAGCGTGAAGGACGTGGCCGCCGAGGGCGCCGCCGTCGTGTACGCCAGCCACTACATGGAGGAGGTCGAGGAGATCTGCGACCGGGTCGCGGTGATCGACGCCGGCCGGGTGCTGGCGGCGGGCACGATCCCGGACCTGCTGGCCCCGCTGGAGAGCGTCTTGCGGCTGCACGTCACCCCGCCGCCGGGCGATCCGGACGGAGCCACGCTGCTGCCGCCGGCGTTCGCGGGGCTGTTCGACGTCGTCGCCCAGCCGAGCGGCGTGCTGACGTACGCCCTGCCCCGAAGCCGGTTGAACCGCGACACCACGCTCTCCGGCGTGCTCGCCCCGGTGCTGGAGCACGTCAAGGGGGCCGGCGGCCGGCTGGACGCGGTCCATACCGACGAGCCGGACCTCGAACGCCTGTTCCTCAAGCTCACCGGGAACACCCTGCGAGATTAGCCAGGGAGGCTGAAGGGGTGAGGAGGGAGGGGCGAAGCGGCTCGCCCGAGGCGCTCCCCCGGCCCCTTCCTCCTCCCCCCTCCCTCCTCCCCTGACGGCCTATGTCCGCCCTCGTCATCACCGCGAAGGATCTTCTGCTGCTGGTCCGCGACCGGCGGACGGCGGCGATGTTGCTGATCCTGCCCCTGTCCTTCATCGCGATCATCGGACTGACGACCGGCCGGTTGCCTGGACTGGGCGGGGCGGCCCCGGCGGTGCGCGTCGTGGTGGCGGACGCCATCGATTACGACGCGATCGGCGCCGGCGGCTTCGAGGACCCGCCGGACGCCCCGCCCGCGCCGGACCTGCTGCCCTCCCCGGCGTTCCCCCCGGCCGAAGCCGCCGCGGAGCGCACGAAGGCCCATAACACCGTCGCGGAGGTGCTGGAAGGATTGAACGCCAAGGAGGTCGGCGGCATCCGGGCGGACACGCCGGAGCATTGGGCGACGATTCTCGACGACCACCTGGCCGGCTCCCTGCCCGACGACCCGGCCGAGGCCGCCCGGGCACTGGTCGATCGCGGGCTGGTGGATCAGGCGGTGATCTTCGGGCCGAGCTTCTACCGTCGGGCCTACACCGTCGACGCGGACGCGCTGTTCGGCTCGAACGAGGGCCCGCTGGCGAACGGCAACCTCGCCCCGTTGGACGTGACGCTCTACAGCGGCGACGAGGAGGAGCCCTCCGGCGGCATCCGGCTGGCGGTCGCCGGGCTGGTGATCCCGCGGCTGGGCCGCCTGCTGATCTGCCGCAACCCCCGGGCCGCGACGGCCCTGCCCGGCGCCTGCGACCGCATCGCCGCGGAGGCGAACGCCCCGCCGCGGGAGATCCCGCTGTCGACGCCCCCCGCCGGCGGGGGCGTGGTCTCGAACGTCTACGACGAGATCGTCCCCGGCTACACCGTCATGTTCGTGTTCTTCCTGGTGAACCTGATGGCCCGCAGCTTCCTGTACGAACGGGACCTGGGCACCCTCCGCCGCCTGCGGACGACTCCGGTGCGGCCGACGTCGATCCTCATCGGCAAGACGCTGCCCTTCTACCTGATCTCGCTCGCCCAGACGGCGATCCTGTTCCTGACGGGCAAGGCCCTGTTCGGGATGGAATGGGGCCCGCGGCCGTGGTTGCTGCTCCCGATCGTGTTGGCGTGCAGCGCCGCGGCGACCGGGCTGGGGCTGCTCGTGGCCACGCTGGTGGACAGCGAGGCGCAGGTTTCCGCCTACGCCACCAGCACGGTGATCCTGCTGGCCGGCATCAGCGGGTGTTTCATGCCGCGGGACTGGCTGCCGGAAAGCGTGCAGACGCTGAGCCTCGCGACGCCCCACGCCTGGGCCCTCATCGGCTACGACCAGGTGCTCGCCACGCCCCGACCGGACGCCGGCCGGGTGTTTGAATGCGCCGGGGCCCTGTGCGCCTTCGCCGCGGTGTTCCTGGCGCTGGGCGCGTGGCGGTTCGGTCGGCGTACGGTTTAGTCGGCGTCGCTCTGTGCGACCCGTTGCCAGCGCTCGGCGGTCGCGGTTTGCAGACCCCGCCGCCCCCACTGCACGTCCAGCACGGGGCCTTTCTCCGGCGTGCGGCCGGTGAGGACGAACGTGTGCCGGCCCGGTTCGAGCCAAACCGGCACGCACCGCCACGCCTTTGCGGCGGCGGAGGCCTCCGACGGCTCCATCATCGCCGGGGCCGGCTCGCCGTCGACGGCGATCGTCACGCCGCAGTTCGTCTTCAAGGCGAGACAATGCAGCCCCGTCTCCGTCGCCGTCACGACCGCGGTGAGGGTGAAGTTCGCCTCCGCCGGCGCCCCCGCCTTCGCCAACCACCCGGCCGGCAGGCCGTTGGCGAGGGGGACCGGCTCCCCGTCCGCCCACCGCAGCGCCGGGCCGTCGAGCAGTTCGACCTCCTCCGCGACCGTCGCCACCCGGTTCGGCGGGGGGACGATCGTGAGGTGCAGTGGTGCCGCCCGCACCGGCGTGCCGGGCTCGCCGTCGTCTCCGGCCGGCGTCGCTTCCGCCCGCAGCGTGACCGGGCCGAGGCCGAGGGGGCGGGTGTCGAGCCATGCGGTCGTCTGTCTCGCGACCTCTGGTCCGGAGGCGCTGAACTGCGAGCCCGGCAGTTCGGCCAACTCGTCCGAGCCGTGAAAGAAAGCCGCCCGGCCGTGCCGGTCGCCCCGCGTGACCACTGGGACGCTCAGCGGTTCGCCCCACGTCGCCTCGGTCGTCCCGGGCGCGAGTTCGAGGATGACGCGTTCTGCCGCATTCCGGGTGAACGCCCCCCGCACCGCCCGGCCGCGGCTCTGGGCGGGGTCCGCGGCGACGGCCACGGCGGCGAACTGGTGGGCACCGTCCGGCAGGTCGGTCGTGTCCCAGTTGAACGGCTGCCCCGGCGGGAGCACGGCAATGCGTTTCCCGTCGACGTATAGCTCCCAACCGGCGAGCGGCACCGGGTTCCCCTCCCCGTCCGCGGCGCCGAGAGTGATCGGGACGACGCCGCTCAGCGGTTCTTCCCTGCTGCTCTCCGGCATCCCCAACGTCACGATCGGCCGGCGGGCGTAGGGGTTGCTCAGGGGGTCGCCGACCGTGAGGTACTGATACGGGCCGGAGACGCTGCGGAGAACCGCCTCCGCCAGCGTCAGGCCGCGGAGGCGGTGGAGATGCACGAACGGGGACGGGAACTTGAACGGCACCGCATAGGGTTCGTGCACCGTGCCGCCGGAGGCCGCGGCGCCGAACCGCAGCCAGTCGACCGCCGTCACCTGCCCGTGGGCCCGCTCGGACAGCACGGCCCCCCAACTGGTGAGGTTGTCCGCGAAGGCCCCGGGGGCGAAGCCGACGTCGGCAATCGTCCAGTCCATCGGCTTCACCCCGGGCAATCCGGCGGTCAGACCGACGAGCGCCCGCTCCCGCCGCGGCAGGGCGGTCGTGACGATCTCCGCCCGCACGTCGAGGCCCCGCGCGGCGGCCTCGGCCTCGATCCCCGCGACGGCGGCGGCGAACTGCGGTTGGCGGGTCGTGCTGCGGACGTCCTTCGTCTCGCAGAAGATCACCGCCCCCGCCGGCCGCGTGCCGTCGGCCGCGGCGGCGGTTCGCAGGCGGTCGACGACCTCCTCCAGCGTTTCGCCCCGGCCGGTGGTCACGCCGAGGACCGTGCTGAGCAGGTACCGCCGGCCCGGCCCAATCGTCGGTTTGCGGTCGGCGCCGAAGCCGAGCGCCCGCCGGAACCCGACCGTCGCGGGGGCGACGACGGTGCCCTCCGCGTCCCGCTCCGGCCCGGCGAACGCGGCGTTGGCGTTGGGGGCGAGGTACTCCGCGGCCCGCTTCTGCAGGACCGGTTCGTAGAGCGTCGTCAGCCCGGTCAGGGAGCCGTAGGGGGTGAAGATCTTGTGCGGCGCCGGGCTCTCGCCGAGGACCTCTGCGGTCAGATCTTCGGACAGGCGGATCTTGGTCGGGATCGCCGTGCTGTAAGCGATTGCGTCGAGTTGCGGGGCGAGGCCGCGGTCGTTCGCCCCCGTTAAGACCGGCGTCAGGATGCGGTCACGGAAGGTGCCGACGTCGGTCGCCTCCCAGTCCGGCAGGTCGTGCAGCGTGACGACCGCCACGTTCGCGAGGCCCCGGGCGGCGATGTAGTGATTCGCCGCCGTGCGGGAGGCGAGGCTGTCGCCGTTCACCACCAGCACGACGTTCTCCGGCCCCAGATCCGCCCGGGCGACCGCGGCGACGCAGCAGGCCGCCGCCGTCAGCAGAACGCGAACCCGGCAGAGACGTTCGATGCGATTCCCCATGCCTTCAGACTAGCGAGATCGTCCCTGGCGGGAGCGTTCACCGATGTGTCGGGGGGTGAGCCACGGTAGAATGCCCGCCCCGCCCGGCCCGTCCCCCGGACCGACCCCATGCCCGCCCCGCGCCCGATTTTGACCTCCCTCCCGTCACTCGCCGCGGCGACCGTCTGCCTGTCGCTGACGCTCGGCGCGGCGCACGCGGCCGATTCGGCGCCGGATCCGGCGGCGGTGGAGCACTTCGAGAGGCACATTCGCCCGCTGCTGGCCAAGCGGTGCTTTGAGTGCCACGGGGCGGAGAAACAGCAGGGCGGCGTGCGGCTGGACCGGCGGGCGACGGCGTTCTCCATCGAGGAACTGAGCACCGGCGCCCCCGCCATCGCGGCCGGCAATCCGGCCGGCAGCCGGTTGATCGAGGTGCTGGCCCACGGCGACTACGACACCGGCATGCCCCCCACCGGCAAGATGCGGGACGAGGAGATCGCCCTGCTGACGAACTGGGTCGAACGCGGCGCCGTCTGGCCGGAGGACTCCCCGACGCCCGCCGAGGGCGAGGCCGTCGACCTCACGCAGCACTGGTCCTTCCAGCCGGTGACCCATCCGGCGGTGCCCGACGCCCCGGGCGCCACGCCGATCGACCGGTTCCTCAACGCCAAGCTGGCCGCCGCCGGGGCGACCGCGGCCCCGGAGGCCGACCGCCGCACGCTGATCCGCCGGGCCTACCTCGACCTGCTCGGGCTGCCGCCGACCTGGGAGGAACTGCAAAGCGCCCTCGCCGACGAATCGCCCGATTGGTGGCCGCGGCTGGTTGACCGCCTGCTGGCCGACCCGCGACTCGGCCCCCGCTGGGCCCGGCACTGGCTGGACGTGGCCCGCTACGCGGACACCAAGGGCTACGTCTTCACCGAGTCGATCGAGTACCCCTTCGCCTGGACCTACCGCGACTACGTCAGCCGATCGTTCAACGACGACAAGCCGTTCGATCAGTTCGTGACGGAGCAGCTCGCCGCCGATCGGCTGGGCCTGCCGGAGAACGCTCCGGAACTGGCGGCGCTGGGGTTCCTCACGCTGGGCGACCGCTTCCGCAACGACGGCATCCTCATCGCCGACGACCAGGTGGACGTCACCTCCCGCGGCCTGCTGGGGCTGACGGTCGCCTGCGCCCGCTGTCACGACCATAAGTTCGACCCGATTCCGACGGAGGACTACTACGCCCTGTTCGGCGTGTTCCGCAGCAGCGAGGACCGGGAGGAACTGCCGCGGATCGGCGAACCGGCCGACACGCCGGAGGTGCGGGCCTTCCTCGCCCAACGGGGCGAACTGGAAGCCGCCGCCGCCGCGGAGCAGGCGAAGCAGACCGAGGCGATCGTCGCCGACCTGCGGGCGAAGTTCGGTCAGTACCTCGCCGCCGGGGCGGAGCTGATGCCGGGGGACGACCCGCGTCGCAAGGCCCTGCGGGACGCGGCGGTCCGGCACTTCCGCGACACGCTGAAGCGGCTCAAGGAGGACGACGCTCAGTTGGGCGAGTGGGTCCGCCTGCAAAAGCAGGGGAAAGACGCCGACGCGGAGGCCGTCGCCGCCCTGATCGAACGGTTCGACGCCCCGCAGGCCGACGCGGCCCTCGCGGCGGCGGATCAGTACGCCGTCGTGCCGGAGGGGCAGTTCGTGCCCTTCGCCAATCAGGCGGAGCGGAACGCCCACCGCAACGCGGTGAAGAAGCTGGAGACGTTCATCGCCGACAGTCCGCACGCCCCGGCCCGGGCGCAGGCGTTGAAGGACGCCGATCGCCGGGAGCGGAACACCGTGTTCCTCCGCGGCGACCGCGGACGGCGGGGAAAAGAGGTTGTGCCGCACGCCGTGCCGTCAATCCTCACTGAGGGGGAGTTGGTCGAACTGACGGCGGACCCCAACTCCGCCAGCGGGACGAGCGGGCGGCGGGAACTGGCGGCGGCGATCGTCGATCCGCGGAACCCGCTCACGGCCCGGGTGATCGTGAACCGGGTGTGGGCCTGGCACTTCGGCACCGGCATCGTCGCCACGCCCAGCGACTTCGGACTGCAGGGCGAACCGCCCTCGCACCCGGAACTGCTGGACTGGCTGGCGACGGAGTTCGTCGCCAACGGCTGGAGCCTGAAATGGCTGCACCGCCAGATCGCTCTCACCGACGCCTACCGCCGCACCGCCGGGCCGGCCGCGGGCTCGGAGATCGACCCCGGCAACCGCCTGCTGGCCCACTTCCCCCGCCGCCGGCTCGCGCTGGAAGCGTGGCGGGACAGCGTGCTGGCCGCCGCCGGGGCGCTCGATCAGGACGCGACCGGCCGCCCGGTCGAGGCGTTTGCGGAACAGCCCGTGAACGTCCGCACGATCCGTGCGCGGGTGAACCGGAATGACCTGCCGGGCGTGCTGCGGAACTTCGACTTCCCCGCCCCGGACTCCAGCGCCGCCGCCCGGACCGAAACCGCGGTACCCCAGCAGGCGTTGTACGCCCTCAACGGCCCGCACCTGTCGGCCTGGGCCGCCGCGTTGGCGCAGCAGACCGGACCGGACGCGGGCGCCCTGTACCGCCGCGTGCTGCTCCGCGAGCCGACCGCTGACGAACGCACCCGGGCCGAGGCCTACCTCGCCGCCGGCGGGGCCGATGCCCCGGCGCTGCTGGCGCAGGCTTTGCTGATGAGTAACGAGTTCGCCTTCCTCGAATGAATCACCCCATGTTCGCCCCCGCGTTCGCCACCGGCGCGCCGCTGTCCCGTCGCCAGATGCTCGTCCGGGCCGGGACCGGCCTGGGCATGGTCGGCCTCGCGGCGACGCTGGCCCAGGACGCCCCGGCGTTCGTCCGGGAACGCGGCGGAGCCGGCGCCGTGGGCGGGCTCGGCAGCCTGCCGCACCATCCGCCTAAGGCGAAGGCGGTCATTCACTTGTTCATGAACGGCGGGCTGTCGCACGTCGATTCGTTCGATCCGAAGCCGGAACTGACGAAATACGACGGCAAGAGCCTGCCGATCGAACTGCGGACCGAACGGAAGACGGGGGCCGCGTTCGCTAGCCAGTACAAGTTCACGCAGTACGGCGAGAGCGGGCTGCCGGTCAGCGAGATGTTCCCGCACGTCGGGGCTCACGCCGACGACCTGTGTTTGCTGCGGGGCATGCACGCGGACGTGCCCAACCACGAGCCGTCCCTGATGCTGATGAACACCGGCGACGGCCGGTTGGCCCGGCCGGCGTTCGGCAGCTGGCTGACGTACGGCCTCGGCAGCGAGAACCACAACCTGCCGGGTTACATCGTGCTCTGCCCGAACGGCTACCCGACCGCCGGCGCCGCCAACTGGCGGAGCGGCTTCCTGCCCGGCGTGCACGCCGGCACCCACGTCAATCCCCGCCACACGGAGGTGGAGAAGCTCGTCGAGCACGTCCGCCCCCGGCTCGCCCCGCGGGAACAGGAAGCCCAGCTCGATCTGCTGCGGGCGATGAACGCGGAGCACGCGGCCCGGGCCGCCGCGACCGCCGGCGCCGACGCGAAGCTGGAAGCCCGGATCCAGAGCTTCGAAACCGCCTACCGGATGCAGGGCGACGCCGCGGAGGCGTTCGACCTGTCCAAGGAGCCGAAGGAGGTCCGGGAGCTCTACGGCCTGGACGAGAAGGAAACGGCCCTGCACGGCCGGATGTGTCTGCTCGCCCGCCGTTTGGTGGAGCGGGGCGTCCGCTGCGTCCAGCTGTATCACGGCCAGGGCCAACCGTGGGACCACCACGACGACATCGTGCCCCGCCACATGGAGCTGGCGAAGCAGTGCGACAAACCGCACGCCGCGCTGCTGACGGACCTCAAGCGGCTCGGATTGCTGGACGAAACGCTGGTGATGTGCGGCGGGGAGTTCGGCCGCACGCCCGTCGTGGAGCTGCCCACGCCGGGCTCGAACGCCGGCAAGGTGAACGGCCGCGACCACAACCACCACGGCTTCACCGTCTGGATGGCGGGCGGCGGCGTGAAGGGCGGCCACGTCCACGGGGCGACCGACGAGTTCGGCTTCGCCGCCGTGGAGGGCCGCACCCACGTCCACGACCTGCACGCCACGATGCTGCATCTGATGGGCGTGGACCACGAACGCCTCACCTACCGCCACGCCGGCCGGGACTTCCGCCTGACGGACGTGCACGGGCACGTGGTGACGGACATTCTCGCCTGAGGCGGCCGGGCGACGGCGGACGTGGCCGATTCGCCACGCAGGCCGCCCAGCCGTGCGGTCGGCAGGACTGATTGCCCGCGGCGGGAATGTTGACCGGCGAAGCGTTCGCCCCGAGCGGGAAGGCGGGGGCGGTCGGTATCGTGGCGGCTCTCGCCATGCCGATCGCCGCCCTCCGCCCGCCGCTGCCCGAAACCGCCCCGCGTCCGCGGAACGGCTCGGCGTCCCGTCCCGCTGAGCCGCCCTCCGCCGCGTCGGTCGCGGGAGGAACGGCAACAGGGGCGAAGCGAACGGTCTCGCGGCTCCGCCGTGGGGCGTTCGGGACGCTCGCCGTGGCGTTCGCCCTGCTGATCGTCGTCGGGATCGCCCTGCGGCTGACGGTCCGCGATGGCTTCACTCTGCTAGCCCCGCTGTTCTACGCCCTTAGCGTGCCGTCTCTGGTCGTCCTCACACTTGCGGCGGTGCTGACCGGGGCGCTGGCGCGGGGATTACGGGTGACGGTCAAGCGGGTTGCGGCGTTCGCAGCGTTCGCCCTGCTGGCGGCGGCGAACGCGGCGATCTTTCTCTCGCCGGACGCTTCGTTCGACGACCGCCCGCGGGTCGTGGTTTGGAACGTGGCCCGCGGCGCCGCGGGGTGGGAGGGCGTGGCCGACGCGCTGGCGGCGCAGCGTCCGACGCTCGCCGTGCTGATTGAAAGCGGCGAGGACGACGTCGCCGACGCCCTCTGGCAGGAGCGGTTCGGCGGCCAGTATTTCGTCGCCCGGCCGGGGGGAGGGATCACAGTGCTCTCCCGCGGGCCCGTCAGTTCGGTGGAGCTCGTCAATCTTCCGGGCGAAGGCGACGGTCGCGCGGTGCGGTTGATGACGTCGTTGGGGGCCGAACGGATTGCGGTGCTGGCGGTCGATGTGGTTTCGAATCCCAGGATCGACCGCGGCCCCTCGATTCGCCGCGTCGTTCACTTGGCCCGGGAGTCCGCCGCCGAGCGGCCGACGCTGGTCGCCGGGGACTTCAACACCCCGCCGGACAGCGTGCACTTCGACGCCCTGCGGCAGGCCGGCTTCATCCATGCCTTCGAACGCCACGGCAGCGGATACGCCGCCACCTGGCCGGTGCCGGCCCCGGTGCTGCACGTCGATCACCTCTGGCTGAGCCCCGGATTCGACACGGGCGAGGTCTCCCACGGTTGGACCGCCCGCAGCGATCATCGCCCTGTACTGGCGCCGACCCGCGTGGCGCCGGAGAAACACGCCGCCTACCAGTCCGCACTTCGCTCCCTCCCCGCCCCGTCCAATCCCGAATGACCCAGCCGCGTGCGGAGAAGGTGTCGCTGCCGGACCTGCCGGGCGTGCCCTGCCCCTGCGGGACGGCCCGCCGGGCGTTCGCCGACGCCGCCGACTTCCCGGCGACGGTGCACCTGACGACGATCTCCGCCGACGCGGAGACGCATCACCACCAGCAGCAGACCGAGGTGTACGTGATCCTCGAATGCGGCCCCGACGCGGCGCTGGAACTGGACGGGGAGCGCCTGCCGGTCAAACCGCTGGACGCGATCCGCATCCCGCCCGGCGTGCGGCACCGGGCGGTCGGGGCGATGCGCGTGCTGATCGTGTGCAGCCCGAAGTTCGACCCGGCGGACGAGTTCGTCGAACTTCGCTCGACCTAAGCCGGACGCATGCGTCCGGCATAGCCACTGTCTACTCCTCTTCGCGGTAGGGGTGGAGGCGGTGGTCCTCCTCGATTTCCGCCCGCATTTCGCGGATCAGACGGGAGGCGACCTCGGCGTCGTGCTCGCGGACCCAGAGCTTCGGTTCGGTCCGGCTGCCCAGCGGGATGCCGCCGCCGCCCACGCCGGAGCCGGGCTGCACGACGTTGCAGGGAATGCCGGCCTCGTTGAGGGCCGCGGCGAGACCGCTGGCTTCGGCGTCGTCGCCGCAGCTGGCCACCTCGACGATTTCCTCGTCGTCGGACGGGTTCCAGGCGGGCGCGGGGGAGTCTGGAGTGTTCATCGCCGTATCGTAACCGACTAACCCGTCGCTTTGCCCGTACCACATCGGCAGACTGGGGGGAGTGAACGGGGCGGGCGTTGACCGACGGGGGCGGGATGCACTACTCCTTCATAGAAGTCCCTTTTCCGGTCCGTTTGCGCCTGGACGCGCCCCATGCAGCCCCACGCGAACCACGCCGGCTGTCCGTTCGCCGCCGCCGCCGCCGCCGCTGCTGTCGGCGGGGCCGGCGGCGACGCCGAACCGACCGCCGCCCCGTCGATCCCGATGGCGCCGCCCGCGGGCAAGCCCATCACGTTGGGCGACCTGCGCGAGTTCCCGGCCGATCCCGCCGCCTGCATGATGCGGCTGTACAGGAAGCACGGGTCGCTGGCCCAGTTGCGCGCCGAGGACGGAATGTCGCTGACGTTCGTCTTCAGCCCGGAGCTGAACCGGACGGTCCTGAGCGACGGCAAGCGCTTTCACAGCAAGTTCTTCGCCATCCGCGGCAGCCGCCGGAGCGCCCAGCGCCGCGTCACCAGCGGCCTGCTGACGATGAACGGCGCCGACCACAAACGGCATCGCCGGATGGTCATGGAGCCGTTCTCCAAGCGGATCATGCCGGCCTACCACGAGGCGATCTGCGACCTCACCGCCGACCTGCTGAACGACTGGACGCCCGGCGGCGCGATCGATCTCCACGAGGAGATGAACGGCTACATGCGGAAGCTGACCAGCGCCATCCTGTTCGGTCTGGACGACCCGGAGCTGGCCTACCGCACCGGCGAGAAGATCGACCGCTGGGTTCATCTGAACCACAACACCGGCCTGGGGGCGCTGGTCTCCGACGCCGGCTACCTGGAGAGCTACGACGAGCTGCTCGACCTCGCCGAGAGCCTCGAGGGGGACATCGAAGCGATGATCAAGGCCCGCCGCGGCCGCCCCCCCGGCCGCGACGTGCTGAGCATCCTGATCGACGCCGCGGAGCAGGACCCCGAGGGCGGCGGCATCACGGACTCGGAACTGATCGGCCACGTCACGCTGTTATTCGGAGCGGCCCACCTGACGACCGCCCACAGTCTGACCTGGACGCTGTTCCTGCTCGCTCAGCACCCGGAGATCGCCCGGACCCTCGCGCGGGAAGTCGCCGCGGGCGTGGCCGGCGACGCCGCCACCCCTGGCGAGGCGGACGCCCTGCCCCTGCTGGACCAGGTCATCAAGGAATCGATGCGCTGCCTGCCGGCCAGCGGCTACAGCCAGCGGTTGACGGCGGAGACGGTTGAACTCGGCCCGCTGACGTTGGCGCCCGGCTCGACGGTCATCTTCAGTCAGTACGTCACGCACCACCTGCCGGAACTTTACGCCGACCCGATGCGGTTCACGCCGGAGCGGTGGGAGGACCTCAAGCCGCCCTCCTACGGCTACATCCCCTTCGGCAGCGGCCCGCGGCTCTGCCTGGGGGCGATGCTGGCGACGACCGTGTTGAAGACGGTCATCCCCAGCGTGCTGAAGCGCTACCGGCTCTCCTGCGTGACCGACAGCACGGTGAACGCCAAGATCGTCTCCACGATGCTCGGCCCCACCACGACCGTGCCGATGGAAGTCCACCCCGCCGACGGCCTTTGGCAGCACCGCCCGGTGCACGGCAACGTCAACACGCTGGTGGACCTGTCGCACACCCACGCCCAGCCGCTGCGCAAAGCGGCGTAGGGGGGGAATTTCCAAGGCACAAGAAATCAAGAACCAAATCTCGGCTTCGCCGCACTGACGTATTGCTTCTTGATTTCTTGGTGCTTGGAACTTCCGCGAAGCGGCTCACCAGCGTTCGACCGGCCCCTTGGGCACCGGGACGTGCATGTCCGGCAGCAGGCCGGTGCGGGTGAGTTGGCCGACGGGGCCCTCGTCCCACACCCGTTGCAGGGCGGCTTCGAACTCCGCCCGGGTCTTGGCCTGCTGAACGACGCCGCGCAGTTCGGCCCGGACCTTCATCGCCTTCAGGTACCAGTGGGCCATCTTGCGGAACCGGGGCACGGCCCGCTCCTCGCCGTGGCGGTCGCACAGGTCGCCGAACTGCCGTTTGAGCAGGTCCATCCGGTCCGCGAACGACCCCGGCGGGTCGAACCGGCCAGTCGTTTCCCACTGAATCAGTTGGCGGAAGATCCACGGGTTCGCCAGGGCCCCGCGGCCGACGCTCACGCCGTCGCAGCCGGTCTCCTTCAGCATGCGGTCCGCGTCGGCGACGGTGCGGACGTCGCCGTTGCCGATGACCGGGATGCTTCGCACCGCGTCGCAGACCGCGGCGATCCCCGGCAGGCTGATCGTGCCGCTGAACCCCTGCGCCCGGGTGCGGCCGTGGATCATCACCGCAGTCACGCCGCAGTCCTCGAACCGCCGGGCGAAGGTGGGGGCGGTGAGCCGCGAATCGTCCCAGCCCAGCCGCATCTTGACGGTCACGGGCACGCTCACGGCCTGCACCACGGCGGTCACCAGATCGGTCGTGCGGCGGGTGTCCTGCATCAGCTTCGAGCCGGCCCCCGTCTTGCAGACGCGGTCCACCGGGCAGCCCATGTTGATGTCGATCGAATCGACGCCGCGGCCCTCGACCAGCTTGGCGGCCTCGCTCATCAGGTGGGCGTCGTTCCCGAACAACTGCACGGCGAACGGTGAGTCGCCGGGGCCGGTCTCGATCAGTTCGAGGCTCTTCACGCTCCCTTCCAACAGCCCCCGGGCGTTGACGAGGTCCGTCGTCCCCAGCCCCACCCCGCCCAACGACCGTGCGATGCGGCGGAACTCCAAATTCGTGAACCCGGCCAGCGGCGAGAGCAGCCAGCGCGTCGGTAGTTCGAGCGACCCGAAATGGAGCGTCTGAGGAGAGCGCTCCCCCGGGTTCGCCGTCGCCGGTAGGCGGCGTGCGTCCGGGGTGCGGGTCGGCGTCGGGGCGATCGTCGCGGTCATGGGGCGATCATACGGAAAGAACCGCGACCGTCAGGGAGCCGGCGCCCTGACGGTCGCGGTTCCAGTAGGCTACTCCCGCAACTCCGCCCCGGCGGCGGCGCTGACGGCGTTCACCACCTGGACGACGGCGGCGTCGACCTCTTCGCCGGTGAGGGTGCGGTCGGATGAGCGGAAGGTCAGGCGGGCGACGAGGCTCTTCTTGCCGGCCGGCAGCTTGTCGCCGCGGTATTGGTCGGCGAAGGCGACGTTCCGCAGCAGCGGACCGCCGGCGTCGCGGGCGGCGGCGGCGAGGGCGGCCCAGGGGGTTGCCTCGTCCAGCACGAAGTTCAGGTCCCGCTCCACCGTCGGGAACTGCGGCGGCGGGCTGACCTGCGGGACGAACTCGCACAGCCCCTCCAGCGGGGCGAGGTCCAGTTCGCACAGCGTCACGCTCCCGCGGAGGTTCCACGGGTTCGCCGACAAAATCTTCTCGTCCCCCTCCCCCAGCCAGCCCCAGCGGGCGCCGTTCAGCTTCAACTCGGCGGCCCGGCCTTTGGCGAAGGGGGCGTGGTCGCAGGGTTCGGCGGTCAGTTCGGCCATCACGCCGAGGCGCGCAAGCAGCGTTTCCAAGACGCCCTTCGCCTGGAAAAAGTCCCAGCCGCAGACGAAGCCGAGGCGGGACGGTTCCGCGGCCGGGTCGCCGGGGTCGGCGGCGAGGTAGGCGCTGGCCAGTTCGAACAGGGCGACGTTCGCGTTGCCCTTCCGTTCGTTCTCCCGCCGGGCCTTCACCAGACCGGGCAGCAGGCTGGGCCGCAGCACGTTCTCCCGCTTGCGGCTGCTGTGCGCGACGGTGAGCAGGGGCCGGCTTTTTGGGGAATCGGCGCCGTCCGGGCGGAACAGGTTCGCTTCCTGCTCCGAGGTGAAAGTGAGGGTGTACGCCTCGAAGGCGCCGTAGGCGACCAGCGTGTCGCGGATCACGTCCGCGACGAGGTCCCGCACCGGCGTGACGGCGACGGCGGTGGGGATGACGGCGTCGTCGGGGACCTGCTCATAGCCGTGGATGCGGGCGATCTCCTCGATCAGGTCCGCCTCGCGGGTCACGTCGCGGCGGCGCCAACCGGGGGGGCGGAAGGCGGCGGAGCCGTCGTTCCGCTCGACTGTCTCGAAGCCGAGGCGGTTGAGGATCGCTTCGCTCTCCTCGGTGCTCACCGCCATGCCCAGCAGGGCCGGGACGCGGTGGAACCGCAGCGGGACCGAGTCCGGCTCGGTCGGCGGCGTGCCGGCGATGGTCACGCCCTCCTCCAGCGTCCCCCCGGCCAGTTCGATGATGAGGGCCGCGCACCGCAGGCTGTGGGCGTTCAGGGCGGAGACGTCGACGCCGCGCTCGAACCGATGGCTGGCGGCGGTGAGCAGGTTCAGCCCCCGGGCGGCGTCCCGCACCATCTTCGGGCTGAAATCGGCGGCTTCGAGCAGCACGTCGGTCGTGCCCGCGCCGATCTCGCTGTCCTCGGAGCCCATCACCCCGGCGACGGCGACGGGATGATCTTCGTCGGCGATCACGCCCGTGCCGGCGGGCAGTTCGTACTTCTTCCCGTCGAGGGCGGTGAACGGTTCGCCCTGCTCCGCCCGCCGGACGACGATGCGGCCGCCCTTCAGCTTCGCCAGGTCGAAGGCGTGGAACGGCTGGCCGGTTTCGAGCATCGCCAGGTTGGTGGCGTCGGCGACGTTGTTGACGCTCCGCTGGCCCAGTGCCGCCAGCCGGTCCTTTACCCACTGGGGGCTCTCGCCGACCTTCACCCCGCGGATCACGCGGGCGGTGTAGATCGGGCAGAGGTCCGGGGCCTGGATCTCGACGGGGATCGAGGCCTGAGAAGAACTCGCGCCGCCTAACGGCGACGGCGAACCTTGGGGGGCGTTGAGTTTTTCGCCGTAGAGGACGGCGATTTCGCGGGCGACGCCGACGTGGCCGAGGCAGTCGCCGCGGTTGCTGGTCACCTCCAGGTCGATCACCACGTCGTCGCCGGTCTCGCCGGCGAAGGGCTCCACGCCCTCCAGGTTCAACCCGGACATCGTGAGCCGGTCCGTCAGCTCGTCCAGATCGGACGGCAACGCGACGAGTTCGGAGAGCCAGTTGCGGCTGACGAGCATGGAGAACCGAGCGGGCGAGCGTGGGGCGTTAGCCCCATGAGGGCCAAACGGGGAGGGCGGACGCGGGCGGCGAAGACTACGACTCCGGCGGGGCGTCCTCCACCCGCACCAGGTCCACCTTGCGGTTGTCGGCCTCCAGCACGGTCACGCGGACGCCCTTCCAGTCGAAGGTTTCGCCGGCGTTGGGGACGCGGGTCAGCTCGCTGAGGACGAACCCGCCGAGGGTGTCGAAGTCGCCGTCTTCCGGCAGGGAGAAGCCGGCCGTCTCGTTGAAGTCGTCGGTGCGGACCCAGCCCTCGACCTCGAAGGAGCGGGGCAGCGGCGTGCCGTTGACCTTCGCCGCCCGCAGACGGCTGCGGCGGTCGCGGGGATCGCCGTCCCCTTCCGGCAACGGGGCGGAGAGGCGGCGGATGCCGGTCTCGGCCTCGGTGATCGGGTCGTGTTCGTCGACGATCTCGCCGACGATCTCCTCCAGCAGGTCTTCCATCGTGACGAGCCCCGCGACCCCGCCGTATTCGTCGACGACCAACGCGAGGTGCGTCTGCTCCGTCTTCATCCGGCTCAGCAGGGTGTCGAGCTTGGTGGCGTCGGGGACGAACAGCGGCTCCCGGGCCAGTTCCGCCACGCTGGGGACCGGGCCGTCCCCGGCCCGCGAGGCGCCCAGCGAGGCGAGCAGGTCCTTGGCGTAGAGCACGCCGCGGATGTCGTCCAAACTCTCCCCGTGGACCGGCAGGCGGCTGTGACCGCGGGCCATGAAGAGTTCGCGGGCCTCCTCCAGCGTGGCGGTCGCCGGGACGGTGTCCATCGCGGTGCGGGGGGTCATCACCGCGGCGACGTCCTCGTCGTGCAGTTCGATCACCTGACGGATCATGCGGCCGGCGTCGATCTCCAGCAGGCCCTCGCGCTCGCCCTCGTCCACAACGCTCTTGAGTTCGTCGTTCAGCACGCTGGCGTCGTCGCGGTCCGGGTCGGCCCGGCCGGCGAGCCGGTGCATGGTGCGGTCCAGGTAGTTGGAGAGCGCCACGAAGGGGGCGAAGGGCTTCGCCAGCACGCTGGCCAGCGGCCAGGCGCGAGCCAGTAGGGCCTCGGAGGTGACCCGGGCCACGGTCCAGGGCAGCACGCTGAGCAGCAGCACGGCGATCGCGGTGAACGCGGCCCACTCCGCCCAGGTCTCCCACCGGCGCCAGACGGCTTCGTCGGCGTGCCCCGGCAGCGGCAGGCCCAGCCCGCCGGCCGCCAGCAACAGGCAGGCGGCGTTCAGCACGAACGTCGCGGCCCGGGTGACGACCAGCACGGATTCGCGGTTCTTCAGCACCTCCCCGAAACGATCGTCGAGGCCGCGTGCGGTGCAGAGGTCGTGGAGTTTGCCGCGCGAAAACTCCCGCAGACTTTGCGTGAAGACGCCGCAGACAAACGCCGCCGCCCCGGTCAGGGCGGCGTACAGCAACGGGGGTTCCATGGACCTCTGTGGAGGAAAGATTGGGCCGGCAGTCTAGCCGGAGCGTTGCCCCTCGGATACGCCCGAACCCCCATCGCCGCCGGGAGAACCGTGACCGGGAGGGACGGCGACGTCGCAGGCGGCCAGCGCGGCAGCCTCGGCGGCGCGCATTTCGGAGAGCTGCGCGTCGGTCTGATCGTCGAACCCGCAGACGTGCAGCGTGCCGTGGGCCACGTACAACATCAGCTCTCGCAGGTCCGCGGACAATTCATGCGGCGGCCAGGCGTGTCCGGCGGCCTCCCGAAAGGCGTAGTCCGGATTGACGATCACCTGCCCCGACAGCGGATCGCCCGGCGTGCCCGCCCCGCCGAGGGGGAAGCTCAGCACATCGGTCGTGTAATCGTGCTTCAGCCAGCGGACGTTGAGCGCGTGCATCTCCGCGTCGTGCACCACGGCCAGTTCCAGCTGGGCCGCGACCGCCCCCCCGACCTTCAGCGCCGCGACCGCCGCGGCGGCGAGGCGGTCGGCGTGCGGGACGGTCTCGTCCACCTCCACCGCCAACAGCGTCTCCCCGGCCAGTTCGTCCCCGTCGCCGAGCGCCGGGCCGTGACCGGCGTCATCTCCCGGGCCGCCCATCAGTCCTTCTGGTCCGGGTATTTGATGCGGCCGTGGTGCATGCCGATCAGGCTTTTCACCAGCGAGTCCTCAACGATGCGGATTTCCCGCAGCGTGAGAGAACTCTCGTCGAACTGCCCGTCCAGCAGGCGGTCCAGGGTGATGGACTTCACCAGGTTCTCGATGCGGCCGGGGGTCGGTTCGGAGAGACTGCGGGTGGCGCTCTCGACGGCGTCGGCCAGCATCATCACGCCGGCCTCGCGGGTCTGCGGCTTGGGGCCGGGGTAGCGGAAGGCGCTTTCCTCGGCGTCGCCCTCGTGGCCCGGTTCGGCTTC
The DNA here is from genome assembly GCF_007743815.1 of Alienimonas californiensis. GTDB lineage: Bacteria > Planctomycetota > Planctomycetia > Planctomycetales > Planctomycetaceae > Alienimonas > Alienimonas californiensis. The sequence goes on from NZ_CP036265.1 coordinate 5,391,380, forward strand.
GGCCCGCTTGCCGGCCTCGTGATAGAAGTACTTGACCAGCGTCGTGCCGTGGTGCTGTTCGATGAAGTCCACGATCCGCTGCGGCAGGCCGTGTTGCCGGGCGAGGTCCACGCCGTCCCGGACGTGACCGATGATGATCAGGGTGCTCATCGCCGGGGCGAGTTCGTCGTGCCGGCCGCGGTCCTCGGCGGTCTGGTTCTCGATGAAGTAGTGCGGTTTGAGCATCTTGCCCACGTCGTGGTAGTAGGCCGCGACGCGGAGCAGCAGGCCGTTGGCGCCGATGGCGTCGGCGGCGGTCTCGCCGATCGTGGCCATGGCGATGCTGTGGTTGTAGGTGCCCGGCGCCCGCCGCACGAGGTCCTGCAACAGCGGGTGGGAGACGTCGCTCATCTCCAGCAGGGAAATGTCCGTGACCACCCCAAAGCTGCGTTCGATGAACGGCAGCGAGCCGGCGACGAAGTACCCGGCCAGCAGGCACCAGCCGGCCCCGCGGAGGCCGTTCATCAGCACGGGCTGGGTGACTTCCCAGGCGCCCGGCAGGCCCGCGATGAGCGGCTGCCGCTCGATCAGGCCGACGCACAGGCTGACCGTGAGGTAGACGGCCGCGGCGAAGAAGCCCACGCCGATCACCGTGGAGCGGCTGGGCACGCGGGAAAGCGGCAGCACCGCCGCCGCCGCCGCGCTGCCCAGCACCAACAGATGTCCGAGGTTCGCCGTCGTGCTGAACACGACGATCGCGCTGACGGCCAGTCCCGTCAGCCCGGCGAGCCACTGGTTGTAGGCGACCGCGAAGGTCATCGCGCAGGCCAGCACGGGCACCGCCTCCGCCCGCCACGGATCGAAGGACAGCCAGCGGCCCAGGGCCACCGCGACGACGATCAGCGTGAGGTACGACGCCAGCCGGCCCGGATCGGCGATCAATCGCGGCTCGTTCCGTTTGATGAACGCGCCGATCAGCCCCGCGATCACCGCCAGCACGCCGGCGACGACCGCCGCCCGGGCCAGCTGGGCGTCCGGACCGCCCAGCGCCACCAGGGCGTCGTGCTCCTCGGCCAGCAGATTGGCCGCGTCGCCGTCGATCACCTCGCCGGGGCCCACCAGAATGTGGCCCCGCACAAACGTCGTGACGGCCGGTCGCACGTTTTGCTCCGCGGCGAGCTTCGCCTGCTCCGTCGCCGCGGCGTCCGCCGACAGCGAGGCAGGCACCGAGCGGATCAGCCACCGCTCCACCGGCGCCCGCAGCGCGGAGAGCCCCGGGGCGGCGTTCCAGGCGACGTCCAAGCTTTCCGATTTCGTCAGCAGCCAGTCGATCGTGTGCGTTTCCGCGGTGACCGCCGCCTCCGCGAGCGTCTCCGGCGGGGGCGTCGGCTCCTCGGGATCCAATGCGAGGATGTAGGAATCGTCCGTGAGGTCGTTCGTCCGCAGGGCCTCGTCATTCAGGGTGCCGATCTGCCCCAGCGCCTCCAGCAGGGGGCGGAGTTCCTGGGTGAGGGCCTCGATCCGCTCCGGGGCCGCGGCCCGATCGTCGCCGCCCTCGGCGGCCCGCCCCAGCAGCACGCTGCGGAAGGTCTGGAACTGGTTGCGGGCGGCGGTCTCGGCGGCCTCGCGGCCGGCGCCGGTTTCCGCCACCGCCAGGCCGAACGCGGCCCGGGCCGGCGCCGGGACCTGCTCCCAGCTTTCCGAGGAGGCCAGCGTCTTGAGCTGCCGGCCGAACAGCGCGTCCAGGCCCGCCAGCTTCGCGGGATCATTGCGGAAGATCGGCGGGACCGCGGCCCGGGCGGTCTGCCGGAGGCTGTCCGTCTGGATGATGTCCTCCACGCTGAACGGCACCCGAGCGGCGATGCCGTCGCCGGCGAAGTCGCCCAGCCGGGTCTGCTGCGTGGGCTCCCAGCCCTGCACCGCGACGACGACCGCGACGCAGGCCGTCGCCGCCATCGCCAATCGGGCAGCCGCTCCGCGGCGGGTCAGCAGCGTGTCCCGCCAGGTGTCCCCCGGGGCGCTCTTCCCGGACCCGCCCCGTCCGCTCCGCCCTTTGGACGACGAGGAGCGGGACCGTCCCGACGACTTTCCCCCGCTCGACCCGCTCCCGCTGCGGGAGCCGGGACGGGACGACGGCGCCTTGGACGTCAGCAGACGGCCGGCGGGCGCCCCGCCCCGGGACGGCTTGCTGCGAGTGAGAAACGGGACGTTCACGCCGGGGGCGGGCGCCGGTGGGGGTGGGGGCCTCGGGCAATGCTACTCCCGAGGCGGTCGCCGGGGCGAACCCGACCCGGTCCGGACAGCGAACCCGACGCACCCGGGGCGGCATACGCGCCCCGTTCGGAACGACGAACCGCCCCCGCCGTCGCCGACGGGCGGCCTCGTCGGGAGGCGACCGGGGGGACCCAACGCGGGGACCCGCGGCGGGGGCGTCAGTCCTTCCGTTCCTCGTCGTAGGCCTGCACGATGTCGCGGACGAGCCTGTGCCGCACGATGTCCGCCCGGCCGAGGTTCGCCACGCCCACGCCCTCGACGTGGGACAGGCGGCCGACGGCGTCCTTCAGGCCGCTGGGCACGTCGTCCGGCAGGTCGAGCTGCGTCACGTCGCCGGTCACGACGATCTTTGACTCCTCGCCCATGCGGGTGAGGAACATCTTCATCTGAGTCACGGTCGTGTTCTGGGCTTCGTCCAGAATCATGAACGTGCTGTTCAGCGTCCGCCCCCGCATGAAGGCCAGCGGGACGACCTCGATCATGTCCTTCGCCATGTACCGGCGGACCTGCTCGTAATCGAGCATGTCGTTGAGGGCGTCCAGCAGCGGTCGGAGATACGGGTTCACCTTGGCGAGCATGTCCCCGGGCAGGAAGCCGAGCTTCTCGCCGGCCTCCACCGCGGGGCGGGCGAGCACGATCTTGCGAACGCGGTCGGTCCGCAGGGCGTGGATCGCCATCGCCACGGCGAGGTAGGTCTTCCCGCAGCCGGCCGGGCCGGTGCAGAACACGAGGTCCTTCTCGCGGATCGCCTCGATGTAGGTCGCCTGCCCCGGGCTGCGGGGTTTGACCTCCCGGCTCTTTTCGTACAGGGAGACGCCGTTGACCCCCACCGCTTCGCCGTCGCCGTTGGGCGGCGCGCTCGCTGCGGGGGACGCGCCGCCCAAGGGCGACGGCCGGCTTTCCCCGAGGGAGGGGGAGATTGAACTGAACTCGCGGTTCGGGCCGTCCTCCACCGGGTCGAAGGGGCGGGAGAACTCACCGGCGAGGGCGCGGGAGACGTCGGCGGTCTCCACGCGGCCGCCGCGGCGGGCCAGCCGGGCCAGTTCCTCGAACACCGCTTTGCCGTGGCGGACCTGTTCCCGGTCGCCGCGCAACCGCAGTTCTTCGCCGCGCAAGACCGCGGAGAGACCGAGTTCGTCGCGCACCTTGCGCAGGTGACGGTCGCGGTGGCCGAACACCACGCGAACCTGATCCGGGTCGGGGAACCGCAGGACGGCTTCGGACACGATGCGTTGCGGCCGACGGGTCGTCGGCGGGCCTGACGGGAGGAAGGGGTGGGAAGGACGCGGCGGGGGCGAGACAGGTTCGCCCGCCCTCCCCGTTCGCCGGCGGAGGCGGCCCCGGGCGGCGCCGCGGGGGATGCGGCGCCGAGCGGACGACCAGCTACGTCGGTGAACGGGGACGCGGCGCCTGATCGTAGGCCGCCCGGCCGTGGGGAAAAGCGGGGTCGGCCCGCGGGAGGGTCAGGGTCGCGCTCAAGGCGCCGGTCCGAACGGACGATGGGAACAGGGAGGTCGGCTGCTAAGATGGGCCGGCTCCCCGTCCGTCCGCGCCCCCTCCTTTCGCCCGTTCGATATGGCCGCGGCCCGCCCCCCGCAGCAGTCCCGCGACGACGGGCCCTCGCAGGCCGACCGGGGCGAGCATGACGAGGGCGAAATGGCGTCCTACGAAGTCGGCGCCGGTGTGCCGTCGGCGGACGACGCCGCCCGGCGCCCGTTCCTGCGGGCGGTGCTGTCCGACGGCACCCGTACGCTGCTGGACGAGGAAGGCGATCGGGAGGTCGTGGTACACGACCGTTTCGCCCGCCTGGACGCCGGCCTACCGCCGCTGCCGGCCCCGAACGACGACGCGGACGCGGAAAATCTCTCGCCGGCGCCGTTCGTCCATCGCCCGAGCGCCCCCCCCGCCCGGCCGGCGGCCGCGGAACGGGCGGCGGGCGAGTCGTCCCCCGCCGAACGCCCTGAGGGCGAGCCGTCCTTCGCCGAGCGGTCCGGGGATCAGGCGGGCCGCAGTTCCTGGCAGCACCTCGCCCCCCCGCCGCCCCGCCCGGTCGTCCTGTCCCGGCCGACGCCGGCCGAGGAACCGGCGACCCCCGCCGAACCGGCCCCGCCGGCCGTCGCCGCGACCCGGATCGTCCCCGACCCGGAGCCCCCCCCCCGCGACCGGGAGCCGCGGAGCGTGGTGTCGTTCTTCGCCGAGGACGACGAGGACGACGAACCCCGTTCGGTCGACTTCGAGTCCGCCGCGGACCAACTGACGGAGCCGGTCACCGACCGTTACGCCCCCTCCAATGCGGAGGACGAGGACGACGAGCCCCAGCCGACCGCCACGCGGTTCGACGCCACGGCGTCCGACGACGAAGACGACGACGCCCCGCCCCCGAAGCCGAACCCGCCCTGGCGGCGGAGCATCTTTCGGGCGTTCTCCGGCTGAAACTCGGCGCCGCGACCGTCCCGTCCGACTGGCGAACCCGGCGGCCGGCGGTGTGAAACCGGGCTGGCGGTCGGCGCTGGCCACGCATTTCGGGACGGCCTCACCGGGGTTCGGCGGTTGCGGGGGTGAAGCGACGGGCGGTACGGTCCGCGACCCGCCCCGCCTCCCCCCGAATCCCCCGGCCGCCTCCGCATGGCCCTGTACGATCACCTCGGCGCCCACCCCGAGGACCGCGACGGGGTCGCCGGTACGCGCTTCGCCGTCTGGGCGCCGAACGCGGATTCCGTCAGCGTGATCTGCGACGGCAACGGCTGGACCCCGGACTCCGACGAACTGTGGGGCAGTTCCAGCGGCGTGTGGGAAGGCTTCATCCCGGGCTTCGGCCGCGGGGACCGCTACAAGTTCGCCATTCGCACGCGCACGGGCGAACTGCTGGAGAAAAGCGACCCGTTCGCCTTCCACGCCGAGCACCCCCCGGCGACGGCGAGCGTCTGCTGGGACCTCTCCCGCCACCGCTGGGAAGACGCCGCCTGGATCGACCACCGCCGCGACACCGACTGGCTCAAGGCGCCGGTCAGCGTCTACGAGGTGCATCTGGGCAGCTGGCGGCGGCCGTCCGACGGGCGGCGGTATTTCAGCTATCACGAACTCGCCGAGGCCCTCTGCAATCACGCGGAGCAGTACGGGTTCACCCACCTGGAGCTGATGCCGATCACGGAGTTCCCGTTCGACGGCTCCTGGGGCTATCAGGCGACCGGCTACTTCGCCCCGACGAGCCGCTTCGGCACGCCGGACGACTTCATGCACTTCGTGGACGTATGCCACGGCCGCGGGATCGGGGTGATCGTGGACTGGGTGCCGGCCCACTTCCCGACCGACTCCCACAGCCTCGCCCGGTTCGACGGCACCTGCCTGTACGAGCACGCCGACCCCCGTCAGGGCTATCACCCGGACTGGAACACGCTGATCTTCAATTACGGCCGGGACGAGGTGCGGCGGTTCCTCACCGCCAGCGCCCGGTTCTGGATCGAGAAGTACCACGTCGACGGCCTGCGGGTCGACGCGGTCGCCTCCATGCTGTACCTCGATTACAGCCGCAAAGCCGGCGAGTGGGTGCCGAATAAATACGGCGGCCGCGAGAATCTGGAAGCGATCGACTTCCTCAAGGAATTGAACGTCGAACTGCACCGCGACTTCCCCGGCGTGATGACGATCGCCGAGGAGAGCACCAGCTGGGGCGGCGTGAGCCATCCGACCTACAACGGCGGGCTCGGGTTCAGCTTCAAATGGGATATGGGGTGGATGAACGACACCCTCCGCTACTTCGAGCGGGAACCGCTGTATCGCAGCTATCATCAGGGCGAGCTGACGTTCCGCAGCGTCTATCAATTCAGCGAGAACTACATGCTCCCGCTGTCGCACGACGAGGTCGTGCACGGCAAGGGCTCCCTGCTGGAGAAGATGCCTGGGGACGTCTGGCAGAAGTTCGCCAACCTGCGGTTGCTCTACGCCCACCAGTGGCTCAACCCCGGCAAGAAGCTGATCTTCATGGGCTGCGAGCTGGCCCAGTGGACCGAGTGGAACCACGACGCCCAACTCGACTGGGCGCTGGAGGGCCAGCCCTATCACGACGGCGTGCGGCGGTTCCTCGGCGACCTGAACCGCCTCTATCGCACCCGCCCCGCCCTGCACGCTACGGACTGCGATCAACGCGGCTACCAGTGGGTCAGCGGGGACGACGCCGCCCGCAGCGTGGTGGCGTTCCTCCGCAAGACCGCGGACGGCTCCGCCCAACTGCTCTGCGCGTTTAACTTCACCCCGGTCCCCCGCCCCGACTACCGCCTCGGCGTGCCCGTCGCGGGGTACTACAAGGAGGTGTTGAACAGCGACGCCGGCATCTACGAGGGCGGCAACGTCGGCAACCAGGGGGGCGTCTACAGCGAGGAAATCCCCTCCCACGGCTTCAAGCACAGCGTGCAGATCAGTCTGCCGCCGCTGGGGGCGGTCGTATTCGACGCCCTCACCGGGCAGGCCGTGCCGCCGCGGCCCAAGACGATCGACGCCAAGGCGTCGATCACCAACGAGACGAAGCGGCGCTGATCCGCCGCACGACGGGCCGCACGACCGCCAGAACCGGGCCAGTCGGACCGCACGCGAACCATTCGCGCCGCGCGCGGACGATCGGGTGACGGGGGACCGGCGGGGGCGTCGATGTCGGAGGCGAACCGTTCGGGCGCCAGGGAAGGCGTTCTCCGCCTCCCCTTCCCTCGCAACGCCGTGAATCGGGACCTCCGCATCGGGCTGTCGCTCTCCCTGCTGGCGCTGGGCGTCGCGGGGGCGTTTTGCTTCCGGGCGGACCCGGCCGCCGTCGACCCGGCCGTCGCCGGACTTGAGTCAGACCCGGACGAGACGAACGCCCTGCCTCTCGCCCCGCCGCCGCCGCCCGTGCGGCTGGGCCCCCCGCCCGCTCCGCCGACGGTCGCGGCGAGGCCTGTCGGTCCGCCGCCGCTGCCGGTGCCCGCCGTCGGCCCTCCGCCGGCCGTCGTGACGCCGCGTGCGGAGCCCGTCCTGCAGGCCTTCGCGGACCCGCTCCCCCCGTTCCCGGAGCCCTTCGATGATCCTCCCGAGGAGCCGGCGCCCGCCGCCCCGCAGACCTACACCGTGGCCCCCGGCGACACCCTCACCGACATCGCCGAGCGAACGCTCGGCAGCCACCGCAAGTACCACACGCTCTACGAGGCGAACCGCGACGTGCTGGAGCACCCGGACGCGCTGCGCGTCGGCATGACGCTACGGATCCCCGACGGGAAGACGCTCTGACCGTTTCCCTAAGCCGGACGCATGCGTCCGGCTTAGGCGCCGCGTGGTGAAGCGTGCGGGTGGGCGGCGTCGTAGGTCTCCTTGAGGCGGGTCGTGGAGACGTGCGTGTAGATCTGCGTGGTGGTCAGGTTGGCGTGGCCGAGTAGTTCCTGAACGCTCCGCAGGTCCGCCCCGCCGTCGAGCAGGTGCGTGGCGAAGCTGTGCCGCAACGTGTGCGGGCTGGTTTTGCCGTCCAAGCCGGCGGTCAGGATGTGTTTGTCGAGCATCCGGGCGACGCTGCGGGTCGTCAGACGGTTGCCGAAGCGGTTGAGGAACATCGCGGCCCGGTCCTCCGCCGTCGCCTTCTCCGCCGGTCTGCGGACGGCCAGCCACGCCTCCAGGGCCCGGCTGGCGTGGGCGCCGATCGGGCTGACCCGCTCCTTCTTGCCCTTCCCTCGGACCCGCAGCACGTCGGCGTCGCGGTCCCAGTCGTCGACGTTCAACCCGGCCAGTTCCGCCACACGCAGGCCGGCGGAGTACAACGTTTCCAGCATCGCCCGATCCCGCTTGCCGTCTTTCGTGTCTGGGTCCGGCGTTTCCAGCAGGATCGCGGCCTGCTCGACCGAGAGGAAGTGCGGCAGCTTGCGGCCGGTCCGGGGGGTGCGGAGGACCTTCGCCGGGTTGCTCGCCACCTCCCCGCGACGCTGGAGGAACCGGAAATAGCTCCGCAGGCAGGCCAGCCGGCGGGCGACGGTGGTTTTCGCGTAGCCGCAGGCGTGCAGGTAGGCGAGGTACTCCCGCAGCACGGCGACCGTCAGGTCCCGCGGGTGAGCCGCCGAGCGGGCCGGCAGCGTGGTGCAGGCGTCCTCGAGGAACTCCAGCAGGCTGTCGAAGTCCTCGCTGTACCCCTTCACCGTGTGCTCGGAGCTTTGCTTTTCGACCCGCAGGTGCCGGAGGAACAGGTCGATCGACTCGTGCATGGTCTTCCTGTGAGCCCGAAGCGCAAGCGAGGGGGGTGGCGTGGCGGAGGGATCGGCCGTCGAATCGCCGGCGAGAGTCGCGCCCCGCGCTGGCGCTTCGGGCTCAGGGGGCGCTGCCGCTCACCCTTCGCGGATGCGCTCGGCCAGCAGCGCCGCGTCGGCGGCCGTGAGGGAGAGCGACGGGTCGGCCGCGTGCACGGCGAGGCGGGCGAGGCAGTCCGCGACGCGGTCGGCCCGGAACAGATAGACGAAGCGTTCCTCCCCCCGCGTCAGCGCCACGACCCGCACGCCGCTCGGCGGAGCGGCGCCCGGTGCCGGGGCGGCGGGCAACGGCTGGGGGCGGCGAGTCAGCATCCGCGTTCCTCCGCATCCCGGTCCGAGGGCGATCCGCACTGGGCATCGGCCGCGGCGCTCCCCCCGGCGGAGCCGAATGCCCTGGCGTCGGGTTGGGGGGGCGAGGCGTGCTCCGCTCAACCCGGGGCAGCGAGCGCGACGGCGGGCCTCAGGGGATCTCGGGGCAGCGGACGGTGTATTCCCGCTCCGCGAGGCCGCCGTGGAGTTCGAGCATCTCGCGGATGCTCCGCCGACAACAGAAGCGGATGAAGTCCTCGCTGCGGTTGAGCTGGGCCTCCCAGCCGCCGCTGCGCAGGTCGCCGGAGACGGCCCGCCGATCGCGGAGGGCGGCGGCGACGTCCTCGTCCGCCCCGTCGTACAGCCGCACGTAGCTCATATAGGGCAGCGGCTCCGGCAGGTCGGACGGCACTCCGGCCGCGGTTCCGGCACTCGCGGGGCCAGCGTCGAATCGCCCCGGGCTTTGCGCGCGGAACAGGTCGGCGGTCCCGCGGACGGCCCGACGCCAGGTCGGCGTTTCGCACTCGGCCGCCTCCCCGAGCGCCCGGCGGGCGGCGGGGTCGGTCGTGGCGCCGGGCAGGAAGATCGCCGGATCGCGGGCGTACCAGGCCGTCTTCAGCCCCACCCGCGGCGGGTAGTACGGGGAGTAGTCGGTCACGGCCCCCAGCACGATGGAATCCGCCCCCACCAGCTTGGCCAGGGCGATTGCCTCCGTGGGGTTCGACGGATCGAGCCCGCTGGTCGTCATCGCGACCTCGACCACGCCGACGGGGATCACCTCGAAGCCCGGCACCTGCTGGAGTTCGGTGGCGTAGGCCAGGGCGAACCGGCGGCCGTCCGTCGAGGGCTCCGCCGACAGGTTCAGGAACGGGGCGACCGCGACCACCGGCAGGTTCGGGGCCGGATTGACGACCGCGGTCTGCACGATCAGGCAGCCCGGCAGCGCCAGGGCGGCGGCGAACAGCGTCGCGGCGACGACGCTCAGGCGGCCCGCCGCCCCGCGTCGGGTCGGGGACCGGCGGGTCCGGCCGAGGGGCCGCGGCGCTCCGCGTCCATTGACCGGGCGATGTGCAGCAAATCGGCGAGGTCTGGCGAGACGAGCACCGTTTCGTCCGCAAAGTCGCTCAACCACAGCGGTCCTCCGTCGGTTTCCTCCGTGGACACGCCGCAGGCGCCCAGCAAGTCGCCCAACGACACCGTCACCGAGGGCGTCGGAGCGTCCGGCGGACCGGCGAACAGGCGGAGGGTGGGCGGCATTCAACGTCATCGCGATACGGACGGCGGGCCGGACTCCGGGCGGGCCGGGGGCGGACGCTCCCGGGGGCCGCACGGGCGGTTCGTTCGTCATCGGCCCCGCGACCGACAGAACTGCACCCTCCCGCCGAGACCGCCCCCCGGGGGGCGCGAAGGTTCGCGGCCGTGGACCGCCGACGCCCCGGCCGCTAGGCTTCCGGCGCGCCGAACGGCCGTTTCCACGTCGATTCCTACCGAAGCTCCTTTCCCGATGCCCGTCGCCACGCCCGCCCAGTACGCCCAGATGCTCGACGCCGCCCAGGCGGGCGACTACGCGTACCCGGCGGTCAACATCACCAGCCTCGTTACGCTCAACGCCGCCCTCAAGGGCTTCGCCGACGCCAAGAGCGACGGCATCATCCAGGTCTCCACGGGCGGCGGGAAGTTCGCCAGCGGCATCAACGTCGGCGACAACGTCCTCGGTGCCATCGTCCTGGCCGAGGCCTGCCACCGACTGGCGGAGCGGTACGACATCTTCGTCGCCCTGCACACCGACCACTGCCCGCCGGACGCCGTCGACAGCTTCCTCAAGCCGCTGATCCAGGCCACCGCCGATCGCCGGGCCGAGGGCAAAGGCAACCTGTTCCAGAGCCACATGCTCGACGCCAGCAACCTGCCGCTGGAGGAGAACATGGCCCTCTCCAAGGAACTGATGAAGCTCTGTGCGGAGCAGGAGATCATCCTGGAAGTCGAAGCCGGCGTCGTCGGCGGCGAGGAGGACGGGGCCAGCGGCTCCCACGACACCCCCGCCGACAAGCTCTATACCACCCCCGAGGACATGCTGGCCGTCTACGAAGCCCTCGACGGGCTGGGCCGCTACATGTTCGCCGCGACCTTCGGCAACGTGCACGGCCACTACAAGCCGGGCAGCGTGAAGCTGAAGCCGGAGATCCTCAAGGAGGGTCAGGCCGCCGTCATCAAGAAGTTCGGCGAGAAGGCCGAGTTCGACCTCGTCTTCCACGGCGGCAGCGGCACGGCCAAGGAAGAGCTGGAAGAAACCCTGGCCTACGGGGTGGTGAAGATGAACATCGACACCGACACCCAGTACGCCTTCACCCGCCCGATCGTCGGGCACATGTTCGAGAACTACGAGGGCGTCCTGAAGGTGGACGGCGAGGTCGGCAACAAGAAGGTCTACGACCCCCGCAGCTACCTCAAGAAGGCCGAAACCGGCGTCGCCGCCCGCCTCACCGAGGCCTGCGAGCACCTGCACAGCACCGGCAAGACGATCTTCAAGAAGTAGTTCCGGCCGTCTGACAATCAGGGATCGCCAGCGTCCCGGACCCTCCGAGGGTCCGGGACGCTTCGCTGCGCCCTCTGCCGATCGTTCTCAGGTGCGTCCCAGCCGATAAATCTCCGTCAGCAACGTCTCGACGGTCTTGCCCTTCGCCCCGGCGTCGCGGGCGGCCTCGACCTTTTTGCGGGCCTCGACCTGCGAGTGGCCGAGGGCGACGAGGGCTTCGACGGTCTCCCGTTCCACGTCCGTCTTGGGCGATTCGCCGTCCGGCAGGTCGCGTTCGGGCATCAGGGCGAAGCGGGTCATTTTGCGGCGGAGCTTCGCCACAATCCGTTCCGCCATCGCGGCGCCGATGCCGGGGAGCGTGGTGATCTCCTGGACGTCCGATTCCTCGATCGCCGCGGCGACGTCCCGCACCGGGCGGACCATCGCCCGCAGGGCCTTCTTCACGCCGACGCCGTCGACGCTGCAGACCAGTTCGAAGAACTCCCGCTCCACCGGCGTGAGGAACCCGATCAGCCGCGGCGTCAGCCGGCCCTTCTGCGGGTTGCCCTCAATGAACTCGATCGTCCGCAGCGTGACCTCTTCACCCCGCTTCGGGCCGAGTTGCCGGCGGACGAAGTCCGGCACGAACACCTCGTGTTCGACGTAGCCGCACTGGAGGTACGCCGCCGTCTCGGAGAGTTCCGTCAGGCGGCCGGTGATCTTGGTAATCATGCAGCAACAGTAGCGACGAGGGCGGCGGCGGCCGTTGGATGAAGCATCAAGACCAAGAACTCAAGAACCAAGGCCCCGGCAGCGGGACGCTCCTTTTTGGTTCTTGAGTTCTTGGTCTTGGAATTTGACCTTCTACGCCGCGACGGCCCGCAGGCGGCCGAAGACGCACAACGCGGCGGCGGCGGCGTCGGCCACGTCGTTCGGCTCCAGCACGGCTTTCAGGCCCAACTCGGCGCTGACGGACCGCTGCATCTGGGCCTTGTCCGCTCGGCCGTTGCCGCAGGCGCGGGCCTTGATCGCGGTCGGGGCGAGGGCCTCCACCGGCACGCCCTCCTCGCCGGCGGCGAGCAGGATGGCGCCGCGGCAGTGAGCCAGTTTCAGGCTGCTGGCGTAGTTCCGACCGTGGGCGAACACCTGTTCGACGGCGATCAGCCGGGGGGCGAACTCGCGGATCAGCTCCCGCACCCCGCCGCCGATCTCCGCGACGCGGACGGACAGCGGGTCGTCGGGATTCGACTTCAACACCCCGCCCTCCACCAGACGCGGGCCGCGGGGGGTGAGTTCGAGGACGGCGTACCCGGTGCGGTTCAGCCCGGGATCCAGCCCCAGGCAGCGGGCCGGCCCGGCCGGCTGGGCGCGAGACGCCGCGGCGCCGGTGGGCAGCGGGAGCACGGCGGCGGGTTTCATCGTTCGTCCCTGAACAGCAGAACGACGGCGTCCGCCGTCAGCGCCTCGCCGCGGCCGACCGGCCCGACGGCCTCGCCGCTTTTCGCCTTCACGTTGACCACGTCCGGCGACACTCCCAGCAGCTCCGCCAGTCGGGCGGCGATGGGCTGTTTGAACTCGCTGAGCTTCGGCCGCTCCGCGTGCACGGTGCAGTCGAGGTTGCCGATCCGCCAACCGCGGTCGGCGGCTTGGCGGACGGCTTCGCGGAGGAAGTCGGCGCTGTCGCGGCCGGCGTTCGCCGGGTCGGTGTTGGGGAAGAGTTCGCCGATGTCCCCCGCCCCGCAGGCGCCGAGGATCGCGTCGGTCACCGCGTGGGCCAGCACGTCGGCGTCGCTGTGTCCGACGAGGTGAAACGCCACCGGCACCTCCACCCCGCCGAGCAGCAGCGGCTTGGCGATGTCGCTGTCCCGGGCGACGCGGTGCGTGTCAGACCCCGCCCCGACGCGGTACGGCGGGGGGCTGGGAGGCGACATGGGTACAGTCTTCGGTGCGGCCGACGCACGAATCGGCGTCGCATCGCGGACCCTAGTCCCCGCCCGCAGAACCGGCAAGATCGACCGTGCTGCCGACGCCCGACCCCCGAAAGGTCCGTTGACCGCCGGCGACGTCCGAACCTAGCGTCGCCGTCGCATGCGCCGCCCCCCGTCCCGCCGCCGCTTCGCTCGTCTCGTGCCGGGGACCGCGGCTGGATTGATGGCGGTTTGCGGAGCCGTACTCGGCTGCGGACTGACGGCCGGCTGCGCCCTCTTCGATCAATCCGTCGAGGCGATGACCACCGGCGGCTACGACGAGAGCCCCGTCGACGACCCGCGGATGGCGGCGTTTCGGCCCGTCATCGATCAGATTTTGCTCGACGTCGTGCTGGTCGAACGCCCGGCGGACGACCCGCTGCTGGGCCGGGCGCTGTGGGACTCCGTCGGCGAGATCGGCGCCGTGGACGCCGACCGGGCCGGCCGGCTGCGCTCCGCCGGCTTCCGCGTCGGCGTGGCCAGCGCCGACCCGCCGGAGGCGGTGCGGGCCCTGATCGAACGGCAGGAGGTGATCGGCACCCCCCTGCCCAACAGCCGCACGACCCGCCTGGGAGCCGGCGACCGCGACAACGAGGTTCAGGTGAACCGGATCACCCTGCGCGTCGGCGGCGACACGACACTTCCCACCGCCCCGCGTCAGAGCGATCTGCTGGTCGTAACCCCCGCGGCGAACGGCAAACCGAGCCGCACCGAATCGTTCGACACCGCCACCGGACAGATGCGCATCGGCTGCCGCACGCCGCAGAAGGGTTGGGTCACCTTCGACCTCACCCCCGAAATTCACCACGGCCCGCAGGCGATGCGGGCGGTGCCGGGTCCGGCGGGGCTGGAGACCGCCCACGGCCAGCGGGTGCGGGCCTGGCCAGACCGTTCCTTCGAAGTGACGCTGACCGTGGGCGACAGCGTGATCTTGGGCCTGCGGAACGACGCCGCCCCGGACAGCCTCGCCGCCGCCCTGCTCGCCGCGGAGAAGAACGGCCACGCCACCGACCGCGTGCTGGTCGTCCGCCTCGCCGACATCCGCCAGATCGAAGGCCGCAGCGAGGGGCGGTAGGGTCCGCACTGCGGACCGTCGCCCGTTTCGCCAATCCTCTTGGAACGGTCCGCAGAGCGGACCCTACGTGCCCCAGCGGGTCATCAGATCCCGGTCGATCCCGAGTTGATCGACGATCCGGGCGACGACGAAGTCGACCAGGTCGTCCACCCCGTTCACCCCGTGGTAGAAGCCCGGCATCGCCGGCAGCAGCACGGCCCCGGCGGCGGCGACGGTTTGCATATTGCCGAGGTGAATCGCCGACAGCGGCGTCTCCCGCGGCACGACGATCAGCTTGCGGCGCTCCTTCAGATGCACCGCGGCGGCCCGGTGGATCAGGTTCGAACAGAGCCCCCCGGCGACGCTCGCCAGCGTGCCCATCGAACAGGGGCAGATCACCATCCCGCCGGTCCGAAACGACCCGCTCGCCGGCCCCGCGGACCAGTCGACGTGCCGGTGAACTGTCAGCGCGCCGCATCCCTCCGGCACGGGTTCGAGCGGCCGGTCCGACCACGGGAACCGCATCGTGAACAGTGCTTCGACGTCGAGTGTCACCGGGCTGAGGTCCGTGTGCAGTTCATCGCGGAACACCTGCACCGCCGCCGGGCTGAACACCGCGTGCACGTCCCGCCCCGCGGCCAGCAGGACCCGCAACAACCGCACCGCATAGGCGGCGCCGCTGGCCCCGGTGACGCCGACGACCAGCGGAGGTTCGCGCGGCTCCGTCATACCAGCCCGAACCGCAAGCGTCGGCCGTCGGCAGAGCCGGCGGCGGGAAGCGTCAGGTGACGCACGGCCGAGGCTTGCGCCTCGGGCTGGGACTTTTCACTCACGGCTTCCTCGCCGTGTAGAACGTCGCCGCGCCGAAGCCGAGGGGTTGAAAGTTGCAATCCGCGAAGCCGGCCTCGCGGAACAGGTCGCACAGTTCCTCGCCGTCCGGGAAGACCGCGGCGCTGGCGGGGAGGTAGTCATAGGCGCTCTCCGGGTTCCCCGCGGCCCAGCGGCCGAGCACGGGGACGACGCCGCGGAAGTAGAGCTTGAACAGCGGGGCGAGCAGCGGGTTCGTCGGCCGGGAGGTTTCGAGGATCAGCAGCACGCCGCCGGGGGCGAGAACGCGGTAAAACTCCGCGAGGCCGCGGCGGGTGTCGGCGACGTTGCGGAGCCCAAAACCCACCGAAACCGCGGTGAACGCCGCGTCGGCGAACGGCAGGGCCTCGCCGTCGCCCTCGACCCAGGCGATCTCCCCCCGGCGGTCTTTGCGGGTCGCCTCGGCGAGCATCTGGTGGGTGAAGTCCGCCCCGACCACCCGCAGGTCCGGCCGCCGTTTGCGGAGGGCGAACGCGAGGTCGCCGGTGCCCGTGCAGCAGTCCAGCGCCGGTCCGGCCCCGAGATCCGCCCGGCTGATCCGCCGGCGCCAGAGCACGTCGAGCCCGCCGGTCATCAGGCGGTTCATCAGGTCGTACCGCCCGGCGATCGCCCCGAACATCCGCCGCACGCGCTCGGTCGACTTGTCGACGGCCGGAGCGGCGGCCGGCATCGGCGACGGCGGGGGGGCGGGCGGAGGGGCGGTCGCGGTCATCAGCGTCGAATCATCCGCGATCGCCCCGGCCGCTTCACCCGTGCCGCCCGGTTCGCCGTCGCCGGTAGGCGGCGCGCGTCGTTCCAGGGTCGCGCCGCCCAACGGCGACGGCGAAGCGGGGCTAATCCGCGAGCAGTTCGTCGCGTTCGCGCTTGGTCATGTCGAGGTCGAACATCAGGTACTTGATGTCGAGCCGAAGCTGCGAAAGGGCCTCCTGCACGACGCCCAGGATCCGCCGACGCCGCCGGACGCTCTCCACGACCTGGGAGAACGGCTTTTCGAGGGCCGGCTGAAGCTCCGGGGGCAGCGCCGCGATCTGCCGGGCCAGTTCGACCAGTTCGTTCGGTAACTCGTCGTCGTGGCGGGGCAGCCGACTGCGGGAGCTGATCACGGTGACGGACCGGGCAGGAATTTCGGAAAAATGAACTCCGGGGCGGCCGCCGGTCCGTCGTCGGTCGCATTCGTGAGCTATGCCGATGCTCGCCGGGCGACGGTGGGGCTGTCAACGGGGCGACCCGACGAAACCTCGTCGCCGATGCGGTCCGGTCGATCCCGCCGACCCCACCGTCCGGGTCGATCGGTGGCGTGGCGGCCTCACAGCTGGGGGATGTCCCGTTTGCGGGAGTCCTCGGCGAGCCGCCCGGCCGGCGAGCGGTCTTCCCCCGGACGGCCGACTGGAACTAGCGTCCCGACGGACCGCCGGCGCCCGCGGTTCGCGTTTCGTCCCCCGACCGTCGCTGCCCATGCGTCGCCGCGATTCCCGCCGCCGACCCCGGCCGGTCCTTCCCGGCGCCCTGCTCGCCGCCATCGGACTGCTGGGAGTGAGCGGCCTCCTGGGAGCGGGCCCCGCCCCGGCGCCGGCCCAGGAACCGGTCGAGCTGCGCATTCCCGAGGCGGCGGACCCCGCCGACGACGCGACGACGACCGTCCCGGAGCTCCCCGACGCGGTGCCCGGCCGGCCACGGTTCTTCACCGATCCGTGCGGGGAAGCCTGTGCGGTCGAGTGGACGGCGACCGCCCCCGGCGACCTCACTCCGGCGCAGGTGAAGTTCTTTCCCGAAGACGGCGCCGCGGAGCCCGGGTGCGCCCAGGCGGTGTGGATCAAAACGCAACCGGACATGGTGCTGCGGTTCGATCGGGCGCTGCCGCCCTCGGCGGCGATCGACGAACTGACGGCCTCTGTCGCCGTGTTCACGACGCTGCGGTGCGCCGCGGCGGTGCGGGTGTCGTTTCCGAACGCGATCGACCCGAACACCGGCCTGCCGGCCACGGCGTGGATCGCGGGCCGCCCGTCCCCCGCCGCGACGTTCGCCTGGCGGACGCTGACGACGGCGACCACGGAGGCGGCGCTGAACGACGCCCGCCGCCGGGTGCGGCTGTCGCTCGGCCCGGACCCGACCACCGGCGACGCCGCCGCGAACCTCACCGGCGCCGTCGTCGACCGGGCCGGCGTGCTGCTGTGGACCGACGGCGGAACCGGCGGCCCGGCGCCGTTGCGGGTCGACGATCTGCGCGTCGGCCCGCTGGTTCCCGTCGGAGCGTTGAACCTCGACGAGACGGCGGAGGCGTACGTCACCCCGCCGGATCCGAAGCGGCGGGTGATCGTCAACGGCGGCCGGGTCACGCTGGACGGCGAACCGTTCTTCCCGCGGCTGACGTTCGCCCATGAGGTCGATCCGGCGTTGCTGGCGATCTCCGGGTTCAACCTCATCCAGGTCCGGGACTGGCGGGATCGGGACCTGCTCGACGCGATCGCCGCGGCGGGCATGGGCGCCGCCGCCCAACCGCCCAGCCCGGGGGAGGCGGGCGCCGGGCCGGCCGATCTGAACGAACCCGTGGATGCCGGACTGGCGCCGTTCGGGCCGGGCACCGACGCGATCTGGCTGTGGAATCTCGGCCCGCGGATTCCCGGGGAGCCGGCGTGGGTGGCGGCGACGGAGGCTTGGGTGGACGCCGTACGGGCCGCGGACACCGCCCGCGATCGGCCGACGCTCATCGGCGTGACGGGGTCGGAGCGGGCCTACTCCCGCCTCGCGGACCTGTTGGGCGTCAGCCGGATGGTGCTGGGCACGGCGCTGCCGCTGTGGGAGCACACCGCGCTGCTGCGCGAGGTCGCCGACCGCAAGGCCCGACCGGGCGAGCCGCTGTTCACCTGGATTCAAACCGCCCCGCACGGTCGCACCGCCGCGATGCGCGAGGCGGCGGGGCTGGAACCGGCCGTGCTGGAGCCGGAACTGATCACCCGGCAGGCGCTGGGGGCGGTCGCCGCCGGCGTGAAGGGGCTGGGCTACTGGATCACCGAACCGCTGGACGACTCGACGCCCGGCCGGACCGAGCGCCGCCTGGCCCTCACGCTGACGAACCTGCAACTGGCGGCGGTCGAGCCAATTCTCGCCTCGGCGACAAACGTCGCCCCGCTGCGGATTCTGCCCGCCACGACCGGCGACCCGCGGGAGGCGAACCGGACGCGGGGGAGCTTCGGCGCGGTCACGAACCTGCTGGCCGGCTCGTTGGCCGGCGACGACGACACCCGCGGCGTGGGCACGGGCGGACAGTCGACCTTCGGCGGGGGCTTCGGCCGGACCGCCTCGCTGGACGGCGCCGCGATCGCCCGCGGCGGGACCGGCGCCACCGACGCCCGCCCCGCCGGCCAGGCGACCGGCGCCCTGCTCAGCGACGGGGCGGACCGGCTGGTCGTCGCCGTCTGGCACGGCGAGGACGATCAGTTCGTGCCCGGCCCGGCGCCCTTCACCTCCGCGACCTTCACCGTCCCCGGCGCCCTGGCGACCGCCACCGCCTGGCGGATCACGCCCACCTCCGTGAGCTCCCTCCCCCACGAGCAGGTCACCGGCGGGATGCGGGTGACGGTCCCGAACTTTGGCGACGGGGCCATCGTGCTGGTCACCCCGAATCATCAGGGCGTGAACCACCTGCGGCGGCGGGTCGCCAAGCTGGCCCCCGGAGCCGCGACCGCCGCGGTGCACCTCGCCCGCTTGAAGATCGAACGCACCCGCGTCACCGACGTCCAACTGCGGCCCCGGGTGTTCGACGGCCGGGAGCTGGACGCCCTGCTCCGCAGCGCCGAATCGAAGCTCGACGACGCGGAGCGGATGCTCAAACAGCACGACTGGGACCGCGCGTTCGTCGCCGCGGAACTGGCCCGGCGGTTCGCCCGCTCCGTGCAGCGGATTCACTGGGATCGGCTGGTCACGGAGAGCCGCCTCAACGGCATCCCGAACGCCAGCCCGCACCTGATCGCCTTCTCCACCCTGCCGGATCACGTGCTGATGATGCAGCGCGTCGGGTTCGCCGGCCGTGGGCGGCCCGTCGCCCTGCTGCCCGCGCCGCGGCGGGACCGCAGCGCCGGCGCCGCCCCCCTGCCCTCCTCTGAGGACGAAGACTCCGACGACCCCGCCGCACAGTTCGACGGCCGGGTGTACTACGGGGCGCCCGCGTCGATCGCCGCCGCCGCGGTGCTGGACGAGGGGGAACTGCAACTCAGCGCCCAACCCAAGACCGGCTACGACCGCCCCACGCTGCTCGACCGCGGTCTGGTCGTGGTGGAGACGGCCCCGGTGGACATCCCCGCCGGGCACGCGGCGGTCATCCGGGGCGAGGTGAAGATCAGCGGCCCGATCCTCGGTAACGGCGAGGGCGTGACCGTGCACGACAGCTGGGCCGAAGAACTGGGCGGCCTCCGCTGGACCGGCGAAGAACCGGCGTTCGAAGCGGAGGGGAACGACGGCTGGGCCCCCTTCATCCTGATCCGCCCGCTCCCGCCCGCCCCGGACCGCACGCCGCGGGCGAACCCGGACGGAACGCGGCCGATCACCGTGACCTTCGGCCTGCACGGCGTGGGCGTCGCCCGGTTCCGCGGCGTCACGGTGGAGGCGGCGAACCTGTCGCTCGCCAGCCCCGTCGAGGAAGCGCCAGAACCAGTTCCGGCGCCGATGCCGCGTCTGCTCGACCGCCTCGGCGGAGCCCTGCGGCGGTTCTGACCCGTGTTGTGAGCCCGAAGCGCAAGCGAGGGGCGCGACCGGCGATCGACCGATCCCCGGCCGCGCAGATCGGCCGCGTCACCCGCCTCGCTTGCGCGTCGGGCTCACAACGGGTCCCCCGCCCCGCGGCTACTTCGCCGCGGCCTTTTTCCGCTTCGGGGCGGCCTTTTTGGCGGCGGTCGATTTCTTGGAGGCCTTCTTGCGGCCGCCGCCCTTGGCCTCCTTCTCGGCGATCAGGCGGACGGCCTCGTCCATGGACAGGTCCTTCGGATCGGCGTCCTTGGGCAGCGTCGCGTTCGTTTTGCCGTGCTTCACGTAGGGGCCGTACTTGCCCTCGAAGATCTGCACCGGCTTGCCGTCCTTGGGGTGCTCGCCGAGGTCCTTCAGCGGGTCCGGGGCGGCCCGCTTCTTGGACTGTTTGAGCATCGCCTCCGCGACCTCCAGGGTCACGTCGAACACGTTGTAGGCTCGGCCCTCGTGCTCGAAGGTGTGGGATTTCTTGTCAAAATTGCCGTACTTCTTGTTGTGGAGCACGTACGGCCCGTACGGGCCGACGCCCACCTTCACGACCAGGCCGTCCTCGCTGTGATGGCCCAGTCGACGGGGCAGCGCCAGCAGGGCGGCGGCTTCCTCGGCCGTAATCCGGTCCGCTTCGAGAAACTTGGGGATGCTGGACCGCTTCGGCTTCGGCCGCTCGTCAGTCGCCTCGCCGAGTTGCACGTACGGGCCGTACGGCCCGCTTTTGACATACATCTCCAGCCCCTCGTCGGGATGCACGCCCAGCGACTGCGGGCCGCGGCGCTTCTCCTCGATCAGTCGCTCGGCCAGTTCGTCGTTGAGGTCCGCCGGGGCCACGTCCGCCGGCAGGCTCGCGGTGAACTTCTGGCCGTCGAGTTCCGCCTCGAAGTACGGTCCGTAGCGGCCGACCCGCACGTCCGGGGTGACGTTGTCCAACCGCAGGGTGCAGGCGTCCCGGGGGTCGATGCTCTCCTCCTTGACCTTCACCTGCCGGTCCAGGCCCTGCTCGCCCTTGTAGAACTTCTCCAGGTAGGGCAGTCGCTTGCCTTTGCCGTCGGCGATCTCGTCGAGCTGGCTCTCCATCTGGGCGGTGAACTGGTAGTCCACCAGATTGGGAAAGTTCCGTTCCAGCAACCGGTTCACCGCCAACGCGGTGAAGGTCGGGACGAGCTGGTTGCCCTGCTTCTCCGCGTAGCCCCGGTCCTGAATCGTGCTGAGGATGCTGGCGTAGGTGCTCGGCCGGCCGATGCCTTCGGCTTCGAGCCGCTTCACCAGGCTGGCCTCGGTGTAGCGGGCGGGCGGCTTGGTTTCGTGCTTCACGGCCTCCAGGGGGACCGGCTGCGGGCCGGGCAGCAGGGCGAGCGAATCGCCCTCGGCGAGCTTGGGCAGCAGCGAATCCTGGTCGTCCAGCGCCTCGGCCGGGTCGTCGGAGCCTTCCACATAGGCCCGCAGGAAGCCGGGGAAGTCGATCCGCTTGCCGGTGGCCCGGAAGGTCAGCGGGGTCGATTTGTCCCCGCCGGTCGGGGCGGCGTCGATCAGGACCGTCTGGAAGGTGAACTGGGCCTCGGCCATCTGGCAGGCGACAGTCCGCTTCCAAATTAGGTCGTACAGCTTGCCCTCGGCACCGTGCAGGCCGATTTCCTTCGCGGTCTGCATCTTCGTACCGGCGGGGCGGATCGCCTCGTGGGCCTCCTGGGCTCCCTTGGCCTTCCCCTTGAACGTGCGGGGCGAGGGGCTGAGGAAGTTGTCGCCGTAACGCTTCTTGACGGTCTCCCGGGCGGCCGTGGTGGCCTCGCCGGAGAGGTTCACGCTGTCGGTCCGCATGTAGGTGATGTGCCCGTCCTCGTACAGCCGCTGGGCGGTCTGCATGGTGCGGCGGGCGGTCATCCCCAGCTTGCGGTTCGCCTCCTGCTGGAGGGTGCTGGTCGTGAACGGCGGGTAGGGCTTCCGGGTGGACTGCCGCTCCTCGACGCTTTTCACCCGCCAGTTCGCCCCGCGCTTCAGCACGTCGGCGATGCGGGTGGCCTCGGTTTGGTCGAGGTGGGTGACGTCCGCGTTCGGCTTGAGCCGGCCGGTCGTTTCGTCGAAGTCCCGGCCGCTGGCGACGCTTTTGCCGGCGGCCTCGGTGAGGGTGGATTCGATCGAGATCTCGTCCCCGGCCTTGCCCAGTCGGGCCGCGAGGTCCCAGTACTCGGAGCTGCGGAAGGCGAGCCGTTCCATCTCCCGCTCGGTGAGCATCCGCACCGCGACGCTCTGCACGCGGCCGGCGGACAGGCCGCTGCTGATTTTTTTCCACAGCAGCGGGGAGAGGGTGTAGCCGTAGAGCCGGTCGAGAATCCGGCGGGTCTCCTGCGCCTCGACGAGGTCGGTGTCCAGCGCCCGGGTGTGGCCGACGGCCTTCTGAATGGCGTCCTTGGTGATCTCGGAGAACACCATCCGCTTGACCGGGACTTTCGGCTTGAGCAGTTGGATGAGGTGCCAGCCGATCGATTCGCCCTCGCGGTCTTCGTCCGTCGCGATCAGGAGCTCTTTGGCGCCCTTCATGGCGTCTTTGAGTTCGGTGACGCGTTTTTTCTTGTCGGCGGAGACGATGTAGAGCGGCTCGAAGTCCTTCTCCGTGTTCACGCCGAGGGTCGCCCAGGGCTCGCCCTTGACCGCCTTGGGAACCTCGGCGGCCTTGCCGGGCAGGTCGCGGACGTGCCCGAAACTGGCGAGAACCTTGTAGTCGGAGCCCAGAAAGCCCTGAATCTTCTTGGCCTTCGCCGGGGACTCGACGATGACGAGAGTGTGGCCGGCCAAGAGGTTCGTCCGTGAAGAGGGGGAGCGGGGCGGCGGGGCGAGATCGGCGGCGGAAGCGGTGGGGACGCCGGCTGCCTTGTCGGGCCGAATCGGGCGTCCTTATCATGCGCCGCTTCGGACCGGCCCCCGCCGGGCGGTCCGACGGGCCGGCATCGTTAGGCCGGCCCGAATCGACTGTCAAGCAGATTGGCGTCGAACCCCAAGAGTACCGCCGACCACTTCCCCGGGATCGCCCCGGCGTCGCCCCCCGGAATTCCGGGTCGGGCCGGCGTCGCGCCGGCGCCGCCGCACGGACTGCCCAAAGGCTCACATGGCCTCCCCGTTCGAGATTTTTCGCCGCAACCAGTGGCTCGTCGTGGCCCTGTTCGGGCTCAGCATCTTCGCCTTCATCCTGCTGGACCCGCTGTCCAGCGGCGGGGGCGATAACGGTCTGTTTCCCATCGTGCTGGGCGTGCTGCTGGGCGGGGTCGCCGCCTGGCTGATCTCCAACACCACCGGCCGCGCCGCCGTCATGTGGGCCGCCGCCGGCGCCGTCGCCGGCGGACTGTTCGTCGGTCTGTCCGGCAACTTCTTCGGCGGCGACGTCGCCGTCCGGACCACCGAGGGCGACCTCTCCCGCAACGACCTGTACGAACTCCAGCGGCGGAACCAGATCGCCAACCAGTTCTTCGTGGGACTGAAGGACAAGCTGGAAGAACGCGAGCCGGAGAACGAGCAGCTCGCCCAGACGCCCCCGCCGAACTTCAACTACGTCGGCGTGCGGTCCGACCCCTTCGGGTTCCGCCAGTTCCGGAACGTCCTCAGCGAGTTCGACCCCAACGCCCCGGAGGAGTTCGGCCTGGTGTTCGCCTACCTGCTCGGCCAGGAGGCCGACGAGGCGGGGCTGGAGATCTCCGACGATTACGTCAATGAATTCATCAAGTCGTACTACGGCGTCTCCCCGACGCGGGAAGAGTTCCGCGACCTCCGCACCCGGCTGGGCGTGGGCGAAACCGACCTGTTCGACGCCATCCGGGCGGAGCTGCGGCACCGGCGGATGTTCGAACTGCTGGCCCCCAGCCCGACCTCCCTGCCCACCGACGCCTGGGAACTGTACCGCCAACTGAACCAGTCTGCGGACGTCGCCTACGTCGAACTGCCGGCGGACGCGTTCGTCGCCGGCGTCGCCGAGCCCAGCGACACGGAGGTCTCCCAACTGTTCGACGAGTACCGCGCCCAGCAGCCGGACCCCTCCACGGGGCTCGGCTTCATGCGGCCGGCTCAGATCTCGCTGGGTTACCTCACGGTCGACCGCGACGCCGTGCAGAAGTCCGTCCCCGCCACCACCGAGGAAGAGGTTCGGGAGTACTACGAGGCCAACAAGACGGCGTTCCGCAATCCGGCCTACCTCGATTGGCTCGCCGAGCAGCGGCAGCTGGAGAACCAGACCGAGATGGACAGCCTGCTCGAAGGCGACGCCGGCCCGGGCCTGCCGACTCTCTCCCCGGACGGCCCCGCCGACGGTCCCGCCATGCCCGCGGAAACCCCGACGCCCGAATCGACGGACGAACCGCAGCCGCAGCCGGAACCGGCCGACGAACCGGCCGGCGAGCCCGCCATGACCGCCCCGGCCGACGAGCCGGCCCCCGCGGAGCCTGCCGCCCCGGCCCCGACGCTGGCGGGCGGCGACGACGCCGCGGAGCCGGTCGCGACCGGCGAGAGCGACGAACCGGCCATGACGCCGGCCGCCGAACCGCAGCCCGAGGAACCGTCCTCCGAAAAACCGGCCCCGGCAGAGCCGAAGACCGAGGAGCCGACCTCTGAGGAACCGACGAGCGAGGAGCCGGAGTCCGGTGAGGGAGAAGAGGAGCCGGAGTCCGGTGAGGGAGAAGAGGAGAGCGCCGCCGCGATGACGGCGTTCCAGGCCGAAGGCTTTGCCTCGCTGCCGCTCGACCCGCAGGAGGAGAACGGCGAACAGCCCCCCGCCGGCGAGGGCGAGGAAGCCGACGCCGAGACCGCCGCGGACAAGCTGAAGGCCGAAGCCGACGCGCCGGAATCCGAGCAACCGCCCGCCGAGCCGGCGATGACGGAGGAGCCCGCGGACGCCCCCGCCGAAACGCCGGCCGCCGAGCAGCCGCCCGCGGAGGAAGAGGGTTCGACCGAGGAACCTGCCGCCGAACCGGCGATGACGGAGCAACCCGCCGACGCCCCGGCGGACTCGCCCGCCGCCGGCGCCGACGCGCCCCCCGCCCCGGCCGCGGAGCCCGCCGCCGAGGAGCCGGCCGAAGGCGCCGACGCCCCGCCGACGCCGACCCGCGAAAAGCCGGAGGAGTTCCTCCCGCTGGACGCCGAACGCATCGCGGAGATCCGCGAACGCCTGCAGCGGGAGGCCGTCTCCGAGGAGATGACCCGCCGCATCGACGCCGCCCGCGACTTCATGTTCGTGGTGGGCGAGGAAGTCTGGTCCGAGGTTCCCGATCCCACGGCCCCGGCCGCGGAGGTGTCCGAGGCGGATGCTGAGAAGCTCCGCACCGCCGCCCGGGCGAAGATCGCGGAGCGGATGGAGACCTACGCCAAGGAGAACGGCCTGACCTACAAGCGCCTGCCGTTCCTGGGCCTTAACGAGTTGGTCGACGGGGACTACCCGGTCGGCACCGCGGAGATCCCCGGCAGCGCCCAGTCCGGCCAGCCGCAACTGGCGATCGCCCCGCTGCTGGGCAACTTCCGCACGCCGCTGTTCAACGACGTGCGGATCGGCGAGACGCAGGACGGCTCCGCCCTGTACGCCATCTGGAAGGCCGACCAGCGGCTCCCCGCGGAGCAGGAACTGCGCGACGAGGGCGTGCGGGAGGCCGTCGTCGCCGCGATCAAACGGCAGAAGGCCGGCGAAGCCGCCGCCGCCCGGGCTGACGAACTCGCCAAGCAGGCCTCCGCCGAGGGCAAGACCCTCCAGCAGGTCGTCGAGGGGAAAACCGTCACCGGCAAGGAGGGCGGCGATCCGCTGGTGGTGAAGCAGACCGGTCCGTTCCGCCGGCTGCGGGTCAACCGCCCGACCGGCTTCGAGGCCTTCCTGTCCGGCCCCAGCCCGGTTCGCAACCCGGTCCCGACGTTCGAGGAGGAGCCCGCCTCCGAGGAGTTCCTCGACGCCGCGTTCGACGAACTCGCCCCCGGCGAGGCGGCCGGCGTGCCCGGCTTCCGCCCGGGTCGCTCCTACACCGTGGAGCTGCAAAGCCGCGAACCGTCCGACGAGCGCCTCTCGGACCTGTACGAGACCTTCCTGGCGGAGGCCGCCGCCGAGCCCGGCCTCTACCGGCAAGCCGGAAACGAGGAACGCCGCGTCGCCCTGGAGGCGTTCATCAACGGGTTGTTCGAGAAGTACGGCGTCGACCGCGGGGCGATCGCGGCGATGGACCCGGAGAACTGAGCCGGCACCGGCTCCCGCCCCAACGCGTTCCCGTCCCAACGTCCCCCCGCGTGAGTACGTACCGCCCCGCATGACCGTCGCCGCAGCGTCCCCCGCCCCCGCCGCCGAGTCTCCCGCCCCGGTCGCCGGGTCGGGGGCGATGATCGAGGCGAACGGACTGTCGAAGTTCTACGGCCCGTTCGCCGCGGTGCGGGACGTCTCCTTCGCCGTGCCGCAGGGGCAGGTCTGCGCCTTCCTCGGCCCGAACGGGGCGGGCAAGAGCACGACGATGCGGATGCTGACTGGGTTTCTCGCCCCCAGCGCCGGCACGGCACGGGTGGGCGGGTTCGACGTGGCGGAGGACCGTATCCCCGCCGCCCGGACCCTCGGCTACCTGCCGGAGAACGGGCCGCTGTACCAGGAGATGAGCCCCGCCGGGTTCCTCAGCTACGTCGGCAAGGCCCGCGGGTTGGCTGCCGACCGGCTGAAAGCCCGGGCGGAGTACGTCAAGGAGGCGTGCAGCCTGGGTCCGGTCTGGGGCAAGCCGATCGCCAAGCTGTCCCGCGGCTACCGCCAGCGGGTCGGGATGGCCCAGGCGCTGCTCCACGACCCCAGCGTGCTGATCCTCGACGAACCGACCGGCGGGCTCGACCCGAATCAGGTGGCCGGCGTCCGGGAGCTGATCGGCCGGTTGCGGGGCGAGGGCAAAACGCTGCTGATCTCCACCCACATCCTCCGCGAGGTGCGGGCCGTCTGCGACCGCGTGCTGCTGATCAGCGCCGGCCGGTTGGTGTTCGACGGCCCCGCCGACGAACTGGCCGGCAGCGAGGAGGAGATGGAGGCGAAGTTCCGCGAACTCACCGCCAAGCCGGCCTAGGCCCGCGGGGGGCGTGAGCCCTCTGTGTCAGTGTGTGGCTGCGAGGACACGGAGGGCTGACGCCCACCGCTCGCCGAACGAATCATTGATGACTTTCTGATCCCATGAGCACGCTCCTCACCGCCCTCCTGCTGCCCGCGGTCCTCGCCGCCGTGGGGTTCGTGATCCTTCGGTTCGTCGTCAGTCCGGCGTTGCGGGCGGTGTTCTGGCGGACCTTCGCCGGGTACTTCAGCGGGGTGCTAGGCTACCTGTTCATCGTGGCCTTTACGGTCGCGGCGAGCCTGATGGCCTTCAACACGACCTTCTTCGCGGCGAACCTCGCCACGCTGGACCAGCTCAGCGCCGGGTTCCCGGTCCTGCTGCTGTTTTTGGTCCCCGCGATCACGATGACGGCCTGGGCGGACGAGCGGAAACTCGGCACGGACGAGTTGCTGTTCACCCTGCCGGCCAAGGAGGTCGACGTGCTGCTGGGCAAGTACCTGGCGACGCTGGCCGTCTATACGGTGGCCCTACTGTTCAGTCTGACGAACCTGCTGGTGTTGTGGGCGATCGGCACGCCGGACCCGGGGCCGATCTTCACGACGTATCTCGGTTACTGGCTGGTCGGGGCGGCGCTGTGCGCGATCGGGGTCCTGTGCAGTTCGCTGACGGCCAGCCCGGCGGTCGCCTTCGTGCTGGGGGTGGCGGCCTGTGCGATCCCCGTGTTCGTGGGCGACCTGCCGGCGAACGCCTTCGGGATCTCGCTGCCGAGCGGGTTCTTCCAGTCGCTCAGCGTGCCGGAGCAGTTCCGCGACTTCACGCTGGGCCTCGTGCCGCTGGGCGGGGTCGTGTACTTCCTCAGCCTGGCGGCGTTTTGCCTGTATGCCAACCACGTCGTCATCCGCCGCCGGCTGTGGGCCGGGCGGCGGGCGGGGATGGGTTGGCAGTACGCGGTGCGGACGGTCAGCCTCGCCCTGCTGCTGATTGCGCTGAACGTCCTCGCCGGCCGCACCACCGCCCGGGCGGACCTGACGGCGGACAACGTCTACACCCTCGCCCCCGTCACCAAAACGGCGCTGAGCGAAGTCAGCGCCGACCGCCCCGTCACCGTGCAGGCCTTCGTCTCCCCGGAGGTGCCGAGGGCGTATGCGTCGATCCGCAAGCAACTGGTCGGCCTGCTGCGGGAGTTCGACCGCCGCGGCGGGGACCGCGTGACGGTGCGGATCGTGGAGACCGAACCGTTCTCCGACG
Organism: Alienimonas californiensis; assembly: GCF_007743815.1. Classification (GTDB taxonomy): domain Bacteria; phylum Planctomycetota; class Planctomycetia; order Planctomycetales; family Planctomycetaceae; genus Alienimonas; species Alienimonas californiensis. The sequence goes on from NZ_CP036265.1 coordinate 5,419,615, forward strand.
CCGCCGAGGACGCCCGGGCCTTCGGCATCGAACCGCGGGAGGTCGTCACCGTCCGCGACGGCCGGGCCGTGACGGACAGCGTGTTCCTCGGCCTGGTCGTGACCGGCCCCGGCGACGAGGTGGTCGTGCCGTTCGTCGGCCCCGGGGCGCTGCCGGAGTACGAACTGACCCGCTCCGTCCGCACCGTCTCCGGGGAGAAGCGCCTCACCGTGGGCGTGCTGCGGACCGACGCGAACCTGATCGGCGGCCAGGGCGACTGGCAGATCGTCCGGGAACTCGAACTGCAGTACGACGTGCAGCCCGTCAGCCCGGACGGCCCGATCGACGCGGACAAGTACGACGTGCTGCTCGCCGTCGCCCCCTCCAGCCTCGAGGAGGAACAGGCGGCGAACTTCCTGAGCTACGTCGAAAGCGGCAAGCCGGTCTTGATCTTCGACGACCCGTACCCGCTGACGCTGAACCCGTCCGGGACGATCTCCAACGCCCCCCGCCTGCCCAAGCCGAGTCCGGGGGGGATGATGGGGATGTTCAACCAACAACAGCCCGTCCCCAAGGCGGACGACGGCCGGCTGACCCGCATTCTGGACGCCCTCGGCCTGCGTTGGCCGAACGACGTGATCGTCTACGACCCGTACAACCCGTACCCGGAGTTCGGCGATCGGGTGACGGACGAGTATCTGTTCGTCCGCGATCGGGAGGACACGCCGGAGGTCGCCGAGCTGAACCCCGACAGCCCGATCACCGCGGGGCTCGACCAACTGCTCCTCTTCTACGCCGGCCCGGTCTCCCCGGCCGACGGCGGCGAGAAGGGCTTCACCCCCCTGCTGACGACCGGCCCCGGCGGCGGGACGATCGAGTGGGACGAGTTCGCCCGGGCTAGCTTCGACCCGTTCGCCGGCGGGCAGGTGTTCGTGCCGAACCGCGATCCGCAGGGCCAGCCCACGCCCCAGCCCAGCGTGCTCGCCGCCCGCGTGCAGCGGCCGGCCGAGGGCGACGAGAAGGGCGTGAACGCGGTGTTCGTGGGCGACGTGGACATGATCTCCGACCTGTTCTTCGCCCTGCGGGACGATCCGAACGCGCTGGAGCAGGGTCTGGCGTTCGACAACATCGCCTTCGTCCTGAACGCGGTGGACGTGCTGGCCGGGGAGGACGCCTTCCTGCCGCTGCGGCGCCGCCGGGCCGACCGCCGCACGCTGACCGCCGTGGAGGCCGCCACCGCCCGGTTCCTCGAGGATCAGCGGGAGAAGACCGAGGCCGCCCAGAAAGCCCTGGACGAAGCCGTCGACGCCGCCCGCAACCGCTTCGATAAGGAACGCGAGGCGCTGGAAGCCCGAGACGACCTCTCCCCCCAAGCGAAGGCCCAACTGCTGGACGCCGCCGAGCGCGAGGAGCAGCGCCGGCTGGCGATCGAGGAGGAGCGCCAGAACCAGGCGCTCCGCCAGGCGGTGAAGCGGGCGGAGGACGAAAAGGAGCGCCGCGTCGCCGCCGCCGAGGGCCGTTTCCGGGCCTACGCCGTCGCCCTGCCCCCGATCCCCGCGGTGGCGCTGGGGCTGTTCGTCCTGCTCGTCCGGTTGCTGAAGGAGCGCCGCGACCTCGACCCGGAACGGGTCGTGTAGGGTCCGCTCCGCGGACCGTCTGAAACCCGTTCAGAGCCCCCAGAGAACGGTCCGCAGAGCGGACCCCACGCCCGATGACCGAAACCGCCCGCACCGCCGCCTTCGCCGCCGTCGCGGCCGTCGCCGTCGCGTTCGCCGCGATCCTCTCCTGGCCCGGCCCCACGCCCGAGACCGCCGGCTTCGAGCAGGTCGGCACGCCGTTCTTCACCGCCTTCGAGACGAACGCCGGCGACTCCGCCGGCAACCTGTCGAAGATCGGCCGATTCACGATCACGGCCTTCGACGCGGACACCGGCGCGATCCAGGACTTCCGCATCCGGCGGGACGAGGAGACCGGCCTGTACGGCATCGCCCCCTACGACTACCCGGCCGAGGCCGCGGAGCAGTTGGCGGAGATCGCCTCGGCCCTCGGTTCGGTCGAACGCACCGCCCTGCAGAGCCGGCGGGCGTCGGACTGGGCGGACCTCGGCGTGGTCGACCCGGCCAGCGAGGACGTCGCCCAGTTGGAGGGCCGCGGCCTGCGGATCGAAGTCCTCGGCGACGACGGCAATACGCTGGCGGACCTGATCGTCGGCAAGGCCGTCGAGGGTCGCGACGGCTACTTCTACGTCCGCGAGCCGCGGGACGACAGCACCTACATCGTCCAACTGGCGAACCTGGACCTGTCGGCCTCCTTCGTCGACTGGATCGACCCGAAGGCGCTGGAGGACGTCGAACCGGCCGAACTCCGCCGGATCACGGTCCCGGACGAAACGGTCGACCCGCAGTCCGGCGAGCTGGTCTCCGGCGACCCGCTGGTTCTCTCCCGCGACGGCTCCGCCGGCGACTGGACTGCCGCCGATCCGCCGGCCGGCAAGAGCGTCGACCAGGCGAAGGTGAATCAGATCGCCAGCGCCGCCTCGGGTCTGATGATCGTCGGCGTGCGGCCCAAGCCGGCCGGACTCAAGCCGGACCTGACGCTGGACCCCGCCGTGGTGCGCAGCCAGGCCCAGTATCAGGCGATCGTGCGGGACGTGACCGGCAAAGGCTTCTCGATCCTGCCCACCGCCGACGGCGGCGGACAGGTGCTCGGCGAAGCGGGCCAGTTGACCGTCTCCACGGCCGAGGGCGTCGCCTACGACCTGGACTTCGGCGAACTGTTCACCGGCAACTCCTACGACTTCGCCGTCGGCGACGCCGGCGAGGGCTACAAGACGCTCGAAGCGAAGCCGGACGCCGCCGCCGCCGAGGGCGACGCCGGGGAAGGCGACGCTGGGGAGGAGGAGGCCGAGGAGGACGCCCGCGGGCGTTACCTGTTCGTCACGGCCCGCGTCGACGCCGCGGCTCTCGGCGAGCCCCCCGTCGAACCGCAGGCCCCGGCGGAGGAGTCGGAAACCGACGAGCAGCCCGCCGACGAGCCGCCCGCGGAAGACGCCGAGGCGTCCGAGGGCGAGGCCGAAGGCGAACCCGATGCGGCTCAGGCCCAGTATGAACAGGACCTCGCCGCCTACCGTACGGAGAAGGCGGCGTACGACCGCAAGCTCGCCGCCGCCGCGGAGCGGGTCGAGGAGCTGAACCGCCGCTACGGCGACTGGTACTACGTCGTGGACGCGGCGGACGTGGCGGAGCTCTCCCTCCGCCCCGCGGCCCTGCTGACCGATGCCCCCCCCGCCCTGCCCGCCGACGGCGCCGCGGGGGAGGCCCCGCCGCCGGGTTCCTCGCCGATCGAAGCGCCGGGCAATCTGCAGGACCTCATCAACGGCCTCTCCCCCGGCATGGGCGAGGGCTCCCCCGCCCCGGGCTCGGAACCGGCCGCCGACCCGGCGGCGGAGGCGACGGGCGAAGAGCCCGCAATGACGGGGGACGCCGCGGAGGCTCCGAACCCGCCCGCTCCGGCTGAAGCCGCGCCCGCTCCGCTGCCGAAACCGACGGCTCCCGCCGACGCGGAATCCGGGAACGCCGGGGCCGAGAACCCCGACGCCGCACGGTCGCCCGTCACCGCGCCGCGGCCGGACCGCCCAACCGCCCCGCAGGCCGAACCGCCGCCGGGCAATCCGAAAGACACGCCCGACTCCGCCGACGGGGCGAGCGAAGCGGAACAGGCGGGTGAAAGCGGTTCACCGGAAGACGCCGATGACGCGGATTCCCCGGCCGAGGGCGGGACGGACGGGGATGAATAATCGGGCGCACGGCAGATAACTCCGGTCGCCCGGCCGATGGGGAGGTCCCCGAGCCGGCCGCGTCGGGGTGCGGAGGTCGAAGCGTGGGAATGACGCTCGCCCCCCGTTCCCCCGAGCATTGGAGCCCCGCCGTGACCCCCTTCGCCCCCGCCGCCCTCCTCCTCACCGCGTTCGTCCCGCCGACCGCAGTTCAGACTGCCGTCGTTCCGCCCGCACCGACCCCTGTGGGCCGGGTCGCGATCTCGTCGCCGGCCCCCGCGGCGACCGCCCTCCCCGTCGTGAAGGCGACGCCGGCGACCACGTCCGCGTCTGCGACCCCCGCCGTCAGCGCGGTCCGCGTCGTCCGCACGCCGGCCGCCGAACCGGTCTGGCGGACGGACCTCACCGCCGCCTTCGCCGAGGCCGGGCAGACCGGCAAGCCGGTGCTCGTGCTGTTCGGGGCGGAGTGGTGCCACTACTGCCACAAGCAGGACGATGAAACGCTGGCCGACGCCGGTGTGAAGAAGGCCCTCGCCGAAGGCTTCATCCCCGTCCGGCTGGACGTGGACGAGCACCGGAGGGTGTCCGAGATTCTCCAGGTCGACACGCTGCCGCAGGCGGTGATGCTGTCTCCGAAGGCCGATCTGCTGGGCCGGACGAAGGGCTATCACACGGCCTCGCAGTTCAAGACGGCGCTGACGCAGGCGAACGCCAAGCACGCCGCCGCCATGGCCAGCCGCGTCGCCGCCGCCCCGGCGGAATCGGCGACCTACTGACCGTCCCTGCGCCGCCCCGGCTCGGGCCGCCGGATCAGGCCGCCGGATTGACCGGTCGGACCGCCGAAACGGGGCCGCCGTGCCGGGCCGGAAACCGCCCGGCGGTTGAAGGTTTCGGGCGGCGGCGGTAGCGTTCCGAGATGCCCGCGCCCGCCACCGGACCCGATTCTGACGACAGCTGGGAGGACCTCGCCGGGGACCTCTTCGGAATCGACCTGACAAAGTCCGCCGCCGCGGAGGAAGACGACGACGACTTCCTCGATCCGCCGGCGCCCAAGCGCGGCGCCGCCAAGGGCGCCGAGGTCACCGCCGCCGGCGAAATCGCCGCCCCCACGGCCGCCCGCGTGAACCACGTCGGCGACGCCCCCGCCCCGGACGAGGTCGAAGCCCTCGACGCCGCGGACGAAGACGACAGCGACGACGACGATCCGCTGGCCGATCTGGGCGACGGATTCTTCATCGACGAGGAGAAGCCGGCCCCCAAGAAGTCCGGCCCCCGCCGCTCGCAGCCGGCTAAGGCGAAGCCGAAGGCCGAGGAAGAGGAGCCGAAGGCCAAGCCTCGCCGCCGCTCCCGGGTCGCTGCCAAGAAGGATGAGGACGTCGCTGAAGACGTCGCGGAGGAGAAGCCCTCCCGCAGTCGCCGCGCCCCGAAGCCCGTCGCCCCGAAGCCCGTCGCTGCGAAGGCCAAGCCGCCGGTGAAGGACGACGACGACGCGGACTTCTTCGGCTTCGGCGACGACGACGAGGAGGAAGACGACGTCCTCGCCGAGGAGGCGGAGGCCGACGAGGACGACTTCGACGACGAGGAACCGGAAGACGACGGCGCCGACGCGGCCGGGGCGGACGAATTCTGGGAAGCGTTGGACGATTGGGATTGGGACGGCGGCGGTTCTTCGGCCGGCAGCGCCTCCAGCGCCAAGGCGTCCGACGACAAGCCGGCCGACCGCGGCGCCTCCGCCCGCTCCGGCGGCCGCGGCGCCGCGAAGTCGGACTCCGACCGCTCCTCCCGGGGTCGGTCGACCCGGGCCCGGAACACCGATCGGGACGACGAGGCCGGTTCCGCCCCCCGGCGCTCCCGCTCCTCCCGCGACGAACGCGTCGAATCGGAGGAGCCGAAACGCCCCGCCCGCCGCAGCGCGGCCGCGGCGGAATCCACCGAGGAAGAGGATCGCCCCAAGCGTCGTCGGGGCCGCGGCCGTGCGTCCGCCAAGGCGGAATCGTCGCGGCCGGAGGAGGCGGACGAATTCGCCGCCGCCTTGGACGGCGACGATGACGACGGGTTCTCCGCCGGCCTGGACAGCGATGACGTGGAAGCGGCGGACCGCTCTCCCCGCGACGCCGACGACGATTCCGACGACGACGCGGAACGCCCCCGCCGTCGGCGCCGCCGCCGCGGCCGCGGCGGTCGGTCCCGTGATCAGGAGGAGACCCGCACCGACCGGGATGAGGACGACGACGCGGACGAGGAACCCGCCGGCTTCGACGAAGACGCGGCCGACGAGGTCGCCTCGGACGAGGACGACGACTTCGGCGATCTCGGCTTCGACAGCGACGACGAGGCGGACGACGACGAGGACGAACGGCCCTCCCGCCCCCGCGGCCGGTCGCGCCGGGGCTCCCGTGCCTCCGGCTCCGGTTCCGCCCGCGACGAACGCCGCGACGGCGGCGAGGCCGTCGACTACGGCGACGTCCCCACCTGGGCGGACTGCATCGCCGCGTTGAGCTTCGGCGGCGGCAACCCCGACGGCGGCAGCGGCGGCGGGAGCCGCGGCGGTCGCGGCCGCAGTCGCAGCCGGCGGTAACGCGGGCCGATCCCCAGCAATCGTCCTGTCTGTCAGTCAGGCTCAGATTGGCTGCGAGCGGCCCTCACATTCGCGCGTAGCCACTTGGCCAGTCGTCTTGCGGCGGGGCGTCGGTGCGCGGTGAATAGGCGTTGGTCCAGGTCGATCGCCTGCCGCGCCGCCTCGGCCTTCGAGAGGCGGACGACGACCTCGAACCGGCGGGGGGCCTCCTCGTCCGACTCTTCGCGCACCTTGATCGACCGAACGTCGCGGAGCGGAACCGCGATCCGGCGGGTCCGCGGCCGTGTGATCGGCAGGGCGAGGACCTGCGTTTCCGAGTCGATGACCAGATCGTACCGGCCGGCATGTCTCCAACGGCGGACGCGGTCCCACCAAAAGAGCGACGCCCCGACGACCGTCGCCAGTCCGACCGCGGCGGTCCCGGGGGAGGCCGCAGGATCGGTCGTCGTCGGGAAGATGCAGGACACGACGAACGCGGAGATCGTCGCGGCCAACGTCCCGGCCTCCACCGGCCGAAGCGCCGACAGATCGACCCGCTGCCGCGGCCCGTCGTCGATCACGTTCAGACGCCCCCGCTCCCGCCAGATTCGCCAACCGAAGACCGCGGCGAAGCAGGGGGCGATCAAAAACGGCAGGGCCAGTTGCACGCATAAAAGCATCTCGCCGCGCGACGCCGTCAGATTGAAGAGCGATTCGAGGCGACAGAGCGGGGCGAAGCCGAGTGAGCCGTTAAGTACGTCGGAGATCGTCACTTGTTTTCCCGTGAGCGGGGGCTCAGGGGGAGCGATTGAATCATTGAACGGCGGGGGCGATCCGCAGGTGGGGCGGTGGGAGCGAGGTGCCCGGAAACGTCGGGGCCGCCGCCACGGTTCAACAGAGCCTCAGGCGTCCGCCAAATGGGCCGCGACCGCCTCCGCGGTGGGGGACGGGATCACGCCGCGTTCGGTCACGAGGGCCGCGATCAGGTCGGCGGGGGTGACGTCGAAGGCCGGGTTGTAGGCCTCGGCGCCGTCGGCGGCGGTGCGAAGGCCGCCGTAGTTCAGCACCTCGGCGGCGTCCCGCTGTTCGATCGGAATTTCCTTGCCGGAGGCCAGCTCCCGGTCGAAGGTGCTCGTCGGGGCGGCGATGTAGAACGGCACGTGGAAACGGTGCGCGAGCACGGCCAGCGGGAAAGTGCCGATCTTGTTGGCGGCGTCGCCGTTGGCGGCCACGCGGTCCGCCCCGGTGACGACCGCGTGCACCCGGCCGGTCGCCAGCAGGCTGGCGGCGGCGGAGTCGCACAGCACGGTCGTCGGCACGCCGCGGCGGGTCAGTTCCCACGCCGTCAGGCGGGCGCCCTGGAGCAGCGGGCGGGTTTCGTCCGCGTAGACCCGCACCCGGCGGCCGGCGTCGGTCGCCCGGCGGTGGGCCTCGAACAGCACCGCCAGCGCCGTGCCGTCCCCGGCAGTCGCCAACCCGCCGGCGTTGCAGTGGGTCAGCAGCCCCAACTCCCCGTCCCCGGCGGGCTCCGGCAGCAGGTCGGCGCCGTGGCGGCCGATCGCCGCGCACATCGCCCGGTCCTCCGCCTCGATGGCCTGGGCCTCCTCCAGCAGGCGGACGAGGGCGTCCCCCGGGGAGAGGTCCGGTTCGGCGGAGAGAGCCCGACGGCAGCGGGCCAGCGCCCAGAACAGGTTCACCGCGGTCGGCCGGCTGGCGGCGAGCTTCTCGGCGCTGGCGGCGAGGGCGGCGTCGAACGCCGCCCGGTCCCCCTTCATCGGACCGGGCGTCGGGGCGAGGGCCTGCCGCACCCCGAGCAGCAGGCCGAACGCCGCGGACACGCCGATGGCCGGCGCCCCGCGGACGCTCAGGCGCCGGATGGCGCCGAACACATCTTCGTCGGTGCGGCAGGAGAGCGTGACGACCTCCCCCGGCAGCCGGGTCTGGTCCAGCAGTTCCAGCGAGCCTGTCAGAGCGTCGCCGACCCACCGCAGGGTCGGGGGGGCGGCGGGGGGAGAAGACTCGGACATGGGCGACTCTCCGTTCGTTCGATCGTCACGGGACGGCGGGGGCGGCGGCGGGAGCGTTGACCGTGCGTCCGCTGACGCGGGCCAGCGCGAGGGCCAGCAGCGCTCCGAAGCCGAAGAACATCAGCCCCTGCTCCCAGCGGCCCAGCGGCACCGGCCGGTGGAGGCCGCGGGCGTCGAAGGTGTTCGCCGTCACGCTGCCCAGCACCACGCCGACGATCGGCATCAGCATCCCGGAGACGACCCCCGCCGCAACGCCCGCCAGCGTCGGACCGCCCATCGCCCCGGCCAACGACCACTTCGGCGCCTTTCCGAGCGAGAACCGCACCGCGATCCCGGCGGCGGCCCCGATCAGGCCCAGTTGGAAGGCGTAGGCGAACATCGCCGGGAACAGTTGTCGGTCGCCGACGGCCCCCCCCCAGCCGGAGACGGCGTCGGAAACGAGGATTTCCAGCGTCACGAGTGCGGCGAGCACCCCGGCGGCGGCGCCCAACCCCAGCCCCGCCCCCGCCCCGCGGAGCGTGCGGCGACCGCGGGACGACGCGGCCGCCGCACCGGCGGGCGCACGGCACAGGCCGCCGGCGGCCCCCAGCAGGCCGGCCGTCAACGCTGCCGCCGCCGCCAACGCCGAGCAGTCCATCCACCGGATCCGGCGGCGGATCGATTCGAGTTCCAGCTGCCGCTGCTCGTCCGTCGCGTCGCGGGGAGCGATGTAGACGGGCGTCCGCACGTACATTTCGTACTGAATCTGCCGCGCCGACAGCAGGGAGAGCGACGCCGCGACGAGGGCGGCGACCACGAAGATCGGCAACCGGGCCCAGTCGGGCAGCCCGCGTCGGTCGGCGCCCGCCGGGGGCGGCCCGTTCGCCCCGGGGGGGCGGGGGGCGAACGCCCCAGGGGCCGTGCCGGCGACGGGCGTGGCCGGGGCGTTCGAATCAGGCGTCACGGCAGTCCGGGGAGAGGTCACATATCGGAGCGTATGCGGCGAGCGAGGTCAGACTAGCCGCGTCCGGTCCCCCCGTCACTCGGCCGCCGGGCGCCGTGACCCATTGGTCCGCATTCGGGGGCCGCATTCTGCCGGCGGCCGGCGAGATGCGGGCGGCGGCTCACAGGATCGAGGAGCCCTTCACGTTGATGCCCTTCAGAGCCATCTTGAGTTCCTCGGCGTTCGGGCTGACCTCGAAGGCGACGGCCCGGGAGATAAAGTCCTTCTCCACGAAATATTGCAGGGAGTCGTTGAATTTCTGCATGCCCTCCTGCTTGCCGAGGCTGATGGCCTGGGCCAACTTCTCGTCCTTCTCCTCCATGATGAGTTTCCGCACCGTGGGGTTGAAGGTCATAATTTCCACGATCGGCACCCGCTTCGGGGCGTCTTCGCCTTCGAGAATCGTGGGCAGCAGTTTCTGGGCGACGATGGCCTTCATATTGAAGACCATCGAACTGCGGATCGCCGCGTGCATGTCCTGCGGGAACAGGTCGAGAATACGGCCGATGGTCGACGGCGCCGTGCTGGCGTGGATCGTGCCGAACACAAGGTGGCCGGTTTCCGCGGCGTGAATGGCGGTCTCGAAGGTCTCGCGGTCGCGCAACTCGCCCACCAGCATGATGTCCGGGTCTTCCCGCACCGCGTGCTTCATGGCGACCTCGAAGTCGATCACGTCCTGCCCGATCTCCCGCTGATTAATCAGGCACTTCTCCGCCTCGTAAATATATTCGATCGGGTCTTCGATCGTCAGAATATGCTTCCGCATATTGTGGTTCACCCAGTTCAACATCGACGCGATCGTCGTCGATTTACCGGACCCGGTGACGCCCGCCAGCAGGACCATGCCCTGGTCGAACTTGCAAAGGCTCTCCATTACCGGGGGAAGGTTCAGATTATTGAAGTCGGGAATGAATCGCTCGATCCGCCGGGCGACCATGCCGGTTTTGCCCATCTGGGTGAGCAGGTTCACGCGGAAGCGCCAACTGTCCCCGTCCAAGTCCATGATCTTGGCGAAGTCCGCCCCGCCGTCCCGGTGGAAAATATCGAGGTTCCGCTGGTCCATCATCGGGAACAGCAGGTCGATCATGCCCTCCTCCGTGATGGGCGGCTGATCGAGTTCCCGCAGCGTGCCCCGGATGCGCAACACCGGGGGGCGACCGACCTGCAGGTGAATGTCGCTGGCCTTCAACTTGATGGCCGCTTTAAAAATGCGGTCAATCTCCAGCGGGGCGCCCTGCTTGAAGGTCGATTCGGTCCACTCGCGGGCTAGCACAGGTCGGGTCTCGCGGTCGGGGCGACGGGGAAGCGGGCCGAAGGGGCCGGGACGGAAGGAGCCGGGGCGGCCGAGGGGCACGGGCGACGGGTCCGCAGTTTACCGCCGCCCATCGGCGCAAACGAGGGGCGACGGCCGGCCCGCGAGGGCGCCGCGTCGACGCGTCCGCGGATCCCGCCGCCGCGGGGCGGTACAATCGGTCCCGTCCGTCGCCCGCCCGCCCCGCCCGGCCGTGTCGCTTTCGATCTCCCGCCGCGAAGAAGACCGTTGATCGGCGGGGAACGGGTCGCCGTCGTCGAGGACGGAACCGGCGTCGGCGCCGGTTCGGGGGAGGATCGTGACGGCGGCGGGCGGCTGATCGTCGCCGTGGCCGCCGCCGGGCCGCTGCGGACGGCCCGGGCGGGGGTGTTCGCGGTGGTGCTCAACGGGTTCGTGCTGAGCCTCGTCGTGGCCGTTTGGACTCAGAACCCCAACGCCTGGAATGGCCGGGCGATCGTCGGTCTGGCCCTGATGAGCGCCGGCGGGCTGGCGGTCGCGGCGCCCTTCCTGTGGGCTTGGGCGAAGCGGGCCTTCACGCGGACGCTGATCCTCGTGGACGACTCCTCGCTGGTCGTCCGCACCCGCTGGGCGTTGCCGTGGGTTGAGAAGAAGGCCCGCATCACCCGCGACCGCCGCGGCCCGACCGACCACGCCACCGCCCGCCGCCGCGGGGCGTGGTGGTGGCCCGGCGGGGCGGTGCGGACGGTGCGGGCGTTCGCCGGCGGCCCCGGCCGTACCGTCGCCGCCGCCCTGCCCCCGGAGGAGGAGCGGCGGTTGCTCGATCTGCTCAACGCCCGGCTGCTCTCGCCCACGGCGCCGGCGGTGGTGATCCGGGCGACCTTCGCCCCCGAGGTGCGGGCCGTGCTCCAGGGCGGCTGGCCGGTACGGCGCTCCATGAGCCCGGAGGCCCTGCGGAACGACGTCCGCCGAGGCCGCCTGCGGGTGACGGAGGAGAAGGACGAGGTCGGAACTCGCACGGTGATTCGCACGCCGGCCTACGAACGCTGGGGGGACCGGCTGGCGACGGGGATGGTGCTGATCGGCTTCGGCGTGGTCGGCACGCTGACGCTCGGCTGCCTGGGGGCGGCCGGGTTGATGGGCGGATTGCCCTTGTGGTTCCAACTGGGCCTCGCCGCGGCGCCGGCGGCGCTGTTCACGGTCGTCCCGCTGATCTACGGCGTGTGGGCCGGGCTGGGGCGGGTGACGGTGACGATCGGCACGCCGGTCGGGGCGGACCCGTTCCAGCCCCCGCCGCCGGCGGAAATCGTTTCCCGCTGGCATGTTGGTCCGTTCGGCGTGAGCTGGCGGGCGGAGGCGGCCGAGGTGCGGGCGGTCTGGATCAGCGGGAACGTGATCCGCCCCGGCCACCGGCAGGAAGGCGTGGGCGAGCCCCGCAAGGTGTGCGCCCTCACCCCGCACCTGGCGATCCCCGTGACCGGCGACTACCTCCGCGACTCCACCCGCGCCCAGACCGCCGCGGTGGTCCGCTGGGCACTGCTGAAACACGGCAGCGCCCTACCCGGCCTGCCGGGCGAGGAGCCGTGAGGTGACGCCGCGTTAAGCACGGTGCTGGGTGATCCAGTCGAAATACGCCGCCGCCAGAACGACTTGCGGAGTGGTTTCGAATGAGTCTGGCACAACCGTCGTTCGCCCGAACGATTGATGCAGCCACGCTGTCGGGTTGGTCCATCGCGTCCACCCACCGGGCGCCTGCCAAACGCAACCTTTCAACGGACTGACCCCCGAGTCATCGGCGTACCAGAGCCTGTCGCCAGCGAACGCCCCGAAGCGAAAAAGCCGGCCGACGTCCCGTCCCTCCACCTCCACCGTCAACGCCTGCTTCACCTGTTCGGCGTTCGGCGGGCGGGGGAACTCGTCGTCGCCTGCCGCGTCGACACCCGCCACGCAAGGAATGAGCGTTGCCGTGCGGCGGTCGAACCAGGGCTCGCCAACGCAGCGGACGACCGCCGTTCCGTCCGCCGCAGATTGAAACTGGAGTTCGTAAGCGTTTTGGCGGTCGCCCCACCGGCCGGTCCCCGGAACGGTGGCGAACCGGCCGCCGATGCGGAACGCGGGGCGGTCGCCCCGTTTCGGCGGCTCCGCGAGTTCGCGCGGCGCTTCGCTCATAGTCACTGTGGGGAGTAGGGCGACGAACGTCCCGACCGCCTTCAGCGGACGTACCGCACCGCAAACGGCGGCTGGGGCAGCGGCATGCCGGGGCCGAGGTAGAAGCCCGTGTGGGCGGACTGGTTGTAGCCGACGTTCTGCCAGTCCACCGACACCCGATAGTGCGGATCGTGCATCAACGTCCGCAGGCGATGCGGAGTGGGGATCGTGCTGACGAAAATCATCAACCGGCTGCTGTCCCGCGAGCGCAGGATCAGCTCCTCCCGCCAATCGCCCAGCACGTCCGCGGCCAGGCAGGGGTTGGCCTTCGTCCCGTTGTTGGCGGCGCCGTCGTACGGCTCCCGATAGCCCGTCACCAGCCGGATCTCGTCGCCGGTTTCGGGGTCCCATTTGTCGACGATCGTGCCGTTCAGCAGTTCGCGGGTGAGATCGCCGTCCCACCAGAGGCCCATGTTCGTCCAGCGAGGTTTGCGGGGATGAATCATGTCGCCGTGGACGTCGTACACGCCCGGGCCGCCGGAGCTCCAGAACTCGAAGCCGGGGGAGGCGGGGTCGACGTCGAAGGCGACGCCGCGGCCGACGTCCCGGCGGGGGAACTTCTTCCAGATCGCCGAGCCGTCCGCGGCCCGGAACTCCATGCCGGCGTCGTGGCCTTCGCCCTCGTGAATGTCGAACACCTCCAGCCCCGGGCGGCCCGGGTCCATATCGGTCACGTGCAGGGCGTCACCGTGGCCCAGGCCGGTGGTGTAGAGGCCGGTCCCGTCGTCGTCGATCGCGCAGGCGCCGAGGACGATCTCGTCGCGGCCGTCGCCGTCCAGATCGGCGACGGAGACCTGATGATTGCCCTGCCCCACGTACCCGGCGAGGTCCGGGCGGCCGAGGGTGTCGAAGGTCCAGACGTGCTCCAGCCGCCCGTCCCGCCACCGCCAGGCGGCCAGACAGGTCCGCCCGCCGCGGCCGCCGCGACCGCTGTAGTACCCGCGGCCGGTGACGAGGTGCGGGCGCTCCCCGTCCAGATAGGCGACGCAGGCGGAGAAGCGGTCCATCCGGTTCCCGTAGTCGTCGCCCCACACGTCCCAGATCTGATCGCCGGCGGGGCTGTCGGTCTCCGGGTGGCGTTGCGGGACGAAGAACGTCGAAGCGAGGGCCGCCCCGGTGCGACCGTCGAAGACCGTCAGGAACTCCGGCCCGCGGAGGATCGCACCGTCCCGGCCGCGGTGGTCGGCGGTCGGGTCGCCGAGAACTTCCCCCCGGCCGTCGACTGTCCCGTCGGCGGTTTTCAACACGACTTCGCCGCGGTCGTCGCCGTCGAGGTCGTAGGCCGTCATCTGCATGATGTGGGCGGAGGCGGCGACGTTCGGCCCCAGATCGATCCGCCACAGGCGTTCGCCGTCGAGGGTGAGGGCGTCGATCAGCACCGGCCCGGTCCCGCCGGGCCGGGCGCCGCCTCCGCCGCCGCGGGTGTTCGTCGGCTCCCACCGCAGCACGATCTCGTAGTCGCCGTCGCCGTCCAGATCCGCGACCGCGGCATCGTTCGCCGTGTAGCCGAACGGTCGGCCGTTTCGATCGACCCCGTCCCCCGGCCGTTCGAGGGGCACGCTGAGGTACGGCCGCAGCGCCGCCCCCGCCGGCCGACGGAACGTCCCGCCGAGGTCCCCCTCCAACCCCGGCCCCACGGCCTCCACCCGCCAGATCGTCTCTGCGGCCGAGTCCCAATCCTCGTCGACGAACCAGGTGTCTCGCAGCGGTTCGTCGTGGAGGACCGTCTCCGGCCCGTCGCCGGTCGTGCGAGACAGGCGGAAGCGAACCGCCTCCGGATCGCGGCCCAACATCCGCCAACTGAGAAAGGCGCCGCCGCCGTCTTGAGGAATCGCGACCAACCCGCGGTCCAGCCGTTCGACCTGACGCAGGGGGGCGAAGGTCGGTCCGCGATCGGACGTCGTCTCGGCAGCGGGATCGCTCCCGTCCCGGGGCGTCTGAGCGACGGCCGGCGCGACGCACGGGAGGACGGAGAGTGCAGCAAGCGCGGCGAGGGCGAAGCGACGGGTCGTCCAAAGCATGGGCACAGGCTCTGCGAGGCGGCAATGTCCGGCGGCGACATCCGGCCGCCAGCGTCAGTCTATTCTCCCCTGCCTCGCCCGCCCCTGCCGCTCAGGCCGTGACGGCGGCATAGGCCGCGGCGACGATCACCCCGCGGTCGCACCCGTACAGACTTGCGCAGGCGAACGCTCCGACCTCCAACACGAACAGACTGCCCTCGCTTTCGCACAGATCCAGACACCACAGCGGATCCGGCGCGTAGCCGGTCGCGGCCGCGGCGTTCGC
Organism: Alienimonas californiensis; assembly: GCF_007743815.1. GTDB lineage: Bacteria > Planctomycetota > Planctomycetia > Planctomycetales > Planctomycetaceae > Alienimonas > Alienimonas californiensis. The sequence continues at coordinate 5,434,699 of NZ_CP036265.1, forward strand.
CAGCCGTCGCACCGCCGCCGGCAACTCCGGTTCAACGCGCGGTCCGGCCGGGTCGCGGTAGAGGCACCCGGCAACGACCGCTCCCGCGGCGATCACCGCCCGCCACTCTCGCTCCACCCTCCGCGGCCGACACGCCAGCACCGGCTCGGAGGGCGGCACGTCGTAGAACGCGAGCCGCTCGACGTCGGCCTGCCAGGTCGCGGCCCGCAGCAGCGTCCCGCCGAACGGTTTCGACGCGGCGTCCGGTCGAACGAAGACCTCTCCCCCCGCCCCGACCGCATCCAATACAGCCTCCCGACGGTCGATCAGCTCCGCGAGTGCGAGCCGCACCGGCTCCGCGTTGAGCAGCCACGGCCCCAGCGGTCGGGAGTAAACCTCGAATCGGAGTGCTGGAAAGTTCGCCCACACCCCGGCCGGGGCGCCGGCCGCAGTCCACGCCGCGGCGGCCTCCACCGAACCGCGGAACACGACCGGTCCGCCCCCGGCAACGCGGTTCAGCGCTTCGGGATCGGTCGAGTCACACTCCGTCAGCGTGCCGCCCGCGGCCGCGACGGCGGCGGGTAACGGGTCGTCGGGCGGGAGCACGTCCGGATCGACCATCCACCGCACCAGGCGACCGTGTTCCTGCATCACGCCGCCTCAACCAACCGCACGTTGACCCCCCGCTTCGCCAGCGCCCGTTTGCAGTCGGGGACGGGGTGGGTGCCGTCGTGGAAGATGCTGGCGGCGAGGACGGCGTCGGCGTGGCCGTCGGTGAGGGCGTCGTACAGGTCGTCCGGGGAGCCGGCGCCGCCGCTGGCGACGACGGGGATGCCCACCGCCCGGCTGACCGCCTCGGTGATCTCCAGGTCGTAGCCGGTTTGGGTGCCGTCGGCGTCCATGCTGGTCAGCACGATCTCGCCGGCGCCGCGGTCGGCCATCTCGATCGCCCAGGCGACCGCGTCCAGTCCGGTCGGCAGACGACCGCCGTTGATGTGGACGTCCCAGGCGCAGGTGGGGAGGGGGGAGGAGTGAGGGGGGAGGAGACAGCTCTCCGCCCACCGCTTCCGGAAGCCCGGCTGCGTCGGAGCGGGGCGTTCGATCGTCCGCAAGCGGTTCGGCCAATCGAACGTTTCCCCCCCTCCCTCCTCACTCCTCCCCCCTCTCCAAGCAACCCTGCGCGGGTCGATGTTCACCACGATGCACTGGGCCCCGAAGCGTTTGGAGGCTTCGCTGATGAAATCCCGGTCGCGGACAGCGGCGCTGTTGACGCTCACCTTGTCCGCCCCGGCGTTCAGCAGGGCCCGCACGTCGTCGCAAGTGCGGACGCCCCCGCCGACGGTCAGCGGCATGTGGACCTCGTCGGCGGTGCGGCGGACCACGTCCAGGATTGTGCCGCGGCCCTCGTGACTGGCGGTGATGTCGAGGAAGACCAGTTCGTCGGCGCCGTCCTGCTCGTAGCGGCGGGCGACGTCGACCGGGTCGCCGGCGTCGCGCAGGTTGACGAAGTTCACCCCCTTCACCACCCGCCCGCCGTGGACGTCGAGACAGGGAATTATGCGGGCGGCGGGCATGAGCGGGGCGAACGAACGGGAACGACGGTCGGCGGCAGAATAGCGACGGGCGTGCCGAGTGCGGATTCGCCCGGACGGGCTCAGGTCTTGAAGGCGACGAAGCCGGCGGCGAGCAGCAGGCCGAGGGAGGCCGCCCAGGCCCACAGCGTGGAGCCGCGGCCGCCGACCGGTTCGGGCTCCTGTTGCAGGGTCCTCCGCGTGCTCTGGGCCGCCTGCCGCACGCGTTCCTCCAGATCCTCCTTCTGCACCCGGTTGAGGATCGAATCCAGCTCGCCCCGCTGGGAGGGAAAGGCGACGAGGGCCTGCGCCGCGGCGGCCCGAACCGTCAGGTCGTCGCTCTCCAACGCCTCAAGAAGCGCGTCGTAGTTCGCGGAGCCGTCCTCGCCCAGTTGGCCCAGGGTGGCGGCGGCGTCGACGCGCTGGAGCGGGTCGCCGCTTTCCAGGCGTTCGATCCAGCGGGCCTCGGCCCGGTCCAGGGCGGCGCTGTCGGTCTGCCAGCGGGCCGCGGCCGGGAGCAGCAGACCGCAGAGGGCCAACGCCCCCGCGGCGGTCCACTTGACCCAGGGCGTCGGCGCCGCGACCCGGCGGGGCGGGGGCGGAATCGTCAGGTCGTCGTCGGAGATCTGGCGTTCCCGGTCGCGGAGCGAGGGGACGTCCATCGTCATCGTCGGCGTCCGCTGCCGCAGGGCGACGCGTTCGTCCAGCGCGTTCAGCCGTTCGCCCACCGCCGTCGCGGTCGCCGGGCGATCCTCGATGCGTTTCTCCATCAGGTCCGCCACCAGCGCGTCTAGCCCGGGAGGACAGTGCGGCTCCCGGGAGATGACCCGCGGGGCCGGCCGTTTCAGGTGCATCTGAAGAGTTTCGGCGGGCGTTTCCCCGGCGAAGGGCGGCACGCCGGTCAGCAGTTCGAATAGCACCACGCCCAGGGCGTACAGGTCCGTCTGCGGACAGGCCGGGGGACGGCCGCGAATCTGCTCCGGCGCCATGTAGCGGAAGGTGCCCATCGTGCGGCCCTCCGCGGTGAGTTTGTTTCCCTCCCGCACCGCGGCGAGGCCGAAGTCCGCCAGCTTCAGCGTGCCGTCCTCGGCCAGCAGGAAGTTGCCCGGCTTGAGGTCCCGGTGAATCACGCCGCGATCATGGGCGAACGCCAGCGCGGCGCAGATCTGCTTGGCGTACTGCACGACCGTCTCCGGCCCGAGCCGGCCGTCGCGTTCCAGCAGATCCTGCAGGGTGCCCCCGGTCAGGTACTCCATCGCATAGAAGCGTCGGTTGGGCGACTTGCCCGGGCCTTTGTCCCCGTCGGTCATCCCGCCGAACGTGTGGACGATGTGCGGGTGCCGCATGTCCCGCAGCAGGCCGACTTCCCGCTCGAACCGGGCGAGTACAGTCTCGTCGGTGACGTCCGAGGGGAGCAGTTTGACCGCCACGATGCGGTCGTTTTTGACGAAGCGGGCCTTCCAGACCTCGCCCATCCCCCCCTGCCCGATCCGTTCGAGCAACTCGAACGGCCAGATCCAGCGATTTTCGACGGTCTCGGGCACAGGCCTGCGGCGAACGGGGGAAGGCGCGGGCGAGAGTATATCCCGGCCGCGGCCCCAATCTCCCCGTCGCAGCCTGGTTCGCCCCGGCCCCGGTTCGGCTCCGGCGGTCTCGGTTCGGTTTGTCCGGTCCCGCTTCGGATCGCCGAGGACGCGGTTCGCATCGCTCCGGTTTCGGTTCGGAGGCCACGTCGCCCGTCCGCCCCCGCGGAGGCGCCCCGGCCGCGGACGCCGGCGGTCGGCATTCGCGGGGGAGAATCGTGCTGCACAGGCTTGCCCCTTCTTGCTGCCCGCGTCAACGATGCATGCAGCGTCCCGAGGCTGGGGCGAAAAAGGCCCGGAGTCGCGCGCCGGGCCTCTCGTCTCACAGATCCCGGAGGCGGTCGCCGACGACCACCGGCACGGGCGCCCGCGGCATGAACTGGCTCTTCGGAACGGACGGGTTCCCCCCGCGCTGGCGTTGCGGGACCGGATGGGAGGCGGAGCCCTGGGTGGGGTGGCTGCACGTCGTGGGCGACTCGCTGATCGCCGCGGCCTACACCTCCATTCCGCTGTTGCTGATTTATCTGGGCAGCAAGCGGAACGACGTGCCGTTCCACTGGCTCGGCGGGCTGTTCGCGGCGTTCATCCTCGCCTGCGGGGCCACGCACGCGCTGGACGCGTTCATCTTCTGGGAGCCGCTGTACCGGCTGTCCGGACTGATGAAGGCCCTCACGGCGGCGGTCTCCTGGGCGACCGTGGCGGCGTTGCTGCTGGCGCTCCCGGCGATCCTGCACCTGCCGGGCCGGGCGAAGCTGGCGGACTCGCTGGAGGCGGAGATCGCGGAGCGGCGCCGGGCCGAGGCCGCCGAACGCACCGCCCGCGAGGCCGCCGAGGCGGCCAACGTCGCCAAGACGCAGTTTCTCGCCGCCATGAGCCATGAACTCCGCACCCCGCTGACCGCGGTGCTGGGCTACGCGGACCTGCTCGCCCGGGCGCTGGAGAATCCGGACCGCCGCGACATGGCCCGGCAGATTCGCGCCAACGGCAATCATCTGCTCACCCTGCTGAACGATTTGCTGGACCTCTCCAAGGTGGAGGCGGGCAAGCTGGAGATCGACCGGCGCCCCGTCGAACTGGTGCCGCTGCTCGAGGAGGTGCGCTCGCTGATGAACGTGCAGGCGCTCGACCGCGGGTTGAAGCTGGAGGTCCGGTACCTCGGCCCGGTCCCGCGGTTCGTCATGACGGACGCGGTCCGTCTGCGGCAATGCCTGCTGAATCTGCTCTCCAACGCGATCAAGTTCACCGATCGCGGCCGCGTACGGATGGAGGTTCGCTTCCTGCCCGACGCCCCGGCCGACCTGACCGCGGACGCCCGAGTCCCGGCCGCCGCGGGTGCGATTTGACGTGTCGGACACCGGCGTGGGCATGACCGCGGAGCAACTCGCCGGGCTGTTCCGGCCGTTCGGGCAGGTGGACGCGGAAGCGACCCGGCGGGCCGGCGGCACCGGGTTGGGGCTGGCGATCACCAAACGGTTGGCGGAGATGCTCGGCGGCGACGTGCGGGTCGAGAGCGAACCGGGGGCCGGGTCGACCTTCACCCTCACCGTCGCCGCCGGGGAGAACGCTGACGGCGAGTTCGTCGAACCGGTCGGCCAGGAGACCGGCGAGTTCCCCGTGGGCGGGGCCTCGAACGCCGCGGCAGACGAAGCGGCGGACGAAGTGGCCGGCGGGGCGACGCGGGAGCGGGTTCCCCACGCACTTCCCGCCGGCGCCGGGCCGGATCGAGCGTTCCGGGAGGCGTCGGCGCCCCTGCCCCGCGCCGGCACGCCGGTGCGGGTGCTGTTGGCGGAGGACACCCGCGCGCTTCGAAAACTCACGACCCGCCTGCTGACCGCCGCCGCCCACGAGGTGACGGAGACCGAGGACGGGCGAGCGGCGGTGGAGGCCTGGACGGCGGATCCGGAGGCGTTCGACGTGATTCTGCTGGACATGCAGATGCCCCGGCTGGACGGCTTCGGAGCCGCCGCCGAGCTGCGGGCCGCGGGCTGCACCGCGCCGATCGTCGCCCTGACCGCCGGGGCGATGGCCGACGACCGCGAACGCTGCGCCGCGGTCGGCTGCGACGCCTACCTCGCCAAGCCGTTCGAGGCGGAGGTCCTGCTCCGCACCGTCGCCGAGTTGGCGGCAGGCGGGACCGCCCGCCAGTCGGCGGACTGACGCGGCGGCGGCTTTCTCCCCCGGTGCCGGGTCAGCCGGCGGCCAACGCTTCGGCTTCGTCCCGCACGGCGGCCAGCGGGGCGGCGACGTCCTCCCACCGCACATCATGCGGCATCACGCTCCGCTTCGAGGCGACCGCCGCGGCGACGCCCGCGGCCTCGCCGGTCGCCACGGCGTTGCCGGTCACCCGGTAGCTGGCGTGGGCGAAGAAGTCGCCGCTCAGGCAGCGGCCGGCGGTCAGCAGGCCGTCCACGTCCGCCGCCACCAGCGCCCGCAGAGGGATGTCGAACGGCTTCGCCTTCACGCCAGCCGAGCCGTAGGCGGATTTGTCCCCCTGCTCCTTCGTCGTGGCGTGCACGTCCACGCAGAAGCCGGAGCGGCAGACGGCGTCGTCGTGCCGCACGCCCGATTTCACGTCCTTCACGTCGACCTCGTAACGCCCGCGGATGCGGCGGCCGTCGCGGACGCCGATCTGCTCCGCGGTGGTCACCAGCCGCGTCTCCGCCCAGCCGCCGCCCAGCGACCGCAGGGCGTTCGCCAGTTGGAACAGCTCCCGCCGGGCGTTGAACGTGGCGGCGGTAACGGCCGCGGCGTCGGTGGGGTCCACGCCGTATTCGTGGTTTAGCATCACCGCGGCGACCGGCCCGCCGAGGTGCCACAGCGTCGGCTTGGTGTAGCTCGGCGTGATTCCGGCCCGCTTCAGTTCAGCCAGCAGTGCCTCCTTGCGGTCGGAGCCGAGGGAGGTGTTGAAGGAGGCCAGCGTCTCCGGCTCCCCGCTGAGGACGCCCATCAGCGACATCGGCTGACAGGGACAGCCCTCGCCCAGCGCCTCCGAGGACCGGGCCTCGCCCAGTTCCCAGCGGCAGCCGGCGAGCGCGGCGAAGTCGCCGTCGCCGGTGGCGTCGATGAAGGCGTCCGCCGTCCAGGCCTGCCGGCCGCTCTTGGACTCCGTGAAGGCCCCAACGACCTGGCGGCCCTCCTTCGCCACGCCGGCGACCCGGGTGTGCAGTTGGACCTCGATGCCGAGGGCGGCACAGAGGTCCTCCAGCGTGAACTTCATCGCCTCCACGTCGTAGAGGTAGTTGCGGAGGGATGACTGCCGGGCGTTGGCCCGCTGGGCGTCGAGCCGCTCCAGCCGGGCGAGCAGTTCGTTGTTGAAGCCCGGTTTGCCGGCGTCGATGACGTACGACAGCATCCCGCTGGTCCAGACGCCGCCCAGGCAGCCGTGCAGTTCCAGCAACCGCACGCGGGCCCCGGCTCGGGCCGCAGAGATCGCCGCCGCCACCCCTGCCGGCCCCCCGCCGCAGACCAGCACGTCCGAATACCCCGCGATCGGCACGCTGCGGGCCGGTTCGTGCAGCGTCCCCGCCGCCGCCGGTTCTCCTTCGGCGGCCCAGCCCAGCCCCCCCGGCAGAGCGAGAGCGGCGGCGGCTCCGAACAGTTCGCGGCGATGCATGAGCGAGACCTGAGGACAGAGGGCGGGCGGCCCAGCGTAACGAACGGAGCGGGCTATCGGGCGCCCCGCGGCAGGCGTCGCATCGGTATCCTCAAAGGAGTCCCCCCCCCCGCTCGGACCTCTCCGATGTTCGCCCTCGCCGCCGCCCTGCTCGTCGCCCCCGCGTTCGCTCCCCAGCCGCCGGGGGTGGAGGTGATTATCGAACCGCATCCGCCGGGCGGCGGGTTCGGCTTCGGCGGCGGGGGTTTCGGCTTCGGCGGGAGGATGGCCCCCGCGGGATCGCCGACGGGCGAAACGTTTCTGCACGGACAGGGCGCCGGCGTGCTGATCTCGCCGGACGGCTCGCAGATCTGGGGATGGTCCGCCGCCGTCGGCGACCTGGTGCCGCTGCCCGTGGCCGTGCCGGAGGCGGACCGCGGCAACGTGCAGCCGGTTGTCGGTCAGGGGGTGGTGATGTTCGTGACCGGCGGCTCCGTTTACGCCTTCGGCGGGGCCTCCGGCGAATGGGGCTCGCACCCGATCGGCGAGCGGGCGACCGCCACGCCGATCGTCGGTTCCCACGTCGCCGCGATTCGCACGGCCGACGGCGTGTACGCCTACAGCGGCTTGACCGGCTCCGGCGGCCTGCACCCGCTGGACGCGGACGAGCGCATCGACGGGCCGGCGGTCGGCGGCAACTACGTCCGCGTCGCGTCCGAACGAGCCTTCGGCCTGTTCAGCGCCAAAGCCGGCAAGTGGGGCTCCGTCCGCTACGAGCGGGCCGAACCGCAACCGACCCCAGAGGTTCCCGGCCAGCCCGGCCCCGGCGAACCGAACGATCCGGAGATCGACCGCAGCTCCAGCGATCCCAACGCCGACGAGCCGTCGGTCGATCCCGAGGCGTGAGGCTCAGCCGACGAGCTTCTGGAAGAACTTACCCTCGTTGATCGTCGGGCGTTCGGGGCGGCCCTTGTATTCGTAGGTCAGGTCGAGCCGGTCCAGGCCGAGCAGGTGCAGGATGCTGGCGTGCAGGTCGTGGACGTGCAGCCGGTCCTCGACGGCCCGCAGGCCGAGTTCGTCGGTGGAGCCGAGCGTCTGGCCGCCCTTCACGCCGCCGCCGGCCATCCACATCGTGAAGCCGGTCGGGTTGTGGTCGCGGCCGTTGCCCTGCTCGCTCATCGGGGTGCGGCCGAACTCGCCGCCCCAGACGACCAGCGTTTCGTCCAGCAGGCCGCGGCGCTTCAGGTCCTTCAGCAGGCCGGCGACGGGCTTGTCCATGCTCTTGCAGAGCTTGGAGTGGTTCCCCTCGATGCCGCTGTGGGCGTCCCAGCGGGAGCCGGGGCCGTGGTAGAGCTGAATGAACCGCACGCCCCGCTCCGCCAACCGGCGGGAGAGCAGGCAGAGTCGGCCGAAGGATTCGGTCTCCTTGTCGTCCATCCCGTAGAGGGCGCGGGTCTCGGCGGTCTCCTGGGCGAGGTCCACGGCCCCGGGGGCTTCGGCCTGCATGCGGAAGGCGAGTTCGTAGCTGTCGATCCGGGCGTCCAACTCCGACTGCTCCGGGTGGGCGGCGGCGAAGTTCCTGTTCAACTTGCTGAGCAAATCGAGCTTCCCTTCCTGCCGGAGCCGGCCGACGGCCTCCGGCGTGGAGAGGTTCGGCACCGGGTCGCCGACCTCCTTCAACCGCACGCCCTGGTAGGAGGCGGGCATGAAGCCGGCGCTCCAGTTCCGCGGGCCGTTGACCACGCTGCTGCCGCCGTCCTGCATCACGACGAACGCCGGCAGGTCCTTGTTCTCGGTGCCCAGGCCGTAGCTGACCCAGCTGCCGAGGCTCGGCCGACCGCCCAGCGGGCTGCAGGTGTTCATCTGGCAGACGCCGGCGCTGTGGTTCACGCCGTCGGTGTGACAGCTCCGCAGGACGGCGATGTCGTCCACGCAGGTCGCGATCTCCGGCAGCCAGTCGGAGACCCAGGTGCCGGCCTCGCCGTGCTGCTTCCACTTCCGCTGGCTGGCCATCAGCGGGGCGTTCGCCTCGCCCATCGCCAGGGCGACCGTGCCGAAGCTCTCCGGCAACGGCTGGCCGTCGAGGCGGTTCAACTCCGGCTTGGGGTCGAAGGTGTCCATGTGGCTCGGCCCGCCCTCCATGAACAGGAAGATGACCGACTTCGCCGTCGGGGCGTGGTGCTGGAACGATTCCGCCACCTTCGACCGGCTCTCCGCGGACAGTGCGGAGTCCGCCAACAGCCCGGACAGGGCGGTCGCCCCGAACCCGGCGCCGCTGCGGGCGAGGAACTCGCGGCGGGACTGCGGGATCGAAACGTGCGGGAGTCGGGGGACGTTCATGGCGGGAGTCTGCGGGAGTCAGATGCGAGAGATACGGGAGTCGGCGGGAGTCCCGGGCGGCGACCGCGGGAGTCGCCGCCCGGTCGGACTCACGTCGCCTGGGTCACTGCACGTAGAGGAACTCGCTGCTGTTGAGCAGCACGTGGCAGAGGTCCACCAGCGCCTGCCGCCGCGGTTCCGCCGTGGAGACGGCGGCCCGGTGCGGCGTGAGGTCCAGCCCCTTGCCGGGCTCGGCGGCGGCGTCGCGGAAGGGTCCGGGGGTCTTCTCGAAGGTCCAGTGGGCCAGCGTGGCGTCGCTGGGGGACTCGTCGGTAATCAACGCGTCCTCCACGCCCAGGGCGCCGCGGGAGAGCCGCACCTCGTCGATCAGTCCGTCGAACAGGTTCGCGCTGGGCGAGGTCCCCCGCCGGCCGATCGCCACCGGGGTGGCGTTGCCGGCCTCGGCGAGCGGGTGTTCGTGGGTGACGACGGACAGCGGCACGTCGTTGTTGGACAGGTCCTTGAGGATGAACGTCACCGTGCCGGGCTGGCCCTCCGTCGCCGGGACGACGGCGGCGGCGACGTAGTAGGGCTTATTCAGGTCGATGTGCTGATCGCTGAAGATCGCCGCCTCCCGCACGGCCCCGCCGCCGAACGGGCGGCCGTACATCTGCATGACGAGGGTCTGCGGCTTGCGACGGGAGCCCTTCCCGGTCACGCCGAAGCCCCAGCCGGGCTCGCCGCTGCCGCCGTTCCACTTGGAAACCAGCGTCCGCACCGAGCCGGTGGCATAGACGCTGTCGATCTGGAAGAAGGCCTCGACCGTGAAGCCGCCGCCGGCCAGCGGATCGCCGAGGCGGTCCACGTGCGGGGCGAACAGCGGGGCGGGTTCGCGTTCCGTGCTGACGACCGCCCGGCCGTCGCGGGTGGGGAAGTCGGCGAACTTCAGACCGGATTCGTCCGGCTCGCCGCCGTCCTTCTCGGCCGCGGCCTTGGCCCGGCGGGCCTGTTCACGCAGGAACTCCACGCAACTCGCTAGTTCCCCGTCGGTCGGTTCGCGGCCCAGCACCGCCCGCCACGCGGCGGCGGCGAGGGCGGCCTCGCCGTCGGCGGACTGACCGGCGGAGCCTGCCTCCGCGGAGACCCGCGCGGCCAGCTTGGCGGCGTGGCCGAGCACGTCGTCCGAGTTAATCAGATACAGGCTTTGCAGCGGGCTGGTGGTGGTGTCCCGGTTCGAGGCGCTGATGAAGAACTGGGGCAGGTCGAACAGGTCCATTAGCGGCTCGCGGCTGTTCCGCTTCACCTGGAGGTAGACGCTCCGCACCGGCGTGCCGTGGCCGGCGCCGGGGCCGCCGTCCTTTTCACGCAGCGAGCCGGTCACGGACAGCAGCGCGTCGCGGACCTGCTCCGCGGCGAGGCGCCGGACGTCCGCCCGCCAGTACCAGTCGTTCTGCGGGTCGATGCTGGCGTACGCCGCGGCCTGCGGGTGCGTCGCGGCCTGCCGGTAGGCGGCGGAGGAGACGATCAGGCGGTGCAGCGGTTTGAGCCGCCAGCCCTCGTCGAGGAACCGCACGACCAGCCAGTCCAGCAGTTCCGGGTGCGACGGCGGACCGCCCAACCGGCCGAAGTCGCTGCCGTTGGGGGCCAGCCCGCGGCCGAAGTGCCCCTGCCAGACGCGGTTGACGATCACCCGGGTGGAAAGCGGATTCTCCGGGTCGGTGATCCACTTCGCGAGCGCCGTCCGCCGGCCGGTCGTGCCGTGGCCGTTCACGCCGGGCAGCGGCTTGCCGTCCAGAAGGGGCGGCTCGATCTCCATCGGCTCCTCGGACAGCAGCGCGATCTTGCCCGGTTGCACTTCCAGCTTCCGCTTCGGCACGACCGTCGGCGGGGGGACGGCGTCGGCGTCCCCGGCGATGCGGCCGGTCGGCAGCGGGGCCGGCTTGAGGTGGTCGAACTCGGCAATCTTCTTCCGCAGTTCGACCGCCTTCGGCTTCAGGTCGGACGGGATGCGGTTATCCAGCCGGTTCCACTCGAACAGCACCTGATCGTGGACCAGCCAGTAGACCTGACGGTCATAGGCCGTCTTTTCCGCGTCCGGCTTGTAGTAGATCGCCTGGACGTCTTCCGGGAAGCGCCCGACGCCCGACTTCAACGCCTTCTCACGGGCGGGGCCCTCGATCTCCTCTAATTCGGCCCGCAGGTCGGCGGTGGCTTCCTCCCACTGCTTCATCGCGGCGGCGTGAGCGGCCTGCTCCTCCTCGGTGGCCAGCGGGACGTCGTCCCGGAACAACACCGGCTCCAGGAACGCCCGCAGTCGGTAGTAGTCCGTCTGCGGGAGCGGGTCGAACTTGTGGTCGTGACACTTTGCGCACTGCAAACCCAGGCCGAGGAACACGTCCGCGGTAGTGTCCGTCAGTTCGTTCAGCATGAGCTCCCGCTGCCCGGGGGCTTCGCGGGAGTTATATTCGTAGATCCCGTGCCGCAGGTAACCGAGCGCGACCTGGGCGTCCACGTCCTTCGGGTACAGCTCGTCGGCGGCGAGTTGCTCCTTGACGAAGGTGTCGTAGGGCTTGTCCTCGTTGAACGATTCAATGACGTAATCGCGGTAGCGCCAGGCGTTCGAGCGGTAGCCGTCGGCCCGGTAGCCGTCGGAATCGGCGTACCGCACCAGGTCCAGCCAGTGCCGGCCCCAGCGCTCGCCGTAGGCGTCGCTGGCCAGCAGGCGGTCGACCAGTTGGTCGTAGGCGCCCGGAGACTCGTCCGCGACGAAGGCGTCCACCTCCTCGGGCGTCGGCGGCAGGCCGGTCAGGTCCTGCGTCAGCCGGTGAATCAGCGTGAGGCGGTCGGCCTCCGGCGCCGGGGTCAGGCCGCGCTGCTCCATCTGAGCCAGCAGGAAGCGGTCGACGTCGTTGCGGCCCCAGTCGCTGTTCGTGGCGGGAACCTCCGGTTCGACGACCGGTTGCAGGGCCCACCAGGCGCGGTCTTCCGCGGTGAACGTCGGGCCGCGTTCGCTCGCCGGGCGGACCGGCGGGCTATCCTCAGCGCCGGGCCAGGGGGCGCCGAGTTCGATCCAACGGGCCAGCACGGCGATCTCCTCGGCCGGTAGCTTGCCGCTGGGGGGCATCTCGTAGGACTCGTACCGCACGGCCTCCATCAGCAGGCTGTCGTTCGGCTTGCCGCGTTCCAGGGCGGCACCGCTCCACCCGCCGGCGAGGATGTGGTTCATCGAATCCAGCCGCAATTCGCCCTCCTGCTTCGCCTCCCCGTGGCACTCGAAGCAGCGCTTGGCCAGCAGCGGGCGGACCTCGTTCTCGAAGAAGCGGGCCTTCGCCGCTTCCAGGTCCTTCTCCTGCGGCTCCGCCGCCCCGGCCGGCATCGCGCCGGCGAGGGACAGGCAGACGGCCAGCGGGCCGGCGAGCAGCAGGCGGGCCGGCCGCGGGCGAACGGGCGACAGTCGGGCGAGCGGCGTCAAGGCGTGTCCCTCCGCGGGCGCGGGTGAGAGGAAGAGGCGGGAATGCGGGGCGGGTCGGCCGGCAGGCCGACGATCAGGGTGGGATCGATGTATTTCGGGTCGTCGCGGGCGTCCTGCACGAACAGGGCGTCCGCTGTCTCCCCCGCCGCGTAGCCGAGGTCCGACAGGTCCACGACCACCGCGTTCGCGGTGAATCCCAGCGAGGGGACCAGCCGCGGCGTCTCGTCCGTGAGCCGCACGGCGTCCAGCGTCGGCCCGACGGCGGCGGCCGGGTCGGGCTTCGGCAGGACGAACGGGGCGACCACGGTGGAACCGGGATCGCCGACCGTCAGATCGTATCGACGGACGGTGATGGACCGTAGACCGGGGCGAAATTCAACCGGCGAAAGGTGAAAAGCATCGCCGTCCGGGGGATCCACGACGGATTGAATGTCGAACAGGACCAGATCCGGTCCCGGAGCGTTCGTCACAGGCGTCGTGAACCGCATCGCCAGACCGGGGGTGCGATTCGGCCCGTCGAGGACCGGATCGCCCGTCAGCGGTTCCCGGGAGCCGCCGGGGTTGATGTGCCCGGCGTTCAAGAGGAACGGTTCCGTCAGCCAGCGCCCCAGACTGCCGTCGGCGCCGCTCGGCACGGCGTACGGATAGCCGCCCTCCGGGGCGTGAAACGCGGTGACGACGGAGGGAATCAGGTCCGCGGCGGGGTACGAGAGCGTCTCGCCGGCCCGTTGCACGGTGAGCGCCGTCAGCCGGGTGGCGTCGTGCGGGTCGGTCTGGGCATCGTAGGCGATGACGCGGTCCGGCAGAATTTCGCGGTAGACGGCGGGATCGAACGCCAGCGGCCCCTTCCCCGCCCCGCCCACGGCCGTCAGCCGGCGGGCCTGCCCGGTGACGAGCCGGTCCGGCGACTCCGTGCCGTCAGACCTGGAGACGCAGTGCAGCTCCGCGGCGCCCTCGACGACGTGCACCTCGGTTCCGCCGTCGGCTTCGCCGTCCCCTTCCCGCACCCGCACGGCGAAGCGGGTGCCGAGGTCCAGCACCTGCCCGTCCGGCGTGTCGACGCGGAACCCCTCCGCCCCGTCCGGGGCGTGCACGCTGCACCGGCCCGCCTTCAAAATCAGGCGATCGGCAGCGGCGACCTCGAACACCGCGGGCCCCTCCAGCACGGCCTCGGCCCCGTCGGCGAACCGCAGCCGCACCCACCCGCGGAGCAACGCCTGCTCCCGCCCCACCGGCGCCGCGGCCCCGATCGTGGGGGCCGCCTCGCCGAACAGTTCCGCCCCGGCGCTCGCCGCCCACACCGCCGCCGGCGGGGCGGGCGCCGTCGCCGCGGAGATCGGGGCCGTCTCACGGGCGATCTGCTCTGTAACGAACACCCACAACGCCGCCGCACACGCCACGAGCGCGGTGTGAACGGCCACCCATGGCCAAAGCCGGCGGCGGGGACGGTCCGGCGGCGGGGGAGACGCGGCTTCGACCGCTTCCCCAATTCGCAGGGGCGCCAGTTCGCCGTCGCCCCAGGCGAGCGTGGCCTCCTGATCGGCCAGTTCGACGTATCGCCGCCGCAGCACTGGGGAGTTCAGCACGAACCCCTCCAGCCGGGCGACCTGCTCCGCGGAGGCGGCGCCGTCGAACACCGCGTCGCAGAGGGCGTCGAACTCCCGCAATTCCGCGGGCGTGGGATTGGTCAGGGTCTCAGACAAGGTTCGCCTCCGTGCGTAAGCCGTCGCCGGGCGCCGAGAGGGTCCGCGAGACGCAGTCGTGCAGCGTGCGCCGGATGCGGGAGAGCATTCGCAGCACCGCGTCGGGGCTCTTGCCGAGCCGTGCGGCCAGTTCCTCCGTGCCGCCGTCCCGCTCGCCGAGGTAGCGGCGGCGGACCAGTTCGCGGTGGTGGTCCGGCAGGCGATTTAAACAGTCGGCGAGGGCGGCCCGGCGCTCCTCAAGACCGTCGGCCTCGCGGGTGAGTTCCTCGTCGACGGCGGTGAGGAACGCTTCGCTGAACACCAATCGGTCCCGACCCCGCTTGGCCCGATGGGCTCGCACCTGATTGAAGGCGACCCGGCAGCTCCACGCGGTGAAGTTCGTGCCCGGTTCGAACTGCTCGAACTCCCGCCACAGCACGAGGTTGGTCTCCTGAAGCACGTCCTCCGCGGCCGTGCGGTCGCCCAGCAGACCCATCAGATAGAGGAACAGCCGCCGTTGCGCCCCGCCCAGCAGCCGGGCGAAGTCGTCCATCCGGCTGCGCTCCGCGGCCGGTTCGACCGCGGCCGGATCGGCGTTCGGGGCGGCGGCAGGCGGGGCTTCGGTCACGCGGCGGGACAGCGGGGAGAGCGGGCGGTCCCCCACCAAGAGCGATTGGGCACCGAATCGGACGCGAAAAGTTCGATGGAAGGAGAAATTCGCTCAAATCTCTGCCGATGGTCCGCTTTTCGCTCTCTCCCGCGGGAGCGCTACCCATTCGCCAAAGCCAATGTATAGTGGGGGAACGTACATTTTTAACTGCTTCTCGAGGTTCCCATCACCGTGACGTCCTCCGCCGCCCTGTTGGCCCTCGCGTTCCTCGCCCCGTCCGCCGCCCCGGCGGAGGCGGAGGCACTGCCCGGCGTGACCTGGGACTGGTCCCAGCCGTCGGACGGGATGGCGGTGGGAATCGCCTCGGCAGGCGAGTACAAGGTTCCGATCGCCGGGACGCTGGAGAACGACGCCGCCGTCGCCGCCACGCCGACGCCCCGGCTGAACGTCGGGCAGTCCGGCTACCTGCGGGTCCGCGACACCGGCCCCGGCAGCCTGCTGACGCTGGGGAACGGCGAGGCGCTGTCCGTGCTCGTCACCGTTCACCCGCAACCGAAAGCCGGCGGCGGCTTCGGGCACATCCTCAGCAAGGGCCGCACCAACGCGAAGGGCCGGGCGCCGAACAACCTGAACTACGCCCTGCGGCTGGCGGGCGAAGGGAACCGGGCGGCGCTCTCCTTCCTGTTCGCCGACAAGGCGGGCGAGTTCCACCGCTGGACTTCCCACGACACGATCCCCTGCGACGGCCGCGAGCGCCGGATCGCCTTCACCTACACCTTCGGCCAGCCGGACAGCCTGCGGGCGTTTCTGGACGGCAAGGAGACCGCGGGCGTCTGGGATATGGGCGGGGCCACGGACAAAGCTCCGATCACCGATAGCGACGACCTGTGGATCGGTTCGTCGATGGGCGGCAGCGCCGGCAGCACCTTCGAGGGGGCGATCGGTTCGCTCCGACTGCTGCGGGGCACGCTGTCGGAAAAAGAGCTGACAGCCCGCCCGCCGCTGGTCGCCGCCCGCCCGGCCCCCCGGGCGCCGGAGGGCCGGGCTCTGGTCGAGGTGATCGACGACGTGGACGGCAAGGCCCGGTCGTGGAACTTCACCCTGCCCCGCCTCGCGAACGACACGTACGTCCAAGACTCCTTCGCCGTCCCGCAGATCGCCCACGCCTACGGCCCGACCGGCGTGCGGGTGGATCGCGGGCAGGCGGTCGTGGTGCGGGTCCGCGGTCGGGCGACGCTGCCGGCCGGCGAGTGGGAACTGCTGGTCCGCAGCCGCAGCGGGGCGCGAGTCTCCCTGAACGGCGAACCGGCCGCGAACGTGCGGTTCTTCGACCGCAGTTCCAGTGCCCACCAGCCCCTGTACCCGGCGGGCGAGGTGAAGGCCCCCGGCCTGCGGAGCCTGCGGCCCGGCGACGCCGAGGCCACCTATCGCTTCACTGCGGACGGCGAACCGATCAGCGTTCTCGCCGAGTTCTACGCCGGCGGCAGCGGCCGGCGGCGGGAGACCGGCGAAGCCGGCCTGTTTGTCCGCCCGGCCCCGGCCGAGGGTGAAGAAACTCTGGGCGAGGCGTTCCGCCTGCTCCTGCCCGGCGACGACTCCCTCGGCCCGGCGCTGACCGACGGCGAATGGGTCGTCTTCACGGAGAGCTACGCGGACTGGCTGCGGAAGCTCGATCAGACTCGCCGGCGGTCCGCCGCCGCCGGGGAGATCGCCCGCTGGAACGCCCGTCACGACTTCACCCGCGACGCCTACACGCCCCGGGCCGAGGTTCCCGCCCCCACCGAGGGCCTGCCGGAGAAGAACGCGGTCGACCGCTTCATCAACGCGAAGCTGGCCGCCGAGGGCATGGAACCGCGGCCGGAAGCGGACGACGCGACCTTCCTCCGCCGGGCGGCGCTGGACGTGGTCGGCCGCATCCCGACGCCGGAGGAGATCGACCAGTTCCTCGCCGATCCCGCGGACGAACGCCGGGCCAAGGCGGTCGATCGCTACCTCGCCGACGACCTCGGCTGGGCGGACGGCTGGGTCGGCGAGTGGCAGGACGTGCTCGCGGAGAACCCGACGATCGTCAACCCGACGCTGAACAACACCGGCCCGTTCCGCGACTGGCTGCACGAAGCCTTCTTCGACAACCTGTCCGCGGACCGCTTCGCCACGGAGCTGATCCGCATGAACGGCTCCGAGTACAGCGGCGGGCTGGGCGGGTTCGCCCTGGCCAGCCAGAACGACGCCCCCTTCGCCGCGAAGGCCCACGTGCTGGGTCAGGCGTTCCTCGCCTCGGACATGACCTGCGCCCGCTGTCACGACGCCCCCAGCCGGCCGTTCCTGCAAAAGGACCTGTTCGGCATGGCGGCGATGCTGAAGCGCTCCTCGCAGACGGTCCCGCCCGGCAGCAGCCTGCCGCCGGAGCTGGTGGAGAACTCCGTGGTCAAAGTGACACTCAAGCCGGGCGAATCCGTGCCGCCGGCGTTCACCCTCCAGGGCCTGCGGGACGGCGATCCGGCCCCGGAGCTGGTGGACCTGTTCAACGCGGAGCAGGACACCCGCGAACGCCTCGCCCTGCTGGTGACCGACTACCAGAACCGCCGCTTCGCGGAAGTGATGGTGAACCGGCTGTGGACCCGCTACCTCGGCCGCGGGATCGTCGACACGCCCCACGACTGGAGCTTCGGCGAGCCCTCCCACCCGGAGTTGCTGGCCTATCTGGCGGACGAACTGATACTGTCCGGCTACGACCTGAAGCACGTGGCCCGGCTGATTCTGAACTCCCACGTCTACGGGCGTCAGATCGCCGAGGAGTACGACGAGCGCGAGCTGTTCGCCGGGCCGACGCGGGAGCGGATGACGGCGGAGCAGTTGGTCGACAGCCTGTTCTCCGCCAGCGGCAAACGGCTGAAGGCCGGTCTGGTGACGATCGACGCCGACGGCGCCCGCAACGAAAAGCAGGGCCAGAACTTCGGTCGTCCGCGGCGGGCCTGGGAGTTCGTCAGCCTCTCCACCGACCGCGACCGCGAGAGCCTGACGGTGCCGCGGGCCGAGCCGTTCGTGGAACTGCTGGGCGCCTTCGGCTGGCGGGGCTCACGGCCCGACCCGCGGAACGTGCGGGACGACAGCCCGGACGTCACCCAGCCGGCGCTGCTGGAGAACGGCGTGCTGGGCGAACGCTTCACCCGCCTCTCCGACGACAGCCGCTTCACCGAGTTCGCCCTCGCGGCCGACTCGCCGGAGGAACTGGCGGAACGTACGGTCCGGACGATCTTCACCCGCGGCCCGAACGCGGAGGAAGTCGCCCTGTTCAAGGACCTGCTGGCCGACGGTTGGTCTGAGCGGAAGTCCGGCGAGCCGGCCAACCCGCCGCACTTCCTGGAGAACCCCGGCGTCACCTGGACGAACCAGTTCATCTCCGAAGCGGCAGCCCGACAGATCGAGTTGCGGAAGCAGGTCGAGGCCGGCGATCCGCCCTCGGCCCGGCTGACCGACGACTGGCGGCAGCGTTACGAGGACGTGCTTTGGGCGCTGCTCAACAGCCCCGAGTTCCCCTTCGTGCCGTAACCCGCCGCGCCGATCCCTGCGCCGAACCCCGCCCCAGACGCCTCACGCGTCCGGGCACCGCCCCCTCCCCCCGCCCTCCCCGCCGCCATGTCGCTGACCCGCCGTTCGCTGCTGACTTCCGCCGTTGCCGCGACCGCCGCCGCGGCCCTGCCCCGGGTGCGGGTGGTGGGCGAGGAGAAGGCCGCCGCCGCCCTGCGGGACGGCACGGCGGAGCATTGCGTGGTGCTCTGGCTGGGCGGCGGGGCCAGTCAGATCGACACCTTCGACCCGAAGACGCTGGGCGACCCGAAGGAGCGGAAGGCCGGTTCGGCCTACCCCTCCATCCCCACGGCGATCCCGGGGGCGGAGTTCTGCGAGCACCTGCCGATGCTCGCCGACCGGGCGGACCGGCTGGCCGTGGTGCGGTCGACGAATCACGACGTGATCGACGAGCACGCCCGGGCCGTCAACCGCATGCACACCGGCCGGAACACGACCGGGACGGTGGTGTACCCCTCGATCGGCAGCGTGATCGCCTACGAACGCGGCGCGGTGAACGACAAGGTGCCGGCCTACGTGCTGATCGGCATGCCGTCCGTCAGCCGCGGGCCCGGCTTCCTGGGGCCGACCGCGAACTTCGTCTACCTGACCGACACCAGTCGCGGCCCCTCCGGCCTGACGGTGCCCGGCAGCCTGTCGTCGGAACGTCGCGCCCGCCGGGAACGGCTGCTCGGCCGCGTGCGGGAGGACGCCCTCGCCCGCACCCCGGAGGGCGCCGACGCCATCCGGGCCTACGACGAAACGATCGCCGAGGCCCTGCGGCTGGCCGGGCCGGAGTTCGCCCGGATCTTCGACGCCTCCGACGAGCCCGCCGACCTGCGGAACGCCTACGGCTCCGAGTTCGGCCAGCGCTGTCTGCTGGCCCGCCGCCTGATCCAGAACGGCGTGCGGTTCGTGGAGGTCTCCCACAACATTGCCTTCACCAACGGCACCGGCTGGGATACCCACAACGAGGGCCAGGAGAAGCAACACCTGCTCATCCGGGAACTCGACGCCGCCCTGGCGACGCTGACGGACGACCTCGAATCGCACGGCCTGCTGGACAAGACGCTGATCGTCGTCGCCTCCGAGTTCGGGCGCCCCGCCGGTTTCGATTCCGGCGGCGGCCGCGGCCACCACGGCGGGAGCTTCACCACCGTCCTCGCCGGCGGCGGCCTGAACCTCGGCAAGGCGATCGGCGAAACGGACGAACTCGGAATGTCGGTCGTCGCCGATCCCGTCGGCGTCCCGGACCTGCACGCCACGATTTATCACGCCATGGGCATCGACCCGCACACAGAGTTGTACGCCGGCGAGCGCCCCGTCCCCGCGACCGACGGCGGCCACGCGATTCGGGAATTGTTCGTCTGACGAACCCGCCCGCCGCGCACGCAGCGACCCGGACGCTCTCCGCGTCCGGGCCGTTTCGTTTGCGGCCGCACCGGACTGCCGCGGGCGGTCAGATGATGTCGGCGAAGGTGCGTTCGGTGCGGGTGAAGTACATCGCGCCGCCGATCAGCAGGATCACGGTCGCCGCCGCGGAGAGGGCCACGTAGCCCCAATCGGGCGGATCGGTCCCCAGCACGCTCCACCGCACGCCCTCGATCGCCCCGGCCATCGGGTTGAGGTAGTACAGCAGGCGGTAGTCCGGCGGGATGATGGTCGGCGGGTAGATCACAGGGCTGAGGTAAATTCCCGCCTGGATCATGAAGGGCACGGCGTACTTCACGTCGCGGTACTTCACGTTCAGCGCCGTGAGCCACAGCCCGCCGGCCAGCGCAGCGGCGGCGGCGAGCAGCAGGAACGCCGGCAGGGCCAGCGCCTCCGGACCGGGGGCGAAGCGGTAGATCGCCAACACCCCGACGAGCAGCACGAGCTGGATCGCCAGGTCCACCGCCGCCACGCCGAGGTTCGACAGCGGCAGCACGATTCGGGGGAAGTAGACCTTCGTCAGCAAACCCTGGTTCGTCACCACGCTGTCCGTCGCGCCGGTCAGCGCCGCCGAGAAGAACATCCACGGCACCAGTCCGCAGAAGGCGAACGCGGCGTAGGGCACGCCCGCGGGCAACTGATCTTCGAGCCCCACGGCCTTGCCGAAGATCAGGGTGAAGATGGCCATGCTGATCAGCGGCCGCACGACCGCCCAACCGATGCCCAGCACGCTTTGCCGGTAACGGGCGGCGACGTTGCGGCTGGTCAGCAGGACCAACAGGTCCCGATACCGCCACAGTTCGGCAAAGTCCGGCAGCGGCCAGCCGCTGGGGGGACGAATCACCGTCCGGCTGAGGCCGGTCGGGGACGCGGCGACGGAGGCCGGCGGGGAGGTGGCGGGGGCGTGCGTCATGATGCGGCGTCCCGGGCGGCCGGGGCGAGGTTCGTCCAATGCACCGGGTTCTGGTGCGCCGGGTTCTAGATCGCCGCCCGTTCGACCGAAAGGCCGACCGCCGAGCGCGGCCCGCCCCCGCCTCACCGCGAGCGGGCGGCGTCCGGCGTCCGGGTCGACCTGCGGGCGGTCGCGGCGTCCCCGTCGGCCGGCGTCGCGGCGATGAGGGCCGGGGCGGCGGGGGCACTGGTTCCCTCGTCGGAGTAGTAGGCGTCGCGGCCCGCCATCGCCCCGTACCCGTAACCGCCGTAGTACCCCCCCTGCACCTCGCGGGTGTACTCGCCGCCGGCCGGCACGGCGTTCACCACCAGGCCCAGCACCCGGGCGCCGGCCTGATCCAGCGTGTCGAGGCACTCGCCCAACCGGCGCCGGGTGCGGGGGTGCAACCGGGTCACGACCACCACGCCGTCCGCCAGTCGGGCCGTCGCCGCGGGGTCGGACACCGCCAGCACCGGGGGGCTGTCCAGCAGGATGAAATCGAACTTCTGGCGGAGCACATCCAGGAACGTTTCGTAGGCCTCGCTGCTGAGCAGCTCCGCCGGGTGATCCGGCCGGGCGGCGCAGGGGAGCAGCCATAGGCCAGGCTGGCCGCTCTCGACGAGAGCTTCGTCCAGCTTGTCCGGATCGGCGATCACCTCCGCAGTGCCCACGCCCGGGTTGTCCGCGGCGACCTGGGGCAGTCCGAACATCCGCCGGACGCGGGGGCGGCGCAGGTCCACGTCGACCAGCACCGTCCTCTTACCGACCCGCCCGAGGGTCACGGCGACGTTCGCCGTCAACGTGCTCTTACCGTCGCCGCGGTCCGGACTGGTCACCTGCACGACCTTCACGCCGTTGCGGGCCGCGGACAGCAGCCCGGTCCGCACCGCACGGTAGGACTCCGCCAGCTGGCTTTTCGGTCGCAGGACGGTGGAGAGCCCCGCGTCCGGCACGCCCTCCCGAATGCGTTTCCCCTCCTTGAGGGTCCGGGGCGGGATCTCCGGGACGTGGCCGAGCAGCGGCAGGCCGAACTCCGCCCGCAGTTCCGCCGGGCCGGTGAAGCGGCGGTCGGACTGCTCGAGCAGATAAGAGAGGCCGAACGCGACCGCCAGCCCCAGCGCCCCGCCGGCGGCGAGCGCCCGGATCAGCGGCGCCCGGGCCGGCCGGCCCGGGCCGGGGGGCACGATCGGGGTGACGCGGACGGTGTCGGCGTCCTTCAGCAGGTCGAGTTGATCCACGTCGGCCACTAGCGCCGCGTACAGGTCGGCGTGCCGGTTCCGGCGGTCGCGCAGCTCCCGCTCGCGCGATTCGGCGTCGCGTACGTCCTCGGCGGCCTCGCGGGTTTCGGCGTACCGCTCGTCCAGTTTGTCGATCTGCGACTGCAGCACGCGGGCCCGCTCCACCCGGGCGGCGACGTACAGGTCCAAGAACGACGACGGCCCCTCCGTCCCGTCGGGACCGGCCTGCAACCCCGCCCGGTCCGCCTCGATCCGCCGCAGGGCCGCCACGCGGTTCTCCAGCCGCTTGATGTCCGGGTGATTCTCCCCCTTCGTCTCCCGAGCCTCTTCCAGTTGGAGGATGAGGTCGAGGTGTTGCTCCTCGAAGCCCAGCTCGGCGATGGCCGGGTTCTCGCCGGCGCTTTCCCGCTTCAGGGAGGCCATCTGGGCCAGCGCCGCCCGCCGTCCGCCGACCTCCATGGAGGAGCGGATGGACTCCACCTCCGCGGTCAGGTTCGACAGTTCCAGGCTCAGTTCGTCCCGGGCCCGGTCCAGCGCGAGCAGGTCGGCGGCGTGCGGGTTGAGCGGCTGGCCGTCCGGCCCGCGGACCAGCGGGCTGGTTCGCTCGAACTCGCGGTGGGCGGCCTCGGCGGCCTCCAAGTCGCGGAGCACCTGATCGCGGGCCTCGCTGATCAGCCGGATCGCCTCGCGGATGCCGGACTGCCCCTCCTCGCGGACCTCCTCGACGAAGGTCGCGACGACGGCGTCCAGCACGGCGCCGGTCTCCTCCGGGCTCCCGCCGCTGTAGGTGAGTTGCAGCACGCGCGTGCCGGGCACCTGCCCGCCCTCCAGCCCCTTGAGGATGCGACCGACCGGGGAGCCGGCCCCCTTGAAGGCCGGCAGTTCGTCCAGGCGCCGCTCGCGGACCGCCCGGGCCACCAGCGGCCCGGTCTGGGCGCGGTACAGGTAGTTGCCGAGCGCCTCGCCGGCGAGTTCCTCCGGTTCGCCCCCGCCGCCCTCGGACCCCGGCAGCGCCGTCCGGCGGGCGGAGACCGTCAGTTCCGCCACGGACTGATACACCGGCGGCTGGTACAGGTCGTACAGGTAGCCCCCGCCCAGCCCGGACGCGAGCCCCAGCAGCAGAACCCACCAGCGTCGGCGGAGCAGTCGGCCCAGCTGGAAACCCTCCTCCGTGGCGGCGTCTCCGCCCGCCGACTGGGCGCCCCAGCCGCCGTTCGCGTCGTAACCGGTGACGGCATGCGACCGCGGGGCGTTCGGACCGTCGCCGCCGCGGCCGTATCCCTCAGCCTGCGGGTCTTCGCCGGGAAACGACGAACCAGAAGCGGCGAACGAGGGCACGGGCGGCCTTCTGGAGGGAACGGGCGACGGCAGGCGAGCCGCGCGAGGAAAATAGTCGGGACCGGGACTGTCCCGCTCGGACCGGGGCGGCGACGTCGACTGTGCCCGCCGCCTCGTCGCCCACTCTACGGCCGGCGGTCGGCCCCCTTCAAGACGCCCCGACCCTCCCGTCTTGCCCCGCCCCCGTCTTTCGTCGAATCGGACTCACGACCGGACGACCGCCCCGCCCGGCGCTCGGCCTCGCGGACCCGGTCGAGCCGTGCCGACAGCGACCGCACCGCCCCCGAGTCCGGCTCCAGGGCGTTGAGGATCGCGAGTTGGTCCGCGGCGTCGTCCGGTCGCCGGTCGGTGATCAGCCAGTCAATCAGCCGCACCCGGGCCTCGCGGTCCCGCGACTGCACGGCGAGGTGCTCCTCCAGCGCCGCGACTGCCTCCGCGTCGCGTCGCGTCAGCCGCAGGGCGGCCGCCCGCACGTTCGCCGGCAGGGGCGGCCCGTCCGCATCCGCCGCGGCGAGGGCGGCGTCGGCGACGAGCGAAGCCAGCCCGGCGTCGACCGCCGCCGCCGCGTCCGCGACGGCGATCTGGGCGGCGAGATCCTCCGGCAGCAATCCGCGGAACCGCCCTGCCACGCCGAGCGTGGCGCCGTCCGCCGCCAGCGCCGCCGCCAGAACCGGGTCGCGCGTCGCCCGCTCGTCCGCCGCCGCCAATCCAGAAGCGACCTCTGCGGCCCGCTCCGGCTGCATGGCGAGGACGGCGGCCCAGCCGGCGTTCGCGGTCGCCGTCAGCCCCAGTCGATCGGCCCGCCGGGCGGCGGCGATCTGGGCCGGCACGTCGGCGGGAAAGTTGCGTCGCAGAGCCGTGAGGAACCGCTCGCCAGTCGGGTCCGCCGACGGCTCCGTCCAGGCGAGGCGGGCGAGGTTCAGGTCCAGCCGAGGGATGAACGGGCAGACCCGTCGGGCCGCGAGCAACCGACCGTACGCCGGCCGGAGGTACCGACGGACCCGCTCGTCCGCCCGCAGAGTCGCCAGTCGCTCCCCGCCCCCCGGCCCCAGCGCCAGCAGGGCGCCCAGGCCGGGATCGGTCAGGCGATCGAGTTGGGACGGGGTCAGGTCCGCGGCGGCCGGGTCGGCCGCCAGCGCCTCCGCGGCGGCGTCGCGGTACTGCCTGATTTGCAGTCGGGCCAGGGCGACGCCGGCTTCGGCGTCGTCCGGTCGGGCGGCCAGCGCCGCTTCCAACCGGGCGACTTCCGCCTCGACCTCCGCGGCGCTCCAGCCGGCCGGATCGGCGACGAGCAGGTTCGGCTCCCGATAGATGGTCGCCGGTGCCGCCCGGGCCGTCTCCCACGCCGCCCACCCGCCGACGAGGGCCGTCGCCCCGGCGACCCCGACGGCGAGGAACCGGGTCCCGTTCGTCGTCTCCCGACCGGCCGCAACGCCGGTCGAACCGGCTGCCACCGCGGCGCCGAACAGCGCCGTCGCCGCCAGCCAGACCGGCGCGCGGGTAATGCCGTAGTCGAACCCGCCCTGCACCCCCAGCGCCGCGGCGGCGAAGGCCGCCGCGGCGACGGCGTCCGCCGCCCCGGCCCGTCCCGCCCGCCGCACGCCCCAGACCAACGTCCCCGCCGCCGCGATCAGCAGTGCGACGCCGACGGCGCCGCCCTCGACCAGCAGTTCGACGTACTGATTGTCCGCGTGGGTGAACCAGGCGGGGTTCGGCCGGGTGAGGTAGGGCGGCGTCGCGTACCGGTGCGTGCCGAGGCCGGCGCCGAACAGCGGCAGATCGCCGGCGACGCGGACCGCGTCCGCCCAGTGCTCCCGGCGCTCCCGCAGGGATTCCCACACGCCGCGATCGCGGGTGCCCTCCCACCGGCCCAGCACGGTGCCCTCCACGCCGAGGCCCCACAGCGACAGCAGCGCCCCCGCCGTCGCCACCCCCGCCCCGATTAGGCTGAACCGCACCGCCCGCGGCGCCCCGCGGCCGTCCCCGACGGGGCCGGCCGCGGGCGATTCTCCCTCACGGGGGCGAACGAAGGCCGCGAGCGCCGCGGCGCTCAGCAGCAGACCGAGCGGCGCCGCGGCCAGCCCGCCCCGGCTGCCCGTGACGAGCAGCCCCGCGGCGATCGTCGCCCCGCAGGCCCACGCCGTCTTTCCGCCCCCGCGGGCCAGCAGCGCCAGCGCCGCCGCCAAGCCGACGTTCAGCAGTTGGGCGGCGTGATTGCGGTTGAAACCGGCAAAGAACGCCCCCGTCAGCCCCGCGTCGCCCTCCAGCGAAGCGACGAGCCCCCAGTCCGCGGCCCGGCCGATCCGACCCAGCACGCCGACGACCGCGAAGGCGCAGGCCGTGCCCGCCACGCCCCACCAGATCACCCGCCGCCCCGCCGCGAACCGTCCGGCCTGAGCGGCGAGAAACAGAATCGCCAACCCCGCGGCGAGCCACGAGGCGGTCTGGCGGGTGGAAGGCCGGCAAACCGTCACCGGCGTCCAATGCGGCGCAAGAGTGCCGGCGGCGGTTTCGAGGTCCCCCCCGCCCGTCGGCGACAGCGCCTGCACGATGCCCAGCGCCAACAAACCTGCCAGCGGGGCGAGCGCCGCCGGCAACGCCAAGGCGCCGGTCGTCCGTCCGGCCCACTCTCGCACCGCGAAGGCGGCAACGACGAGGGCCGCTCCGCCGGTCACGGCGGCAAGTTGCCAGGCGCCCCAACGGCCGTCGAGCCACGGTGCCGAGGCCACCGCGGCGACCGCCGCCGCCGCCGCCAGCGAGGGGAGCAAACCCGGCGGGGCCTCGGCCGGCGTGGGTTTCCGGGACGAAGCCTTCCGCACCGGCGGGACCGGGTCCGACCGACGGGGGACGCGGCGCCGCTGGAGCGCCGCCCGGCGGGCGGCGCCGGCCGCGTCCGCGCGGCGGATGAAGTCCCGACCGATCGGCCGTGAACCGGCGGCGGCGCCGGCGTCAGGCGCGGCGGGGGCCAAGGCGGGCGGGTCCACCGGGTCGGGGCTGGGCAATCGGTCGCCGACGGTCAGTCGTCGTCATCGCCTGTCGCGATTGATGAGGACTACGGGGCCTGGGGAGTGGCCGCCCGGGGGGCGGGGACGAAGACGCGCTGGACGTCGTCGTCGTCATCCCCGTTGTTCAGCCCGATGGCCAGGCCGCCGCCGATGCCGATGGCCAACGGCAGCAATGACCCGCCGAGCGCCCCTCCCCCGCCGCCGCCCGCGGCCCCGCCGCCGCCGCCAACCGGCCCGCCAGCGAGGGGACCGGGGGGGCCGGGGGGAAGCGGCGGGCCGATGACGGCGAAGTCGTCCGGATCCGCCCCCGGCGGGCCGATCGGCGCCTGCTTGAGCACGCGGCGGACGACCGTCCGGAACGGACCGTCGACGTTCTGCTGCACCACGGGCCGTTCCTTCACCACGTTCAGGCCGACCACGCTCGCCCCGTACAGCGGCGTGCCGGTCGCGTCGCCGGGCAGCGCCGAGGCGGGGGAACTGACCATCACGTGCGTGTACAGGCCCGGCTCCAGATCCTTCGGCAGCCGGTAGCGGCCCTCGCCGTCGGCGGTCAGGGAGGCGACCTGGTCCCCATTGCGGATCAGGAAAATCTCGGCGCCCGGAAGCGGCTGGAGGAGGCCGTCGGCGTCGAACATCCGGGCGAGGCCCTCGGCGCCAGCGGGCGTGCCGCCAAGGAGGGCGGTCCGCAACGCTGCGGGGCGGAAGACGGGCTCTTGGCCGCCGGCGGCCACGTTCGCGGGCAGGTCCGCCGGCTCGACAGCCGCGGCCGGGGCGACGGGAGCCGGGGCGGCGGACGCCGCGGCGGGCGAGACCGGGCCGGCGGCGGCGCCGAACTGTTCCGGGAACCGACGGGCGAGGATCGCCAGCGCCAGCGCCCGGTCGGACGGCGGGGCCAGCAGGCGGACCGAGGAGGCGTCCTCAGACAGCGGCTCCGCCTCAATCTTCTGGGAGAAGATCGCCATCGCCTCGCCGGCGACGCCGATCACGCTGTAAACGCCCGGCGGGACCGAACCGCTCTCCAGCGAGCCGTCCGTCCCCAGCAGGCCGGTGGCGACGACGGCTCCGTGACGGACCAGTCGCACCGACGGCCGGACGCCGTCGCCCTCGCCGGACGCCACCAGCGGCACCCGCACGCCGCGGTTCGCAGGCGGGGCCGGTTCGGCGACGTCGGCCGGTTCGGCCGGCTCGTCGAAGAGGTCGGCGCCGACCGGGTCGTCGAAGGCGGCGTTGTCGGACAAATCCAACGCGGGCGCCTCGGGGAGGGCGGGCTCCTGGGCGACGGCGGATCCGCCGACCAGGAGAACCGCCGCCAGCAAGAGCGACGTGCGGGTGAAGATCATCTCAGACGCGTGCGGACGGAAGACTGGGAGGACTGGGGAAGGATCGCGGGGAGCTGGCGGGGGCGCCGTCAGAGCCGACCCATCTTACCACTGTACCCTCACGATCGATCCGACACACACGAAACGCACGGTCGTTTCTCCAACCGCCCCAGTTTCAGTAACCCCCCGGCGTTCCGGGGGGCCGCCTCCCGGGGAAACGCCGCGGGGGCGCGGTTCGCAGTGCCCTTGCCGGATAGGGTTCAAAGCGGATCATGCCGACCTTCCCCGCCCCCGCGTCCGTCCGTTTGGCAGGCTCCGTGATCGCCGTTCGTCCCGCCCGCCGCCCCCGCGGCGCGACGTTCGCGGCGGGGGCCGCGGCGTTGGCGGGGCTGCTCGCGCTCGGGCCGCTGCTGGCGGAGATCGTCGTCCGGCTGTGGACCAGCCCGCGGTTCGAGCACGCCCCGCTGATCTGGCTCGCCGCCGCGGCGCTCGGCGGCTGGCGGCTGCGGGAATCCCTCGTCGCTCGGCAGGAGGAACCCGTCGAACTCGGCGAACCCGCCGCGTCGCCGCGGCCCTGGGCGGAGGCCGTCCTCTGGCTCCTCGCCCTGCTGCCGACAACCGCGGCGATTCTGCTGGGCAGCGGCTGGCTCGCCCTGACGGCGGCGTTCCTCGTGGTCCCGGCGGCGACGTACTCGGCTGGCGGCGGAGCGACGCTGCGGCCGATCCTGCCGGCGTGGGCCGTGCTGTGGACGACCCTCCCCCCGCCCTTTCACACCGACGCCGACCTCGTCCTGCGGCTCCAGGGGCTCGCGGCGAAGCTGGCCAGCGCGGCGCTGGACATGCTCGGCCGGCGGCACCTGCCGGCGGGGGTGACGGTCGAACTGCCGGGGCGAAGCTACTTCGTGGAGGAGGCGTGCAGCGGGGTGAACAGCCTCTACGCCCTGCTGGCCGTCGCGGCGCTGGGGCTGGCGTGGGGCCGGCGGAGTTGGTGGCGCTGGCTGATCGTGCTGCCCGCGGCGGTGGGCTGGGCGGTGGCGGCGAACGCGGCCCGGGTGACGGCGGCGGTGGAGTTGTCCGCGGGCCTCGGCTGGCCGGTCGCGGAGGGCTTCGGCCACGATCTGCTGGGCATGCTGACCTTCGCCGCCGCCGGGCTACTGACCCTCAGCGTGGACGCTCTGCTGCGGTTCGCGGTGCCCCCGGCGGAGGCGGTTCCGGCCGAGTTGGACGAACCGAACGCCCCGCTCGCCCCGTCCGCCGATCCGCCGCCCCCGCCGCTGGCGGCGGAGCCGGCGACCGAGCGCCGCCCGGTCCCCCGTGCGGCGGCGTGGGGGGCGGCGGCGGTCGCCTTCGGGCTGCTCGCCGGCTGGCGGCTGGCGGTCGGTCCGGCGGTCGACGTGGCGGCAGTGCCGGCCTCGACCCTGCTCACACCCGCGGCGCTGAAGCCGGTGGGCGAAGACTCCTTGCCCGCCGAGTGGAACGGCTGGCGGCGAGGGGAGTTTCGCACCGTCACCCGCGATCGGGACCACCTCGACGGGCCGTTCTCCGCCCAATGGGTCTACCGCCGCGGTCCGCTGGAGGCGACGATCTCGATGGACGGTCCCTTCGCCGAGGGCTGGCACGACCTGCGCACCTGCTACACCGCCGGCGGCTGGGCCTGCACCGACGCCGTTGATCGCGTCGTGACGTCTGCTGAGGAGGAAGAAGGCGGGAGCGAAGCTGACGGCGACGTGATCACCCGGCTGGACCTCGCCCAACCGCTGGGGCGGCGGGGGGTGGTGTTCTTCACGTCTTATGCGGTGGACGACGACGCGAACCTGGGGGCGGACCTCGCCGCCCGGACCGGGTCGAGTTGGACGCGGCGGTTCGAGGCGTTTCGAGACCGCTCCGCCCCGGACGCAGGGCACGCCGCCGCGGAGCCGGCCTACCAAGTGCAGGTTCTGGCCTCCGGCTACCGCACGTTGAGCGACGAGGAAAAGGAGGCCGTGGAGGCCCTGTTCCACGCGATGCGCCGTCGCCTCGCTGCCCTGCCCCGCGACGCCGCTCCGCCCCGCGAGTCCGCCTCCCGTAGGACGGCCGCCGACTGATGTTCCGCCGCGACTTTCACGACGACGTCGACGCCCCGACGCGGCGCCGGCTCGACCCCACGGGGCTGCTGCGGGCGCCCGCGGCGCTGGGGCGGGGAATCGGCCACGGGTCGGCCGTGCTCTGGGCGGGCCTGCGGGGGCGGCTGGCCGGCGGAGGGCGGCGGAGCCCGTGGACGTTGCTCGCCGGGCTGCCGGCACTGCTGGCGGCGGCGGGGCTGGCGGCGTTTCTCGTCGCGGCCCGGCAGCAGAAGGACGATCTGCGGGGGGCCTACGCCGCCGCCGCGGACCGGGCGGCGGCGGCGGGGGAGACCGACGCCGCCGTGCTGCACCGGCGGCGCCTCGGCCAACTGGGGGACGGCGACGCCGCCGCCCGGTTCCGCCTCGCCCAGGCCCTCGCCGCGGCCGGCCGCGACGCCGAAGCCCGCGACGTGCTGACGGGCCTGCTGGCGTCGGCTGACGGCCCCGGCCACGCCCCGGCCCACCTGCTCCTCGCCAGTCGCCTGCTGACGTTCGAGGAGCCTGACGCCGAGAACCCCGAGGGGGGAAACGCCGAGGGATCGAGCGCACCGCCGTCGGAGGCGGAACGGGCCGCCCGCCGGTCCGAGGCGCTGCGGCACCTGGCGGCGGCCCGGCGGGCGGCCCCCGCGGACAAGACCGTCGCCCTGCGGATCGCCGAGTTATCGATGCAGGCCGGCGACGCCGACGCCGCCGCGACGACATTCGAGGAGATCGCCCCCTCCACGCCCGTGGTCTGGCCGGATCTGGTGCGGGTCTACGCCGCTCAGGGCCGCACCGCCGAGGCCGCCGCCGCCGCCGCGGAGGCCGTGCCGGTGTTGCGGGGACGGCTCAAACGCGACCCGCTGGATCTGGACAGTCGCCTGCGGCTGACCGACGCCCTCGCCCGCACCGGGAACTTCACCGCCGCCGAGGCGGTTCTGACCGACGGCCTCCCCCTGCACCCGAGCGCGGCGATCCCGCAGCGACTCGCGGAGTTGCACGTCGCCGAGTACGACCGCGCCGCCCGCCGGGCCCGCCCGCCGGCGGAGCGGCTGGCCCTGCTGGGCAAGGCGCTGGGCCGCCATCCGCGTTCGGCCGAGGCGCTGGTCCGGCTGATCGCCTTCAGCGGCGCCGCCGGCTCCACAGACGACGGCGAACCCCCGCCCGTCGTCGCCGAGGCCCGGGAACTGTTGGAACGCACGCTCGCCAGCGGGGAGGTGCCCGCCCTCGCCCACTTCGCCCTCGGGGTGAACGCCCTGGCGGCGGGCGACCGGGCGGACGGTCTGTTCCACTTCGAGCGGGCCCACGCCCTCGACCCGTCGCTGGCCGCGGCGGCGAACAACCTCGCCTTCCTCTACTTCAAAGCCGATCCTCCCCAGCCGGAGCGGGCGCTGGGCCTGGCGGACGCCGCCGTCGCCGCCGCCCCGGCGAACGCCCACTGCCACGAAACGCGGGGCCAGATCCTCGCGGCGCTGGACCGCCCCGCCGATGCCCTCGCCGCCCTGGAACGCGCGATGGCGCTGGGATTGAAGAACGATCCGAAGGTGCGGGCCGCCGTCGCCGACCTGTACGACGAACTCAACCAACCCGCCCTCGCCCGCCGCTTCCGTGAACCGGCCCCGGACGAAACGCCCGGCGGGACGACCGCCGAACGGGCGAACGCCGACGGGGCCGACGCCGGCTCCTGAGGGCGCCGGCCCCGGTCGGCGGCGTTTCTGGCCCTGATGAACCGCGACCTCGCCTCCCCCGCCGCCCTGTACGCGAAGGGGGCGCTGTTCGTCCTGCTGGGCGCCCTCGCCGGCGGCCTGCTGCTCGCCCGGTCCCCCTCCTGGACAAACGCGGCCTTGCTGGCCCTGTGCGTCTGGGCCTGCTGCCGGGCGTATTACTTCGCGTTTTATGTCGTGGAGAAGTACGTCGACCCGAGCTACCGGTTCGCAGGGCTGTGGGATTTCGCGGGCTACCTGCGGGGACGCCGCCGGCGCTGAGGGGGCCGGTCAGTGGGGCAGTCAGGCTCGGTTCGCCGTGAACCGATCGAGCACATCGGTCAGGTCGTCCGGCAGGCGTTTGCGGACCTCCGCGGCGATCGCCGCCGGCACGCCGACGCCGGTGGTTCGCTGGTAGAACGCCTCCGCGACGGCCCCGGCGATGGCGGCCTGGGTGTCGGCGTCGCCGCCGAGGCTGACGGCGTTCCGAACCGCGGACTCGTAGTCCGTCGACTCCAGGAACGCAATGAGCGCCTCCGGCACTGAGCCGTCGCAGGAGACGTCGAAGCAGTACCGCGGCCGGATCTCCGCCAGCGTGCGGTTCAAATCGTAATCGAACCGGCCGGCGATCTCGGCTTTGATCGCCTCCTTTGCGGCCCCGGTGCGCGCCATGAAGACGGCCAAGGCGGTCGCCTGCGCCCCGGCGACGCCGCGGGGGTGATTATGCGTGACGGCGGCGCTGCGTTCGGCCTCGGCGAGCGTTTCATCAGCGGTCTGGAACGTCCAACCAACGGGGCTGACTCGCATCGCGGAGCCGTTCCCCCAACTGTTGTAGGGACCGGGCCGATCGGAGCGGAACCAGCGCTGAAAGTTGCCCCCGTACCCGGCGTGCGGATAGCGGCGGGCGAAGGTGCGAATATGCCTGGCGTAGTCGCCGTCCGTCAGCAACGCCTCGGCGACGGCGCAGGTGAGCACGGTGTCGTCCGTGAACCGGCACTCCGGGCCGATCAACGGCTCGAAGTACGGCGACTTCCACCCCTCGATCTCCCAGACGGAGCCGATGACGTCACCCGCGACGGCGCCCAACATGGCTCTGTTTCCGGTTCTTGGATGGGAACGCCTGACGGCGCCTCTCGAACGGCAGACGCTCGGGGGGCCTGAACGGTTCGCCGCGTCGATGCGTCGCCGGGACGGGCAGCGGGGCGGCGGGATCGGTAGCATCGGATCGGAAGTATGTTCGCCCGCCCCGCCCGTCGCCGCTCCGTTCGTCGCCGCCTCGCTCGTGGCCGGTTGAACGTGCGGCCTGCTCGTCAGCGGATCGTGACTTGGGCGACGCTGCTGGCGATGGTCGTCTGCCAACTGCCGGCGCCGCTGCCGGTTCCGGCGGCGGCGATCGGCAAAGACCGAACCGAGCTGTATCCCTGCCGCGATCGGGCTTGCGGGTGCGGTTCGGCGGAGGCCTGCTGGACCGGGTGCTGTTGTTTCACGAATGTGCAGAAGGTCGCCTGGGCGAGGGCGAACAACGTGGCGATCCCGGCGTTCGTCCATGACGCTGCCAAGCAGGAGACCCGGGACGTGAAGCAGGAGGCGGCCGCCAAACCGCAATCGTCCTGCTGTGCGAAGCCGGCGGCGAAAGCGTCCTGCTGCGGCGGGGCCGACGACTGCTGTGATGCGAAGTCGGAGCCGACCGCGACCGACACCCCCGCCCCGCCGCTGCCGTTGGGCTGGGCAGCGCAGAAGTGCCGAGGCGAACTCGCCGCCTGTGGCGCCCTGCCCTGGGCGCTGCGGCCGATGACGGCCGACGCTCCGACGCGGCCGGCGTTCGACTGGGACCGGCCGCGGTCCGTCGGCGCCGCGATGTGGGAACTCGATCCGCCGACGCCCCCGCCGCGGTCGGGCGCCGCGGCCTCCCTCCTCTAACGCGGCCCCCGGGGCCGACGCGTGCGCGTCGGCGAGAGACGGGGTCGCCCCCCCCGTTCGTCACGGCTCGCGGCGGCCTTTCCCATTTTGAATGGGGAGCGCCCGCGGTCCGTCCCGCCCCCACGCCTCCCCGTGCGCACCCACAGAACCTCCCCCCACGCCCGTTCCCCGCACCACGACGCCCCGTCCCGCCCCGGGTTCACGCTGATCGAACTGCTGGTGGTGATCGCCATCATTGCGATCCTGGTCAGCCTGCTGCTGCCCGCCGTTCAGCAGGCCCGCGAGGCCGCCCGTCGCAGTCAGTGCAAGAACAACCTCAAACAGCTCGCGCTGGCCCTGCACAATTACGAATCGACCCACCGCGTCTTTCCGCCGGGCTCGCTGGGGTTTCCGCTGGTCTGGTCGGCCCAGGCGCAGCTCCTGCCGTACGTCGAGCAGGCGAATCTGCACGATTTATTGGACTTCGACGTCCCCCCGCTGACGTTCGGCTACATCGCCGCGGCCGCGGCGAACGAGGCCGCCGCCAAACAGGCCCTGCCGCTCCTGTTGTGCCCCAGCGACGGCGACCGCGTGCCAGGCTCGGAGTTCGGCGGGCTCAGCTATCCCGCCTGCACCGGGGCGGGTTTAAAGAACGACGGCTCCGCCACGAACGCGACCGGCGTGATCTATTCAAAGTCCGCGATCGGCTTCCGCGATCTGCGGGACGGCGTGACGCACACCGTCGTGTTCGGCGAGCAACTGTTGGGCGACGGCACGGACGAGCCGCCGGCGGAGGGCGATCCGCGGCGACGCGTCGTCGAACTGTCGGACGGCACGCCGACCACGCCGGCCGCCTGCCTCGCCGACGCCGCCCCGGGGTGGTCCGGCCAGCGGGGGGCGAAGTGGATCAACGGGCACTACGCCGACGCGATGTACAACCACTTCCACCCGCCGAACTCCGAGCAGCCGGATTGCCACAACGGCTACCACAGCCACGCCCTGACCGCCGCCCGCAGCGCCCATGAGGGCGGCGTGCAGATGGCCCTGTGCGACGGCAGCGTGCAGTTCGTCAGCGACGGCATCGCCCTAGAAAATTGGCGGGCGCTGGCGACGCGGGCCGGCGGCGAGGTCGTGGAGGACGCCTTCTAAATCGACCAGCGAACGCCCCGCCGGGGCGTCCGGGCGATCCGGGGGCGGGCGGCCTACACTGCCGTCCGCCTCCGCTCCTTTTCGCCCGCACCGTTTCGTCCGATGTTCGCCGCCCCGCTGCTGATCGCCGCTCTGTCGTTCGCTCCCGCCGAACCCGCCAATGCGGCCGAGACCGGCCCGGCCGCGTGGCCGGCGTTTCTCGGGCAGGGGGCGACGGCGCTGGACCCGGACGCGATTCCGCTGAAGTGGACGCCCGAGTCCCCGCAGTGGACCGTCGACCTGCCCGGCCACGGGCAAAGCTCGCCGGTGGTGTGGGGCGACCGGGCCTTCGTCACCGCCGTCTCCGGCCGGGAGAAGGAAGCCCTGCACGTGCTCGGCGTCGATCTGAACAGCGGCAACAAGCTCTGGCACCGGACCACGGGGAGCACCGACCCGGTCGAGAACACGCTGTACGTCTCCCGGGCGGCGCCGACGCCCTGCGTGGACGGCGACGCGGTCTACCCGTTCTTCGAGAGCGGCGACCTGTACGCCCTGGATCACGACGGCGAGTTCCTCTGGCACGTCTCCCTGTGGAAGAAGGTCGGCCGGTTTCAGAACGAGTTCGGCCTCGGCTCCTCCCCCTGCCAGACGGCCGACACGCTGTTCATCCTGAAGGACGACCCGGACGGGCCCTCCGCCCTGATCGCCGTGCGGAAAGCGGACGGCGGGATCCTCTGGACGGCCGATCGCGGCGAGAACCGGAAAAGCTGGGCCTCCCCGGCGATCGTGCCGGTGAACGGGCAGCCGCACGTGGTCGTCTCCTCCGGCGGCGGCGTGCAGGGCTACGACCCGGCCACCGGCAAGGAGCTGTGGACGCTGGGCGAAGTTGGCGGCAACACCGCCGTGACCCCCGTGCCCTATTTCACTGAGGACGGCGGCGACGGCCGCTTCCTGATCGGCGCCAGCCCCGGCCGCGGCGGGGAGGACGTCGACGCCGCCCGCATCTCCAATGGCGCCGTACGGGTCACGGCCGAGGGCGACGGGTTCAAGGCAGAAAAGATCTGGACGGACGAGGATCTGACCGTCAGCTGGGCCTCGCCGATCGTGCACGACGGCCGGGCCTATTGGGTGAACCGGCAGGGGGTGCTGTTCTGCCTGAACGCCGAGACCGGCGAGCAGCTCTACGCCTCCCGCACCCCGGCCGGTTCCTGCTGGGCGACGCCGCTGGCGGTGGGCGACCGCCTCTACCTGTTCGGCAAGGACGGCGTGACGGCCACCGTGGCCGCCGGCGACGAATACAAGCTGCTGGCCGAGAGCCGGGTGTGGGAGGAAGGGGCGACGGAGGCGAACGGGGACCTCGCCCCGGAGACCGACCCGCAGCGGGCCGGGGCCTCGGCGATGTTCTCCGGCATCACCCAATATGGCGTCGCCGCCGACCCCGGCGGCCTGCTGATCCGCACCGGCGCCAAGCTCTACCGGCTGTCGGCGGAGTGAACGGACGGATCTGATCCCGCACGATCGGGGCGTCCCGCACGCTCACACGACTCGGTTCCGAACCACCCGCCGATGACTGGTCCGTCTGCCGGAAAAGAATCCTGGTGGCTCGAATTTTCGCTGGCTGTGCTTGTCGGGAGCCCCTGGTACGTCTTTCTATCAAGCCTTCCAATGGCGCTTGCAGTGCATGCGTGCTTGGCGGCCTTGTATCTGTGCATCGTCGGCTTGGTCTGGGGAAGAGGCGCCGCGATCGAGGCGTTTCTCCTGGTCGGGGTATTGTCTTTGCTGACCGGCCTGATCGCCACGGGACTTAATAATAAGCCCGTACTGGAAAGGGCCGATCAGCCGGCACGCAACGTTGACGACGCACTCAGAAATGTCCCAATTCACGCCGTGACAATGCACGTCAAACAGTGCCCCTACTGCGGGCAGACGGCGCTCTGGCGGGCGGCCGTCGAGGGAGTCGCCGGTGAGGTCGTCATGTGCTTCGAGTGCGACACGGTTTGGGCGGACGGGGCCGCGACCGTCTACGGCGAAGGCCTCGAGTTCGAGCGGTTCATGAGCGCCCGAGGCCGGGCTCCCGACTGGCAGGCGGTTCGGGAGATTAAACGCCTGTAAGGGGACGGCAGGCGGCGGGCGGTGGGGTCGCGGGAGGGGAACGCCCCGGCGTTGATCCACCGCGGCGGGGTCGGCGTTAGACTCCGCCGCGTGACTGACGACCGCCCCCCCGCCGACCCGTCGCTGCCCGTGCCGCGGAGGAGCGATTCGCCCCCGGCCGCCCCCGTTCCCGCCCGGCCGGGGAGCGGGCGGCGGGGTTCGCGGCTGAATCTGGCCCGGGTGATCAGCCTCGGGGCGCTCAGCGCGCTGATCGTGTTCCTGGGGATCACCTTTTATCGGGTGATCGCCCCCTTTCTGCTGCCGTTGTTTCTGGCGGCGGTCGTCGCGGTGCTGTGTCGGCCGTGGTACATGCGGCTGCGCGTCCGCCTGAACCGACGAGGCCGGGTGGCCGCGGGGGTGGTGACCGCGGCGGTACTGGGGCTGATCCTCCTGCCGATCACCGCGGCGACTGTGGCGGCGGGCTCCTACCTGATTGATCTCGGGGAGGCGGCCCGCACGCGGGTCGCGGACCTGAAGGTCGAGATGGCGGACGCGGCCGGGCGGGAGGATTTCGACTACCGGACGTTGATCGCCGCGGACGTGCGGGAGGCGTTGAAGCTCGAGCCGCCGGCGGAGGGCGAACGGGATTTCGTCGCCTCCGCAGCGAAGCTGCTGCCGTCGGAGTACACCGAGTTGAGAGCGGCCGTCGTACAGGGCGGCCGCGATCTGCCGGCCGTCGCGGGGGTGGGCGTCGCCGCGGGGGTGCTGAGCAACGCCGTCGAACTGCTGATCGCGCTGGCGATGTTCGGCGTGGGCCTCTACTACTTCCTCTGCGACGGCCCGGCGCTGCTGCAGGGCACGCGGGAACTCGTCCCGGTGCAGACGGAATATCAGCAGGCCCTCCTCGATCGCTTCGACACCGTGCTGCGGGCGGTGGTGCTCAGCACGTTCCTCGCCGCCGCGGCCCAGGGGATTCTGACGGCGATCGCCATTCAGTTCTGCGGGCTGGGGCACTTCGTCGCTTTCGCCGTCGCCGGGACGCTCTCCGCCCTGATCCCGCTGGCGGGCACCTGGCTGGTGTGGGGGCCCTGCGTCGTCTGGCTCTACCTGCACGACAGCCCGGTCGCCGCGACGCTGCTGGCGCTGTTCGGGATCGTGGTGGTCGGCACGTTGGACAACGTGATCCGGACGCTGGTGCTCAACAACGACGCCAAGCTCCATCCGCTGCTGGCCTTCGTCTGCGTGTTAGGCGGATTGAAGGTCATGGGCATCTGGGGGGTGTTCGTCGGCCCAGTCGTCGCGGCCTGCCTGCACACGCTGTTGGAGATCTTCAACACGGAACTGCGGGAGTTCTCCCGGGAACGGTTCGACCCCGCCGTCGCCGCCCGCCGGCCGCCGGACGGCCAGCAGCGGCCCCGCCCGCCCGCCGCGGACGCCCACCCGCCGTTGACCCCCACCGTCGCGGCGACCTAAACCCCGCGGACGTTGGTC
The DNA here is from genome assembly GCF_007743815.1 of Alienimonas californiensis. Lineage (GTDB taxonomy): Bacteria > Planctomycetota > Planctomycetia > Planctomycetales > Planctomycetaceae > Alienimonas > Alienimonas californiensis. The sequence goes on from NZ_CP036265.1 coordinate 5,472,732, forward strand.
CACACGACCGGCTTGGGTCCGAACGATTGGGGGGAAGGTCTGCCGTGTCGCCGTCGCCGGAAGCCCCGTTCGCCCCGCCGGTCGGCCCGGCCGTCGCCCGTGGGGCCGGGCCGGTGCGGGTCGCGCTGGACGGCCTCGCCGGGCTCTGCGGGGGCACCGCGGAGGAAGCCGCCCGGGGCGTGGCGCTGGGCTTCTGGTTCGGCCTGCTCCCCAAGGAGAACGCCACCGCCTGCCTGCTGGGGCTCGCGGTCGCGGCGGTCCGGCTGAACCTCGCCGCGGCCGCGTGGGCGGCGCTGGTGGCGACGGCGCTCGTCCCGCTGCTCGATCCGGTTCTGCACCGCGCCGGGCTGGCCCTGCTGAGCGCCCCGTCGGTCCGCGGCGTCCTCGCCCCGCTGCTGGCCCTGCCCGGCGGGGCCTGGCTGGGCTGGGACAACACCGTCACCTTCGCCGCCCTGCTGGTCGGCGGCGGCGCCGCCTGGCCCCTGCACCGCGGCACGCTGGCCGCCCACCGGGCGTTCGCCCCCCCGCTGGCCGACTGGTGGACGAACGCCCGCCTCGGACGGGCCCGGGACGCCGGCCGGACCGCCGATCGGCTGGCCGGGGAGGTGCCGTGACCCCGCCCCGCACCGAGCCCCAGCGGAACCGCGTTCCGCTGCTCAACCGCCGCTATCTCCTGCCCCGGGCCGTCTTGGCCGCGGGGCTGTGGGTCTTTCTGGCTTTCGGATTCGATCCGCTGCTGCGCAGCACCGCGGTGCAGACCGTCGGCCGCCTGACCGGGTCGCGGCCGGACCTGGCCGAGGTTCGCACCGCCGCGTTCCCCCCGCGAATCGACCTTTCCGGGTTCGCCCTGCCGGACCCGGAACGGCCGGGGCGGAACCTCATCGCCTTCGACCGGCTGACCGCGGACCTCGACGCCGCCGAACTGCTCCGCGGCCGGACGCACGTCACCGCCGGCACGCTCACCGGCCTCACCTTCGGAACCCCGCGGGAGACGCCCGCCGAGGGGTTCGACGCCCTCCGCCTCTCCCTGCCGGAGCCCTCCGCCCAGCTGCCGGTCTGCGAAGGGCTGGAGGATTTCGAGGGGGCGCTGGGCGAGCTGCCCGATCTGCTGCGCGAGGGCGGGCCGGCCTTGGGTGACGAACTGGAAACCGTCCGCGTCGCCCGTCGGTTGCACGGGGAATGGGACGGCCGGCTGGACGAGCTGACCCGGCGTTCGGCCGAACTCGACGCCCGATCGGCAGGTCTCTCCGAACGCATGAACGCCGCCGCGGCCGTCGCCGACCCGCTCAAACGTCTGGAACGGCTGGCGACCCTCACGGCGGACGCCGCCACGCTGGCCGCCGACGCCGAGACCCTGCGGCGGGAGCTCCCCGCCCTCGCCGCTCAGGCCGGGGAGGATCGCGCCGCCCTCGCCGCCGCCAAACAGCGGGACGCGGAGCGGCTGAAGACGCTCGCCGACGCGGCCCGTTTGGACGCGGACGCCGCGGCCCGGTCGCTGCTCGGCCCGGCCCTGTCGCAACGGCTGATGGCGACGCTGGCCGTCACCCGTTGGCTGCGGGAGCGGCTGGGCGAGCCGGACGCGCTGGCCGCCCCGCCCCCGCCGCGGCGGGGCGTCCGCGTGCCCTTCCCGTCGCCTGATCCGCGGCCGGCCCTGTTGTTGGAAAACCTTGCCGTCACCGGCGCCCTGCCGACGGCCGACGGCCCGATCCCCTTCGCCGGCACGCTGACCGGCCTGACGAGCGACCCCGCCCTGCACGGCGGCCCCGTCGCCGGCTCCTTCACCGCCCTCGCCGATCCGCACGCCGCCGACGCCCACGGGAGCGCCCCCCGCTTCGCCGTGCTGTTCACGCACGACGCCTCCGCCGGGGAGCCGGTGACCGACGTAGAACTGCGAGTCGCGGCGACCGTCCCGCGGGCAGCCAACGCGACCGTCGGAACCGTGCCGGTCCCGATCGTCGGGGTGACCGACGACGAACCGGCCGGCCTGAACTGGACCGCCCGGCTGCGGCTCACCGGACGCGGGGCCGACGCGGATCTCCGCGGCGCCGTGGATCTCCGCCTGACCGGCCGGCTGGGCGTGGGCGACGACGAATCGGGCACGCCGCCCGGCGAGACGGCCCTGGCCCGCACGGTGAACGCCGCGGCGGCGACGCTGGACGGGTTGAATGGGTCGCTGCACCTCTCCGGCCCGGCGGCGCGGCCGGACTGGCGTTTGGAGACCGACGCTGGCGACCTCCTCGTCGCCGGCCTGCGGGAGACCGCCGAACAGGCCGCCGCGGAGCGTACGACGACCCTGCTGGCCCAGGCCGATGCGACCGAGGCGGAGTTTCTGGCGAACCTGTCCGGCCGGTGGGGCGAGGCGACCGCCGGCCTGTCCCGCGTCGCCGCGGTCGCCCGCCGACTCGGCGGCGAAACGCCCACGCCGGGCGGCGGCACGATCCAGCGGACCGCCGCCCGGGTTCCGGCCAATGGGAGCCCCTGAGC